>JAZNZF010000044.1:0-15549 GCA_045594795.1 Acutalibacteraceae bacterium | reverse complement strand
CCTACCAACTGGGCGACACCTCGTAATTAGTTTGTTGCCGTTTTTCGACAACACTGCTATTATACAGAAGTAGCTCCGGTTTGTCAAGAGATTATTGATGGTTTTTGAAAACTTTTTTTATTCATGCTTCTTAATATTGAGTGCAAAGATATTTTATTATGTACTTTTGCATAGCTTTAAATTATATGGAGTTTTAAGGTTGCTGCGTGTTGTAATTTGTGGAACCGAGTCGAATTGTGTATTGATTTTTTATGTAAATTGTAATATAATAATTATTAATAAATTATTAAGAAACGAGGTTTAGTTATGGCTAAAGAAGGTCGCAAACTAAAAACCATAGATTCAATGAATGCTGTTTCACCATTTATTATGGTGAACCGCTCTGGCTCGTCAAACTTGTTCAGTGATAGAATTGAGATAACGGCCGCAGAAAAATACATACTTAAAAAGCGCGCGGAAGGTCTAAAAGGCTTTGGTATGTTACATTTGTTTTTGGCAGCCTATGTTCGTACAGTCTCTCAGCGCCCCGGTATAAACCGCTTTATTAGAGGGCAGAGGATATATGCGCGCAACGGTATCGAAATTCAAATGACTATAAAGAAGTCTTTGCGCCTTGATGCGCCCGAGACCTGTATTAATGCCGATTATACGCCAGACTGCACAGCCGATGATGTTTATCATATATTCAACAAATTAGTTGACGATTATAAAAAGACAGATGAAGAAAGCAACTTTGATATTGCAGCAAAATTTTTACGATTTATTCCCGGTATTTTGCTTAAATTCGTTGTGCATATTCTAAAAACGCTTGATTACTTTGGCTTGTTACCAAGATTTTTAACTAAACTCAGTCCTTTCCACGGCTCGTTCTTTATCACCTCTATGGGCTCGCTTGGTATTCCTCCGGTTTTCCATCATCTTTATGATTTTGGTAATCTTCCTGTGTTCTTGTCCTACGGTGCAAAATACGAGGAGTATAGCATTGAAAAGGACGGTACTGTTGCAAAGCACCGTTATATTGATTTTAACGTTGTTACCGACGAGCGTATCTGTGATGGCCATTATTATGCTTCTGCATTTAAATATTTAAAGAACATATTTAAGAATCCCGAAGTATTGGATAATCCGCCAGAAAGTATTGTTGAAGATATAAAATAATATTTGTTTACCTAATGTTCACATAATGTTTAATAAATGTGTGTATCATTAAATAGGGTGTGTTATATGCAAACTAAAGCTCTTGTTATTATAAATCCAAACTCTGGGCAAAAAGCAGGTAAGCGTTTTTTGTCTGATATACTTCAAATATTCTGTCTCGCGGGTTGGCAATGCAGTATTCACGTTACCTCAAAAAGCTGCGAAGCGTACGATGTCGTTTCAAAACGAGGTAGTGAATTTGATAGGGTTGTTTGTATTGGTGGCGACGGTACTTTTAACGAAGTGGTATCGGGTGTAGTGTCTAACAATTTAAACCTTAAAATTGGCTATATTCCGGCAGGCAGCACTAACGATTTTGCTAACAGCTTGAAGCTGCCTAAAAATTTATTAACTTGTGCTAAAAGCATTGTATCCGGCAGCGAGAATTATTTTGATGCTTGCAGTTTTAACGGAAGAATTTTTACCTACGTTGCTTCGTTTGGTGCCTTTACCAAAGCCTCGTATGCAACTCCTCAAAATATTAAAAACGCCTTAGGCCATTTGGCATATATTCTTAGCGGTATTATTGAAATTGGCAAGATTAAGCCTATTCACGTAAAGCTTACTGCCGATAACGAAACATTCGAAGATGATTATATATTTGGCGCAATTTGCAATTCAACCTCGCTTGGCGGTGTGCTAACCTTGGATAAAAACGTGGTTGATATGAACGATGGACTTTTTGAAATTTTGCTTATAAAATCGCCAAAAAACATTGCTGAGTTAAACGAGTGTATTGGTGCATTATCTACACAAAATTATAGCAGTAAAATGCTTGTTTTTAAAAGCTATTCCAAAGCAGAAATCGAACTGCCTAAAAACGTTGAATGGAGTCTTGACGGCGAATACGAGAAAGGCTCAAAAAATATAATAATACAAAATTTACACAATTCAATTTGTATATTAAAGTAGGGAATATTGAATAAACAGATGGCGTGCTATATTGCTTTTGCCATCTGTTGTTTTTTTGCACAAAAAAAATTGGGACTTTTAGGGCATATATACAAAAATATTTAATGTTAATTATACTTTATTGAAATGATATTCGTTAAATGATATAATCAAATTATGAAAATATTGGAGGTTTATGTAATGAAAAGAATAATATCTTTTTGTGTGGCATTGTGTATGCTTGTAATCACCTTCGCGTTACAAGGGTGTACCAAAGGCGAGGTTAACAGCGGAGATAATAACGAAGGTTATTTTGGTGGAAACAAGCAAGAAGATAATCCCTCAGATGTTGTTGCAAGTTTTGATACACGCGATTTTGAGTCTGAAATTATAACTAATTCAGGTGTAGATCTTGACTATAAAGACCTTGATAATGGTGTTTTTAATGCTGGTGACCAGTCTGCTATCGCAAACGTAATTAGAAAAGCAAAGAATGGTGAAGATATAGTTATTGCAACGTTTGGTGGTTCTATTACTGCCGAGGGTAATGCCCATGACAGCCCCGTAGCTGAAAGCGGTATTACTACTACGCTTAACACAGATAGCTATAGTGATTATATGCTACACTGGTTTGAAGAGGCCTTTCCGAACATTAAAATTACTCTTGTAAATGCAGGTATAGGTTCAACCGACACACCTCTTGCTATTCACCGTATGTATGATGATGTTATTAACGCTACAGATAAAAAACCTGACCTTGTTGTTTACGAGTGGGCTTTAAATGATGGTGCGTTGCTTTACAAGCAAGGTACCTTTGAGAATGGCGTTAGAAAGCTTTTAGAAGAAGATATAGCAGTAATGATTTTCAGCTTTGCAAGTCATTCTAATGGTGGCGGTCAATCTTTACAAGAGCCTATTTCTAAGTTCTATAACATACCGCATCTTTCTTACAAAAATGCTTTCGAAAAATTAAAAGAATGGCAATATCTATCTAACGATGGTCTTCATCCAAATAATGTTGGTCATGCGCTTGCAGGCTTACTTATTACAAGATATTTAAGTGGAATTTATAACAATATTGATTCTATTGATACTGCTGTTCCGAAGGTTCCTGAAGATACCTATAATTCTGAAGCTAATTATTATGGCGAAACCTTTACCGCTTCTATAGAGGATATATTGGCAGGTAAGATAGAGGGAGTAAGTATTGATTTGGGCTCGTTCGAAAAAGAAAACTCGGCCCCATATGTTTTCGGTAATCAAGCAGGAAATGATTACTCAAACATTGTATCTTGCAACAGAGAGTATTATGCTTATACAGCGTACCAGAACGCAGAGGGCAAATACGATCCAATGGTTATTACGGCAAATAATATTAAAACTGCATTTATATTAATGCATAGATTTCAGTCTATAACCGAATGCGATTATAGTGTTAAGGTTAATGGTAACCCGGTTGCTGATGATTATGATAGTTTTTCTTGCTCAGCAGCAGGTGCAAGTGATAAAATTATATCTGGAATGCGGTATCATTGGGCATCAGGCAGACTTTGTTATATCGAAACACCTGCTAATATTACTATTGAAATTACACCTGAGCTTGGCGTTTATGATGAAGAGTCGGGTGCTAAACAAAAGCTTGTAAGAATTTTTGGTGTGCTACTTTCAAAATAATATAAATTAAAAAATTGCCGAGCTTAACGAGTTCATAGTGGATTAAACCTCACAAAACTATAATAACAAAATGCTTGTTTTTAAAAGCTGTGATAAGGCTGAATCTCATATGCCCAAAGGTGTTGAGTGGAGTCTTGAAGGTGAATACGAGAAAGGCTCGAAAAAATATAATAATACAAAATTTACACAATTTAATTTGCTTAATTAAATAATTGTGCGTACGAAGACAGCTGGTGCTAATAAATTAGCACCAGCTGTTGTTTTATTGCACAAAAAAACTAACTGCGTTTAGATGATTTGTACAAAAATACGAAATATTAGTTATATATTATTGAAAAGAATTTAGTTAGATGATATAATTAAAATACAAATATGTTGGAGGCGTTTGTAATGAAAAAAATAGTATCTTTATTCGTGGCTTTGTGTATGCTTGTAACCACCTTTGCATATCAAGTATGTGCTGACGATTATTCAAATGTAGCTAACCAATTAGTTGTTCCGGTTTTTGATGCCGAGTACGCAGTTGCTTATAACGATTTTGAGGGTGTTACCGGTTTCCCGGAATCTGATTTTAAAATTGGCGATACCGGTGACGAAAATTATGGTAAGGCTTTTGTGTTTCCCACTAAAACTTGGAAGGCTTATAGCACTAACACTGCTGGTTCTAATAATGTTAAATATGATTGGAATGGCGAAACCTTTACGATGTTTGCAGAGCCATTAACTGTGGATAAGAAGTATATTCTTTCTTACGATTATATGTCATACGATACATCTTCGGGTTATGGCCCATATGCGTTCAGCTTTGCTCCAATGCATAAGACATTCCATTACCTCAATAACAATTTGAGTGAGTATACTCACGAACCTATGGTGAATGTTGATGGTAGATGGGCTACTACTCGTATTGGTTTTACTGCTTCGGCGAATAAGGTGAATATTAAATCTAATACTCGCTCATACAAGTATGGCTCTTATATCGATAACTACTTAGTTATGGAGGCAGCTGAAATTATTCTTAACGATAATTCAGGCTTGGTAAAGATTAGCTCGGTTAACGATAATATTGTTGTAACGCCTAAAACTCACGGTTCTTTTGATAATACTTATATGGTTCAAAAGGGTGATTCGCTTAAGCTAAAGATTGGTACCATTCCGGGTGCAGTTACTACAGTTACATATAATGGCGAGCCTGTAGAACCCGATACCGACGGATATTATTGCTTCGATAAAGTTACCGACGATATAACAGTTGATGTTAATGTTTCTTCTGAAGATGTTTGTGATGCTATAATTACAAATAGCTGTATTGTTAATGGAAACGAAGTATATGTTCCTTTTGGCAGAACCGTATATAGCTATGTTGATGATATCAATAGACAAGACGGATTTTCTAACCTTGACCTTGTAAAAATTACAAACGCAACCGGGGGTAGCCTTGCATTAAATCATAAGCTTGCTATTGGTGATAAGCTTTATGTAAAATACGGTGAGACTACTTCCGATACATATAATATTAAAATAGCCGGTGATTTTACCGGTGAAGGCGAGTTTACTGTAACTGATATTTCAGCTATTATCGATAAACTTGTTACTACCAATCATGACGATAAGTTCATCGGTATATTCGACTATAACTGCGATGAAATTGTTACTGTTACTGACGTTGTTGATGTTTGTGCTAAAATTCTTGGTAAAACACAATATCACGATCCACGCGATAAAGAGTTAGAGTTAATTAATGCTTCGGGTGTAGACCTTGATTTTACCGAGCTTGATAATGGTATCTTCAATGTTGGTGACCAGTCTGCTCTTGCAAACGTAATTAGAAAAGCAAAGAATGGTGAAGATATAGTTATTGCAACGTTTGGTGGTTCTATTACTGCCGAGGGTAATGCCCATGACAGACCCGTAGCTGAAAGCGGTATTACCACTACGCTTAACAAAGATAGCTATAGTGATTATATGCTACACTGGTTTGAAGAAACCTTCCCTGATATTAACATCACCCTTGTAAATGCAGGTATAGGTGCTACAGATACACCCCTTGCTATTCACCGCATGTATGATGATGTTATTAATGCTGCGGACCAAAAACCCGACCTTGTTGTTTACGAGTGGGCTTTAAATGATGGCTCATTGCTTTACAAGCAGGGTACCTTTGAGAATGGCGTTAGAAAGTTTTTAGAAGAAGATATAGCAGTAATGATTTTCAGTTTTGCAAGTCATTCTAATGGCGGCGGTCAAGCCTTGCAAGAGCCTATTTCTAAGTTCTATGACCTACCTCATTTTTCCTACAAAAATGCATTCCAAGAATTAAATGAATGGCGATATTTATCTAACGATGGTGTTCATCCAAATAATGTTGGTCATGCACTTGCAGGTTTGCTAATTACAAGATATTTAAACAAGGTTCATTATAATATTGATTCTATTGATAATGTTGTTCCTGAAATTCCCGAAGACACCGTTAATTCAGAAGCAAATTATTATGGCCATACCTATACTGCTTCCATTGATGATATATTGGCAGGTAAGGTAGAGGGTGTAAGTATTGATTTGGGCTCATTCCAAAAGGAAAACTCGGCCCCATATATTTACGGTAATAATGCTAAAGACGATTACTCAAACATTATATCTTGCATGAAAGAGTACAACGCATATACTGCGTACCAGAACGCAGAGGGCGAATATGAACCAATGGTTATTACGGCAAATAATGTTAAAACTGCATTTATATTAATGCACAGATTTAATTCTATAACCGAATGCAATTACAGCGTTAAGGTTAATGGTAACCCTGTTGCTGATGATTATAATAGTTTTTCATGCTCAATAGCAGGTGCAAGTGATAACATTCAATCTGAAACACGGTACCATTGGGCATCAGGCAGACTTTGTTATAACGAAACTCCTACTAATATTACTATTGAAATTACACCAGAGCTTGGCGTTTATGATAAAGCGTCGGGTGCTAAACAAAAGCTTGTTAGACTTTTCGGTGTACTACTTTCAAAATAATAAACTAAAATATTGCCGTCGGCTATTTGTCGGCGGCAATATCATTTAAAGGCAAGTGTTATTATGTTTAATGAACATTTATCAAAAATTGAAGAGGGCACTATTAGCTCTTGCGGTGTAAAAGTTACCGAAAATGATTTGGATAATGGTGTTTTTAACCTTGGAAATCGTGCTAAAATAATTAATGTTATGCGCAAGGCAATGCGCGGCGAGGATATTGTACTATGCTGTTTTGGTGGCTCAATAACAGCAGGTGGTAATTGTAATGCCGAGTCGAATCCTAAAAGTAAAATTAAACATAACTGCAAGCCCTTTAGTTATGTTCAGCAACTTACAAATTGGTGGGAAGCTTTGTTTTCTAAATATGGCAGTAAGGTAACTATGGTAAACGCAGGTATTGGCGCTACCGATACACCTTATGGTACACATCGCATTGTTGAAGACGTTTTGCCACATAATCCCGATTTGGTTATTTTAGATTGGTGCTGTAATGATAATCGTTCTAACTACAAGCAAGGCACTTATGAAAGCATTATACGTAAACTTTTAGAAAAGGATATTGCAGTTATTCTGTTTAGCTTTGACCAAGCATATCATCATGGCACTCAATATATGCACGAGCCGTTATCGTTACATTATGATATACCTCACTTATCCTACTTTGATGCTTTTGGCAAAAACAATAAATGGGAGTATTTAACTAACGATGGGGTGCATCCAAATATGGTAGGGCATACATTGGCAACAGTATTAATAACCCACTATTTATCAAAAATTTATTGTAATATCGATGTGATTATGGATGAAGATAGTCCATTAAAAACTGAAGTGTATCACCCCGAAGGGAATATATATAACGGCGCATATATAGCACGAATCAAGGAGATATTAGAGGGTAAAATAAAGGGAGTTCGCATTGCCACATTGGGCTCGTTTGTTCCCGATAAAGAAGAACGTACTTTTGCCTTTAAAAAGTATTTAGGTTTTGCCGCGCACTCTAATCCAACAGGCGAATTCAAGCCAATGGTGGTTGAAATCGATAAGTGTAAAACCGCATTTTTACTAATCGCTCGTTCAAACGGCTTTGTAGACGGTACGTTTGACGTGTTTGTAGATGATAACAAGGCCCCCGATAATGATGGTACATTTAATTGCTCTACGGTAAAATCGGTTGATAATATGCAAATAGAGTGGCAATATCATTGGGTAACAAAGAGAATTTGTTATTTCGAAAATGGCAAAAAAATTATTTTAAAGATTATGCCAACCATACCAGCTAACCAAAAAAATGCTTATGTAAAGCTTTATGCTTTGCTATTGTCGTAGGTGAGAATTATGGAAAATATTCTTGTAAGTGCTTGTTTGCTCGGAATAAATTGCAAGTATAACGGCGGCAATAACTATTGTGAAAAGCTGCAGCTTATATCCGATAGATATAACTTTATTCCAATATGTCCTGAAACCTTTGGCGGTCTTGAAAGTCCGCGAGCACCGGCAGAAATAGTGGGAGATAAAGTATTTTTAAAAACAGGCGAGGATGTAACAAAGCAGTTTAAAGTCGGTGCAGAGATGTCGCTATCTAAGGCAAAAGAGCATAATTGTAAGCTTGCAATTTTAAAAGAACGCAGTCCATCGTGCGCACCAAACTGCATTTATAACGGCTGTTTTGATGGAACGGTTATTAAGGGGCAGGGTATTGCCGCAAAGCTGTTGCTTGAAAACGGGATAAGGCTTTATTCCGAAGAAGATATTGATAAGCTTTTGTAAAGAAAAAGATAGCATACAGTATTCTGCATGCTATCTTATATTATATTTCCTTGGATTAATAATAAACAGTTTCGGTTGTTACCTCAGGCACAATGTTAGTTTTGCCGTTGCCAACGTGCTTTGCGTAGCCTTCGATAGCGTCGTAAATCGGTCTATATGTACCCTCAGCATCGGTAGTAACAAGCACATACTTTTCGCCACTATCACTTTCCGCGTAGCTTGCAAGACAGTTACCACCCTCGGTTGTGTAGCCTGTTTTACCCGCCTTTATCGTTATAGTTTCTGCCTCATTTCCATACATACGCGAAAACATAGTGCTATAAAGCTCAATTCCCTCAGGGTGTTGCTCGGTCTTTGACGTGGTGTATGTGTAGGCCGAAAGTATTTTTTTACATAATTTATTACTCATTGCATATTTGGTAATAAGTGCCATTTCGTGTGGGGTGCTGTAATGATAGTTATCGTGTAGTCCGCTTGTGTTCATAAAATGAGTATTTTTAAGACCCATTTCGTTAGCCTTTTTATTCATAAGCTTAACAAACTCTTGCTCACTACCTGCAACCATTTCACCTATAGCAATGGTTGCGTCGGCGCCTGATGGGAGTATTGCGCCATAAAGAATATCGGTTGCAGTAACCGTTTCGCCTGGCATAAAGCCCGCAACAGAAGCTTCTTCTTGATAAAGAGTGTCAATGGTTTCTGCTCTGAATGTATAGGTTTTATTTAAATCATCAAGTGATTCAACCGCAACAATCAGGGTCATAATTTTAGTAAGCGAAGCAGGAAATATTTTTGTATCTCCGCCTTTTTCGGCAATAATAGTGTTGTTCTCGATGTCAATTAAAATTCCGTAAGCACTTTCTACTTGAAGCTTCTCGGTGTTTTTGGTGCGTTCGGCATACTTAACCTTTTGGTTTTTGTTAAACATACCTGCCATAACATCTTTCGAAAAAGAAGGCTTTTTACCTTCATCGTTGTTGTAGGAGTTTTTGCTGCGCCTATCAACTGCGCATCTCGATATAATTAAAACAAGAATTAAAATTACAAGTAAAAACACACAAAACTTGCCAAGAGGGGAAAGCTTTCGTTTTTGATTAGTTTTTTTATTCAAAAAGAGCACACCTTTTTATTCCATTTAGTAATATACATTATTATAATGATTGTTGTTAGTCGAAACACCAAAAAGTGTTTCGACAAGCCACTTTTAAGTGGCTTCACGCAAAATCAAATCGTTTAATTTGATTTTGCACGACACTCATTGCAATGGGTAATGGCGAATTTTCTTTGAAAATTCGTTATAAAATCAAAGATTTTATGTCAAAACTCCTCAGTTTCGACTTCCATTAACCATTATATCAAAACATTAAACAAAACTCAACCACAAATAATTTTATTATAATAATTGAAATAATATGGGTTTTATGGTAAAATTTATAGTATAAATATTTTTGGAGTAATTTTAATGAAAAAGGTTGTTATTATTGGTGCAGGTCCTGCTGGACTTACTGCCGCTTACGAGCTACTCAAACTTGGTGAAAAATACGATGTAGTTGTTTTAGAGGAATCAAACGAAATCGGCGGAATTTCAAGAACGGTTCGAACAGGCGGCAACAGAATGGATATTGGCGGTCACCGTTTTTTCTCTAAAAGTGACGAGGTTATGGAATGGTGGCAAAACCGTATGCCACTACAAGCAAAGCCCTCGTTTGACGACGAGCTTTTGGGCCGCGAAAAGCCCTTAAACGAGATAGGGCCCGACCCAAAAACTGACGATAGGGTTATGTTAATTCGCGATAGGGTTTCTCGAATATATTATAAAAATAAATTTTTTGATTATCCCGTAACCCTTAAACCCTCGACCCTGATTAATATGGGCTTTATTACAACTATCAAGGCAGGTTTTTCGTATCTTTCGGCTGTAATTAATAAGCGCGAAGAACTATCGTTAGAAGACTTTTATATTAACCGCTTTGGTAAGGTGCTTTATGGTATGTTTTTTGAGGATTATACCGAAAAGCTGTGGGGGCGCCACCCAAGCGAAATTTCAGCTGATTGGGGTTCACAACGCGTAAAAGGGCTGTCAATTAAAGCATTAATTAAGAATATTTTTTCAAAAATTATAGGCTCTAAAGATGTTGAAACCTCTTTAATTGAGCAGTTCTGGTATCCCAAATATGGCCCAGGACAGCTGTGGGAAGAGGTTGCACGGGATATAGAATTCCTTGGCGGTAAGGTTATTAAAGGCTGTAAGGTTGAATCTCTGCATAAAACGGACAATAAAATTGACTATGTTGTATGTAACATTAACGGAAAGCGCGCAAGACTTGATGCAGATATCTTTATGTCGTCAATGCCGTTAAGCGAGCTTGTAACCGGTATTAAGGGCGAGGCTGTGCCGCGAGATGTGTATGCGACTGCAAGCGGATTACCGTACAGAGATTTTGTAACGGTTGGCTTGCTTGTAAATAAACTTAATTTAAAGAATAAAACCAAGATTAAAACACTCGGTAATATCGTACCTGACTGTTGGATTTATGTGCAAGATAAGGGTGTTAAATTAGGACGTATTCAGATATTCAACAACTGGTCACCGTATATGGTATCAGACCCCGAAAACAAGGTTTGGATAGGTCTTGAATATTTCTGCAAGGAAGGGGACAGCTTTTGGAAACTTGGCGACCAAGAGCTAACCGATTTTGTAGCAAAAGAATTAGAAACTATGGGCATCGTTGCAAAGGAAGACATTTTATATTCGCACTGCGAACGTGTTAAGAAAGCATATCCGGCATACTTCGATACCTATTGTAATATTGACCTTGTAATTGATTATTTAAATAAAATTGATAATCTATATTGTATAGGCAGAAACGGGCAGCACAGATACAATAATATGGACCATTCGATGCTTACAGCTATGCGTGCTGTGGGGGTTATTGAGATGGGCAGCCGCGATAAGTCTTGCATTTGGAATGTTAACGTAGAAAAAGAATATCACGAGAAAAAATAAATAAAAAAGGAGGATAATTATGTTTGGCAAAAAACTGCTTTCGTTTACAAATAATTATCCTTCTTTAATTTTATTTGCTATTACATTTTGTTTAAGTATAGTTACCGCTAACCTTAAGTTGTCATTAACAGTGCCTCTTTTGGCTTTATTTTTGTTAGTAACCGTTTTATATTCGCTTGGTGTGTTTGGCAAAATAACTTGGCAAAAAACGATATATATTATATTAATTTTAGGTTTTATCTTGCGGGTGGCTTACGTACTTTACACGGGCGCTACTGTTCGTCAACATGATGTAGAGCAATTTGGTGGCGGTATAGGTCACGCGGGGTATATTGAATATTTTTATAACAACTTTATTACACTTCCGCGTTTTGATGTAAGAGAGGTATGGCAGTTTTACCATCCGCCTTTGCACCATATTATATCTGCTGCCTATTTACACATTTTAACGGGCTTGGGGATTAGTTATTCGGCAGCCTGTGAGGCTTTGCAAATGCTATCACTGTTTTACTCTGCACTAACAATGCTTGTTTGCTACAGACTGTTTTTAAAGCTCGGGTTAAAGGATGGCAGTTTGGTTCTTGCAATGCTTATAGTAGCATTCCACCCAACGCTTATAGTCTTTTCGGGCAGTATAAATAACGACCCACTATCTGTGTTGTTTATGTTAGCGGCTATCTATTATACAGTAATTTGGTACGAAACTCAAAAGCTTTGGGATATTATAAAAATTGCTTTTTGTGTAGGCTTTGGTATGATTACAAAGCTTTCGGCTTGGATGGTAGCGCCTGCTATTGCTTTTGTTTTCCTTTATAAATTATTTAAAAGCAGGGGCGACGTTACTAAAAAGCTTATACTACAGTTTTTAGTTTTTGCAGTAATTTGTGTACCGTTGGGCCTATTTTGGAGTGTACGAAATTATATTTTAAACGATGTACCTTTTACTTATATTCCAATGCTTTCTCTCGATAATCCCCAATATATCGGTAACCTTTCGGCTATAAAGCGTCTATTCGACTTTAGCCCACATCAGTTCTTAAGCGTTTACGATATGTGGGGAGACCCGTACTACGAATATAATCCAACAATAGCCTTGCTTAAAACGGCTATGTTTGGTGAGTGGATTAATAATGGCACATATCCTGTAATATCTGTAGTAGGTGTGTTATTGTTTTGGAGTGGGGTAGCAGTTGGCGCTTTATCTGTGGTAGCAACAGCTTTAGCCTTTATTAAAAAGAAATTCAAAAACCCAATATTTATCTTTCTTCTGATATTAATGCTAACCATTGTGGTTATGTATTATTGGTTTTGCTTGAAGTATCCCTTCACCTGCACACAGAATATTCGCTATGCGGTGCCATTGATACCTCTTAGTGCGGTAGCGATAGGTTGGCTAAATAGAAACAGTAAAAAGCATAACAAGTATTTACAAATCTTAGTTTTCGTTTTCTGTATTTCCTCGGCGGCAACTTATTTCGTGATAGGCATATAAAAACACGGTAGCTTTAAAACTACCGTGTTTTGTTTTACATTAATTTAATTTTATTTAATAGAGCATAAATATTATTACCCATGGGCAACAGTAAAATATCATCTTCTGTGAAAATTTTTAGCTTAAATATCAATATAGCATAAGCGAGCACACCAACAATTATTGAGGTTAAGGTGCTTACCGTATTGCCAAATCGCAAACTAAGTATCAAGTAGCACACATAGACAACCGCCGCCATAATTGTTGTAGAAATTAGCGGCTTTATTACTTGGCGGTTTATTTCTATCTTAATTGTGATGTATTTCTTTAAAATTACCCATTCTGCAACGGTTACCGCAAATTGATAAATTATAGTTGCGATAACCGCACCTAATGCGCCAAGCTTAAATGCCGATAGCGCAAGTATATTTAGCAAAAGTTTTAGTATTGCGCCGAACAGTAGAATTATAGCAGGGAACTTTTGCTTGCCCATACCGTAAAATGCGCCGTTTAATACAAACGCAATAGATGCAAAAATCATTGCAACGGTTTGTAGCTGTAAAAGTAACGCACCGTCGGATACGTTTGGATACAGCAGTCGCAATATCGGGTCTGCTAAAACTATAAATCCTGCGGCACAAGGTAACATAATTGCGTTGCTTAAAAACAGGGTGTCACTTAATCTTTTTGCCGCGGCATCGTATTCGCCAACGCTAAGCTTTGAGGATATAACCGGAACAATCGCAGTAAAAAGCGTTGCGCCTAAGGCTAAAGGCAGATGGGTCAAAGTCTCGGTTTTAGACATAAGCCCGTATGCGCCCATATCCTGCGTGAACTGATTAACCGTTATCGAGTCGATATTACTGCTAAGGGTTGAAACCAATGAGGCAAATGCCGCAGGAACCGCAAGATATATAACCGTTTTAATAAGTGCGCGTGTGTTGATTTTTTCACTTTCTATTGTTTGCTCTTTACACTCTAAACGGATGTATTTTCTGCGAAGCATAAAGTGGCTTATCATATATCCCAAAGAAATAAGCGCCGCCACCGAGGTGGATACGTTACCTGCCGCCGCCATAATCGGCGTTGCTTTGCCCACTGCCATATACACAAACAAAATTGAAAGTAAACAGTTAAAGAACTGCTCAACAATTTCTGAAATGCTTGTGGATTTAAGAGAGCCAAGACCCGTAAAATAGCCTCTTAATACCGAGTTTGAGGAAACAAACAAAACAGCGGGGGCTAAAGCCATAAGCGTATAAGCAACACCGTCGGTTTTAAATAACGCTACCGAAATTGGTTTTGCAAATGCGAATAGTAATGCAGCAAGTATAAAGGCTATAGCAGTAACAATTTTAAAGGTTACACTAAAAACTCTGTAGGCAGCTTTATGGTCGCCTTTTGCAACCCTTTCGGAAACAAGCTTTGAAACAACGTTAGGTATACCTATTGAAGATATTGCCAATAGCACCATATAAATTTGGTATCCGGTAGAATAATAACCGCTGCCTGTGTTACCAAAGCCCTCAATATTTACAATAATTATTTTATAAATTAAGCCTAAAACCTTAACAACTATTTGTGCGAAAGCAAGCATCATAACGTTTTTTGCAAACGAAATATTCTGCTCGGCTCTGAATTTATTTATACCGTCAGTTTTCATTTAATTGTTCGATGCTCCTTTCTGTACTGCATAGGTGTAACCGCGTGGTATTTTTTAAAAGTTCTACAAAAATACCCCGAATCATTAAACCCCGACCGCTCGGAAATTTCGCCTACGGAAAGTGGGGTAGAGGACAGTAACTGCCTTGCCTCTGCTAAACGTAAATCGAGAATATATTTACCAATGCTAATACCTTTAATTTTAGAAAACAGGTGCGACAAATAGTATTTGTTAATATAGCAATATTCTGCAACCTGTTCGAGAGTTATATTGTTTTTAAAATTATTGTGTATATATTCTGTTGCAAGTGATAAAACCTTGTGAGATTTTAATAGCTCACTGTCGTACTCAGTACGGTTGATTATTCTAACAATTTGCATAATTAAGTTGCGTGCAATATTCTGCGAAATTTCTGCAAAGAAGTTGTCTTTAAGCTCGTGCTCTTTTATAATTTGATTAAAAAGGTCTACAAAATTTGTATAATTGTTTTCTACTTTATATATGTGCGAGTAGTTTGGTGGTAGCAAATGATTTTTTGGAAGGTCGGTTACCTCAAAATTATCAAACGCAAAGAAAAGCATCTCTAAAGGCTCGGTCAGACTGCTTGCCTCGAAATGCTCTGTATTAGCGTTGTAGATAATAATATCTCCTTTAGAAATATTATGCCTAACACCGTTAATCGTTGTAGAACCGCATCCCGATGGAATAAAAATAATTTCGCAAAAGTCGTGGTTGTGGGTGTTTTCCGTCCAACCGGGGCTTTTATTTAGTTGTCCAACATATAATAAGCGTGGCTTAAGCTTAAAAGAACGATACTCGCGGAACAGGTAGTGTTGCCTGTCCTTACTGTCAAATCTG
>JAZNZF010000043.1:0-18187 GCA_045594795.1 Acutalibacteraceae bacterium | reverse complement strand
CGTCAATGCGCTCTTCACCGTCGCAGGCACGGAGCCTAGCGTCAAGGTGGACGAACAGACCGGCTACCTTCGCTGCATTCTCCCGGAGGGGATGGATGAGCAGGCGCAGGATAAGGCCGAGATTGTGCTCCGTACGGTCATTCAGGGACTGACAGACATTCAGAACATCTATCCGAAGTTCATTCGGATACAACAGAAAGAATGGAGGCAAGCAGATGCTTACGATGAATCTTCAGCTCTTCGCTCATAAGAAGGGCACCGGTTCTTCCCATAACGGCCGCGACAGCGAGTCTAAGCGCCTTGGCGCGAAGCGCGCGGATGGCCAGTTCGTCCTGGCGGGCAACATCCTGTACCGTCAGCGTGGCACCCACATCCATCCCGGCAACAATGTTGGGCTTGGTTCGGACGATACTCTTTTTGCTTTAATCGATGGAAAGGTTAAGTTCGAGCGTGTTGGTAAAAGTCGCAAAAAGGTTAGTGTTTACGCAGTAGAGCAGTAATCGCTACTCGAATTACCACATTTATGGATTTTAGGCGCGGTTGCAAACAGCAACCGCGTTTTTTCTTAAATTGCCAAACAAACGATAAGGCTAATTTTATTTTAAATTTGTTTGGCAAAAAGAAAATTTTTAAATTAGATAGCTACGGTTTTTCCGATTAAATATATTAGTTTGCCAGTTGGCAGAATGGAGAAAATTATGTTTGTAGATATAGCAAAGGTGCATATTAAAGCCGGCAACGGCGGTGACGGTAAGGTTTCTTTCCACCGCGAAAAATACGTTGCGGCAGGCGGCCCCGACGGTGGCGACGGCGGTAAAGGTGGCAACGTTGTAATGGTTGCCGACGATAACCTTTCTACCCTTGCCGACTTCCGTTACAAACGCAAATATATTGCCGAGAATGGACAGTCGGGCGGTCCTAACCGTTGCACAGGTAAATCCGCGCCAGATATGGTTATTCGTGTTCCGCGCGGCACCTTAGTAATCGAGGCCGAAACGGGCAGAATCGTTGCTGATATTTCCGACGACGAGCCCACGGTTATTGCAAAAGGCGGTAACGGTGGCTGGGGTAACTGGCATTTTGCCACCTCTACCCGTCAGGTGCCAAGGTTTGCAAAACCAGGTATGCCCGGTGAAGAGCTTGACGTTAGGTTAGAGCTAAAGCTACTTGCCGACGTAGGCCTTGTGGGATTCCCCAACGTTGGTAAATCCACCTTGGTTTCGGTAGTATCCGAAGCCAAACCTAAAATCGCAAACTACCACTTCACCACACTCACCCCCGTTCTCGGTGTTGTTCGCATTGGCGAGGGCGAGTCGTTTGTTATGGCGGATATCCCCGGTCTGATAGAAGGCGCGGGTGAAGGCGCAGGCCTCGGTCACGAGTTTCTTCGCCACGTAGAACGTTGCCGACTGCTTGTTCACGTAATAGATGCATCGGGAAGTGAAGGCAGAGACCCGAAAGACGATTTCGAGAAAATCAATGCCGAGCTAAAGGTATTCAATCCCGAAATGGCAGAGCGCGAGCAGATTATTGCGCTTAACAAATGCGATATGTGTGACGACGACGAGCTTGCCGCTTTGCATAAGTATTTTGAAGATATGGGCTATGCCGTTTTTGATATGATGGCAGCTATTAACGAGGGTGTTCGCCCACTTATAAACCATATTGCCGAGCGCGTACAAAAGCTTCCACCTATTAAAAGGTACGAGCCCGAGGCCAGACCCGAGCCCGAAATTACCGAAGCCGACCGCAATGCCTTTACTATTCATATGGATGGGGACAAGTTTGTTATCGAAGCCGAGTGGCTACTTAAAATTCTTGAAACGGTTGACCCCGACGACTACGAATCGTTACAGTATTTCCAACGCGTGCTACAGTCAAGTGGTATTATAGCTGAGCTTGAAAAAATGGGTGTTGCCGAGGGTGATACCGTTTGCGTTTACGATATTGAATTTGACTATGTGAGGTAGTTTATGGATAAAGTTCTTTCCTCCCCACAAACCCTTGCTTTCCTTGGGGACGCATACTTTGGTCTGCTTGTTCGCAGCAGGTTAGCATTAGTAGAACGCCCCGTTGGTGAGCTTCATGCAATGTCGGTAAAACTTGTTAATGCCAATGCACAGGCAAAGGGTATGGAAGCAATAATGGATATGCTAACCGATGCCGAGCTTAGCGTTTTCAAGCGCGGCAGAAACGCCCACCAAAAGCACACACCAAAAAATTCAAGCGTGGCGCAGTACCACGCAGCTACAGGTCTTGAAGCGCTTTTTGGTTACCTGAAGCTTTCAGGAAACACCGAGCGCGCCGAACAGCTTTTCGACGTTATCTGGTCTACGGTTTATAAAGATGACTAAGCGCGGACTTTATATTCACATACCCTTTTGCGCCACCAAATGTGCGTATTGTGATTTTTATTCCTTTACGCCCTGTGACGAAATTATAGACCGCTACCTTAATGCCATTATCAGAGAGCTTGATAATTACAAAGATTTTGAGGTAAGCACCTTATATATCGGCGGTGGCACACCCTCTATTATCGGTGAAAAGCGGCTCGGGTTTCTGCTAAACGAGATATCCAAGCGTTTTGGTAGTTTTGAGGAGGCAACTATTGAGGCCAACCCTGCCGACAATCTTTTAGAGCTTTTTAAGGTGACAAAAAGAGGTGGCATTAACCGTGTTTCCCTTGGTGTGCAAAGCGCTATTCCTGAAGAGTTAGCTCTGCTTTCGCGTCGACACACAAACAGTGATGTTCTGCGCGCGGTTGCCGACTGCAAGACTGCGGGAATTACTAATATTTCTTTGGACTTGATGTTAGGTATCCCAAACCAAACAGAGCAAAGTTTGCAAGAATCGATAGACTTTTTGTGTAAACTTGACCCTACACACATCTCGGCTTATATTTTAAAACTTGAAGAAGGCACACCGCTTTTTAAAATTAAAGACTCCCTTAATCTGCCCGACAGTGATAGGGTTGCCGACCTTTACTTAATGGCAGTAGAACTTTTAAAAGCCAAAGGTTATGGGCAGTACGAAATATCCAACTTTGCCAAAAACGGCTACGAATCAAAGCACAACCTACTTTACTGGCAGGGCAACGAATACATCGGCATAGGCGCCTCGGCGCACGGTTATTTAAACGGCAAACGTTACTACTATCCGCGCGATATCGACGGCTTTATAGGCGGTGTCTCCCCCGTTTTTGACGGTGAGGGTGGCTCGGTAGAAGAATATCTTATGCTAAGGCTACGACTTCGCGAGGGTGTTGACTATAATACCCTCGAGCAAAGGTTTAATATTTCTTGCCAATGTATAAAAGCTAAAGCCGAAGCTCTTGCAAAGCACGGGCTTACAACCACCACCGAGCAAGGCTTTGCGCTTACCGAGAAAGGCTTTTTAGTTTCCAATTCGGTTATCTTGGAAATTTTAAGTTCGGTTGAATAAATTTGTAAATTTTGGCATATACTATTACCAAAGTACGTTTATTTGGACTTGCAGTTATATATAATGTAATTGTAAGGTAAAGAAAATAAACTTAACGGAGGTAAAAATTATGACCACTACTCACGCTATTCAATCTATTATAGAAATCTCTTTAACTGTATTTTTTATCTGGGGTGTATTCAACGAGCCCAAGCTTGCAAGACTCGAGAAAAAACTTTTTGCACGCTTTAAAAAGCGCCCTAAAATAAAGGTTATAGACGGCTATAAAACCACAAAGGATATAGCATAAATAAAATATTGCACAGAAAAACCGCCCGATATGTGTTACCATATCGGGCGGTTTAAGTTTAATTAAATTTGATAAAATACGATATTAGCTATGTGTTATTTTGCGAACACCTGTAATCCGTTAAAGCTAATAGTTTCGTCTTTAGAAGATAGCGGAGTTATCGAGCCAACCCAATGGTCTCTGAATACTACGCCGTCTCTTTCTACAGCATCAAGGTCGCCGAACAATGCCCTATAGGTTGAGTAGTACTTAACCTCGCAATGTACGGTTTTGCCTGCATACTTATCTGGAATCTCAAAGTTATAAGGTGCGCTACCCTTCTTGGCAACCGTTTCGCCCTCTACGATAAACTCTACCAAGCCGTGATAGTCGTTAACAAGAGCTACAGCGCCCTTACCTTCGGGTAAAGTAACATCAAAATGCAAGCTTGCGGTTTTGTAGAACGGGGTTTCTACCTCGGGGTTGATGTAATCGGAAGCCTTTTTAACCTTAAGATGAACCTTGTTATCTGCAGGGTCAAACTCCTCTACCCACTTAAATTTACCCTCTAAAATAACCATTGGTAAAAATGCACGGTCGGTTTGTGGGAAGGTGATAATGTGGGTTGAAGTTTTAGCGTTTGGCGTTTTCTCGAAAAGAATCGGCTCGCTCTTGGTATATAGAGGATTATAGCAGTCGGTGAAATCGGTTTCGGGTAGGTTGTACTCTATCTTTTCACCGTCTAAATAAACGTCGCGTTTTTCGGGGTATGTGCAGATGTGCATAACTGCCTCAACATCCTCGTCGGCCTCGAACTCAAAGCTGTGTCCTTTAAAGAACTCGCAACGCTTAAAGTATTTACCACCGTTAAGGTCAACCCTAACGTTTTCGGCAAGTAGTTCTTCGCACTTGCAGATTTCCTCTTGCTCCTCGCCATAGTATACGCCAAAATCGTAAAGGTGGAATATAGTCTTTTTGCCGTCTTTATGTAACACCAAATCGCGTTCGCTACCGTTTTCATCACTGCGGTTAATAACCATAAAGCTACCATCGGTGTAGGTGCGAACGAATACGTCGTGTGCAAGCACGCCTGATTTTTCGGTAACTGTAATATCTCTTGAAAGCTTACCCTTTACAGCTGCAAACATATCGGATACAGTTTTGTAGTAAACACCTGTATTCTCTTCTAAGATACCATAAGGACCAAAAGAAACTGTTACGTCTGTATCCGCTTTTTCGGTTTCGCGGATAAGCTTCCATTGAATCTGGTTTTTACCAAATATCTCAATACAGTCTTTCATTATGAAATCGTACTCGATAATATCCGTTTTCTCAACGTTATTTAGGTTTGCGTTGTAGGGGTAACGAATAGAAACCTTATAGGTAGGAATTTTATCGGCAAAAGGAATAGCCAATTCTGCCGCCTTAGAAACGTCTTTCATACCCTCATGGTCGGGCAGAGCATAAGACGAGTTCATAAAATATTGGCTGCGCTTATAGTTACCCTTGCCGTCGAAGTGTCCAAGAGAAATAAAGTAGTGGGTCAGACCAAATGCAGCGGCATACCAAATTGCGCGTGAACGCTGTGCGAAGGACATATTATAGGGGCCTAAGGCATACAACTCTACCATTGCACCGTCTTTACCATGGTGGCGCATATTCTGGAGCTGAGAATATAGGAAATCTATTGTAGAGCCACAGCTTGCGGGTAAATCCAAATGACTCTCATCATAAGTAAGCCTTGTGTAAATCTCATCAACACCGGGAATATGTAAACCGTCGAGAGCCTCGAAAATATCGCCGGTTGAAAGCACCGAGCCGGCTGACGAATCGTCTTGGAAGAAGTGTCCTGTAAATTCTACGCCGTGCTCCTCACACCAGTCGTGAATAGTACCAACAAAGCTCTTTCTAAAGCGCTTGCCCAAAAGCACGTTGAAGTTTTTAATAAAGTTATTATCAGGCTCGCGGTTTTCGTGAAGTAGCATATCCTCTAAAAGCTCGGTACCGAAAGCCTCACGGTAGTCTTGGCAAATACCTTCGTAATAAGGATACTGCATACAGCCCTCTTTAGAGCGGCCATATTCAAAATGTGGCTCGTCGGTAAAGATACCTGGAATAATGTTACCAAAATACTCCGAGAACCAGTTGTAGTAGGTCTGATGGGTGCACTCAAGAAAGCCCTTCATAGCCTCTATGCTAAGCAGGTCAGAACCTGCCGAACGCTCGTCATCTGTAATATCTAAACCATATTTAGTGCTTATAACCTCGCCTGTTTCGGCATCTAAATAGCGAAGGAAGTATTTGCTTTTATCTCTTAAAAGGGGTGATAAATCGTTTTTGCAGTCGGCGAATGGATATGTAGAATGGTCCCACATATAACCGCCCTGAAGCACCTTGATTTCACCGTTTTCTATGCGGAATCTTTTATTGTAGTGACTGTCGTTTTTATAGAAAACCTTATTGTTGCAAGAACCCGAGGGCCAGTTAAGCTCGTCATAAAGCCACACACGCATATCATTCTCTTTTGCATACTCGAGACAAATCTTAACAATCTCGCGCCATCCTTCTGACATATACTCTACCTCAAGGCCGGTACGCGGATATATAATAACATCGTTGATACCTACCTTCTTGTAGCCCTCCATCATTTCGATAAGCTTCTCTTTGGTTGGGTTGCCGGTCACCGCAATGAATACGATTACTGTTCTTTTACTCATAATATTTTTCCTCGCTTTTTGGTGCTAAGCACCGGTTTTTATATAGAGAGTGATACTCGCTAAAAGGTAACGGTGGTTACCTTAAAACTACAAATATAAATGCCGTTTCTTTTTGCGGTACTCGGTGGGGGTCATACCCGTTTTCTTTTTAAATATCTCGCAAAAATGGTATACGTTACTGTAACCGCACACGGCAGAAATTTCGGTTACGGTTAGCTGTTCTGTACGCAGTAACTGTTTTGCCTTATCAATTTTAATTCTAAGCAAATATTGCCCCGGTGATACACCATAGCACTCTTTAAAAAGCTTTCTGAAATAAACCTCGCTTATATCCGACTTTTCTGCAAGTAGCTTGTTTGAAATTAAAGGCTCGCCAATGTGGGTTTGCATATATTCAACCGCAGGGCGCAGTATAGGATACATACCTAACTGACCGCTGTTTTGAACCACCCTTGTAAGAATAGAATAGAAAAGCGAAAGGCTATGCGCGTGCAGGTCGGTGTTCTTAAAAAGGAACAGGTTTTCAAGCTCTTTATGGTCGTGTAAAAAAGCAGGGTCTGAATTAATTTTTACAGACTTAAATTCGTGGAACTGGGACGCCTCGTCGCATTCAAAATCAATAATTGTAAATACACCTTTTTGGCAGCACTCTATGGTATAGCTTGCGCCTTTTGGTAAAAACAAAGCGCGACCCACCTCTGAGATATAAGCCTTGCCGCCGTAACGGTAAATTAGCTTACCGCTTACGGCAAACGAAAGCCCGTAGCTTTTTCGGTTTTCGACACTATACGTTCCCTTAAGCCCATGATTAACTGTAGTTGCACTTAAAATTTTTGTTGCGGTTAAAGTTTTCAAGCCCTCCACATACCTCACCAGCTTTCACCTTGATTATATTGCTTTTTATCATCAAATGCAACAAAAAAAGCATAAAATCCATAAAAAAGTATCAAAAAGCGTAAAATGGTATCCCTTTCCGTATTGTATCCGCACACTAATTGTTCTATTATTTAATTGTAATAGTTTATTTTTATTAAGGGGGTATAGGTTATGACTTCGTTTATCAATAACGATAGACCAATAATAACCACAATGTTAAAGGAAACCACCATAGATGGTCTTATTACAGAAATCAAAGACGCGCTAAAGGTTGGTACCGACGCATTCGGTTTTCAAATGGAAACCCTTACTCGCGAGTTCCGTACACCCGAGTATCTAAACAAGCTTTTTAGCGCAATGCAGGGCAAACCCTGTTATATTACCGACTACTTCAGGTTTACCGAAAACAATCTTGACCGCACCGACGACGAGCTAACCGAAGAGCTTTTGGTTGGACTTGATTGTGGCGCAAAGCTTGTTGATATCAGAGGCGACCTTTTTGACCCCAACGATATAGAGCTTACCGAAAATCCTGAGGCTGTAGAAAAGCAGAAGGCGGTAATTCGCGAAATACATAAGCGCGGTGGCGAGGTGTTGATGTCTTCACACCTTTTACGATATGCCGATAAAGACGAGGTTTTAAAAATCGCCTTAGCTCAACAAGAGCGTGGTGCCGATATTGCAAAAATCGTTACCACTGCCGATAGTGAGGAGGAACTGCTCTCCAACTTTGAAATTTTATTAGAGCTTAAGCGCACCCTTAAAATCGACTTCTTGTTCCTTTGCAACGGCACACACTGTAAAATACACAGGCTTTTGGGCCCCACAATTTCGGGCGGTATGTACCTAAGCGTGCTTGACACCTCAACTAACAATAGCAGTCAGCCAAAGATGAGCGAGGCAAAAGCGGCAATATTAGGTGCTGGATATACTTTATAAGGAGAGATTAAAATGGAATTTGAAAACAGAGTTGCTATAGTAACGGGTGCTGCGGTTGGTATTGGTAAAGCCACAGCAACACAAATAGCTACAGGCGGCGCTAAGGTTATGCTTGTTGACATTAATGAAGAAGCTTTAAAATCGGTTGCCGATGAACTCTCAGCAAAGGGCTGCACGGTTGCATTTGAAACCTGCGACGTAAGCAACGAACAGCGCGTACGCGAGGTTGTGGCTAAAACTGTAGAGCTTTACGGCAAGGTTGATATACTTGTTAATAACGCAGGCGTATATTTTGGCGAGGGCGAATTTACAAGCCAAAACAGCGATATGTGGAAAAGACTTATCGACATTAATATACTTGGCACTATGTACTTTACCCACGCAGTTTTACCGCTTATGAAAGAGCAAAAATATGGCAGAATTGTAAACCTTGGCTCTGTAGCCGCTGTTTACGGTATTGCATATATGATTAGCTATTCTATGACCAAGGGCGCTATCCACGCATTCACAAAGGCTTTATCTAAAGAAGCCGCTCCCTATGGCATTACAATTAACACCGTAGCCCCCGGTAACATTCACGAGGATATTAACTGCAACCCCGAAATGTCTTTCTTAGGCCGTTCGGGAACACCCAAAGAGTGTGCCGAGGTTATATGCTACCTTGCAAGTGATAGAGCAAGCTACGTAACCGGTCAAAGCTATCAGGTAGACGGTGGCAGAAAGGTAATGTAAATCCACCTTTGTTCTATTATTTATAGTTGTTAAATTGAATAACCCTACAAACATAAAAACCGCCGAAGTGTTTCGCTCACTTCGGCAGTTTTTTATTATTTATCTTTCTTTTGGTAATTCACGCAGTAATCGGGAATAACTCTGTCTGTATATACTATCGCGGGGCTTTTAACAAAATCCTCGCACACCTTCCCATTGGCGTAAACCAAAGAAAATTTGTGACGACAATAATGCGGCTCGGATAATGGATAATTGCTATCATCTGCATAATAATAAATAAGATGAAAATAATCACAACAATAACATTCCATTTCTCTCAACATTCAACACCTCTGATTTAAAATTTAGTATACTTAAAATAAGTATACTTGCAACATTCTTTTATTTTTTGAAGTATAATAATTATAAAGAACGCATTTAGAGATAGTGCTTACCAAAAGCCCTTTAACATACAAAAGCAAAAAAGTGCGCCCCAAAAGAGACGCACCGAAAAACGCATCTCTCAATGTTGCTACACATCTGCACATAGTCAGGAAGAGAGAATACATTTTTACCAAATAGTATTCCCTGACAATGTGCATATTAAGATGTGTAGCATACATATTATATCACATTATATAATTTTTTACAACCATAAATAAAAAAGCGCAGTTTTAAACTTGTGTATAAAATAAAAAAAGTGCGCCCCAAAAGAGACGCACCGAAAAACGCATCTCTCAATGTTGCAACACATTTCGCCTAATCAAAGGGGAGAGAATACATTTTTACCGATAGTATTCCCTCTAATTAGGCTTTATTAAAATGTGTTGCATACATATTATATCACATTATATATTTTTTTACAACATTATTATATAAAAAGAAAAGCGCAGTATAAAACTGCGCTAAAATAATTTATATGATAACCTTAAAATCGTTGCGGCATTTTGGGCAGGTACAGATGTGCTTGCCCTTTTTTCGTGGCAACTTAACGGTAGCCTTACAGTTAGGACAGTTACGGAAAACGTGAGTTTTGCGGCACTGCCATTGCATCTTTTTCTTATTAATATTAGACTTTACCTTTGCACTAAGATTTGTGAATTTATAATTCTCGCTTTGCCTTTTATAAATATTACGCGAAAGCATTCTGAAAACCAACCAGACAAATATTGCGTTTTCTATAAAATAAATAATATAATAGCCGACACCTGCGCCGTTTATTCTTAAAACGAACATATTAATAAACGCAAGCGCTAAATAAACTATAAGTAAAAACTTGTTAAGGCTGTCCATACCGTAGCGCCCAGCCATAAAACGCATAAAAGCCATTCTTAACCTATAAAACATATAATCACCACCATTAATATATACCTTATTTTATACCACATTTTATACAATAAGTAAACAATTTATTAACAATCCTCAAAAACAAACTCGGGATGACAAAACTATATAATTCTCGGCACGGCATAACGACATATTTTTTAAGCACTACGTAATATAATAAACTTTGCGGCAGCGTGTCTGCTACCAAATACATATATTACGGAGTGTTAAAAATGAAGGACCGCGTAAATCCTATCAGATTAAAATCGTTAGAGGCTATGCCCGTTGCTATGCGAACCGTTGGTGCGGGGCTATTATGCGCAATTTGTGGCTTTATCTCCTCGCAGGTTAAACTGCTTTCAACCCTTACACCGCTTGGCGTTATATTATCCGCCGCCCTACCCACAGGCTTTACCCTTACGGGCGGCATCGGCGCTTTTTTGGGGTATCTGTTTTTACCCGTTGCCGAAACTCCCTTCAGATATATAGCGGCTCTTTTTGCCGCCATTAGCATACGATTGCTTACAGTGGGCATTAAAAAAATTGCAGGCACTCCCCCGTTTTGTGCATTTACGGTGTTGCTTTGCCTTACCGTCTGCAACCTTGTTACCTGTATGAGTGGCAACGAAAACATACTACTGCTTTTAAGCGAGGGTGTGCTTTCGGGCGGACTTACATATTTTGTTTCAAGAGCCTTGCAAGTAGACATAACCTCGGGCGTGGGTCTTTCGGGCGAAGAGCTTGCCTCTATGGTAATAAGCGTTGACCTTGTATTTATGGCGTTAGTGCCTGTAGCAATAGGCGGTTTTTCTATTGGCAGAACGCTTACCGTTATACTTATTCTTTCTGCCGCGCGGTTTGGCGGTGTGTCGGGCGGCGCAATATCGGGAACGGCGGTAGGCTTTGCGGTGTCACTCTGTCAGGGAGATGCAAAAATGGTATGCCTATATGCTTTAAGCGGTATGGTATCTGGGCTGTTTTCAAGCAGTAGGGTTATGGGTATACTCGGTTTTTTAGTCCCCTCGCTAATTTCTATCGGCGTTTTTGGAATAGATTCAGGCAGCGTTGCTATGGTTATAGAAATTCTGCTTGGCATAGCCGTCTTCTTGCTTCTGCCTAAAAATATATGCGTAATAGCCGCAGCTTTATTCTCGCCGCCCGTAAGGCTTGAAAGTCTTGAGGGTATGCGAAAAAGTCTTGTAATGCGCCTAAAATGTGCAAGCTCGGCGCTCTGCGATGTTTCTGGCACTATCGACGAGGTTGCGAAGCGACTGCGTCGCATTAACACCCCCGACCCCTCAACTATGTTTACGCGATGCGAGGCGGAGGTCTGCCAAGGCTGTTCTTTTAGAATTAGCTGTTGGGAAACCGAGCGCAACGCAACCTTTCGGGCATTGGGTCAGCTCTCCGACGGTATACGCGAGGGTGACAGCAGTCTTGCTACCGCCGCCCCCGAATTCGCCAAAAAATGCTTGCGTGCACAGTCGCTTGAACAGAGCCTTAAAAACCATTATACAGAGTATCTTAACAGACTCTCAGCTGAGGATAGAATTGAATGTGTGCGCGGTGTTGTTGCCGACCAGTTCGACGGAATCTCGGATATGCTTTTAGACTTGAGCCACGAATTTGATACCGCGCGTCATTACGACCTTGACACCGCTGAGCTTGTCGTTTCTTCTTTGCGCGAAATCGGTCTGCTTACCACCGACTGCAGCTGCTCTACAGACAAGTACGGTAGAATGAGTATCGAGGCAAAGCTTCACGGTATCGGTGAAAATATTATAAACCGCAAACGCATCTTAGACCAGTTAGAGCTTGCTTGCGAGCGCCGTTTTGAGCCACCGACTGTGCAAAGGGTTGAGGATATTTTCTACATTACACTCACCGAGCGCGCAAACATCACCCTCGAAATCGGTGTTATGCAGCTCCCCGCTAACGAGATGGGTGTATGCGGTGATGCCTATTCGTATTTCGGTGACGGTAGCGGCAAATACTATTTACTTATTTCCGACGGTATGGGCACAGGCGGCAGAGCTGCCGTAGACGGCGCTATGACGGCGGGGCTTACCGAAAGACTTTTAAAAGCGGGCTTTGGGTTCGACTGTTCTTTGAGAATTGTAAACTCTGCTCTGCTCTATAAATCTTCTGAAGAGTCACTATCCACCGTTGACATTGCCTGTGTTGACCTATATACTGGCGAAACCGAGCTATACAAGGCAGGCGCCGCGCCAACCTTAGTTCGCCGTAGCGGTAAAGTGGGCAGAGCCGAAAGCCATTCCCTACCCGTTGGTATTCTACGCGAAGTCGGTTTTGACCGCTCTGCTATAACCCTTAAAAACGGCGACGCGGTGGTTCTGCTTAGTGACGGCGCATGTGCAGTTGGCACAGACTGGATTAGCACCGAACTTGAGGAGTGCGTTGACCTGACCGCTCAACAGCTTGCCGAAAGAATCGCCGAAAGCGCGCGCCGACGCGCAGATCAAGAACATCCCGACGACATCACCGTTATGGTTGCAATGCTTAATAAAAAGCTGTAAATCATAAAAACACTTCTGCACTAAGGATTTTACTTAGTGCAGTTTTTTAAAGCCCTTGTTGTAACAAATTTCGCCAATTTATTACAGAAAATTAATAATTTTTTACTTGACTTTTCCCTTTTGTAAGGTTAGGCCTACACCGCTAAATTTTTAATTATACAAATTGTAAACCTATATGCAGTTGCGGACAAGTGTTAAATTTATACAGTCTAAGTTATCCACAAAATAACCCACGTTTTCCCCCGAAAATCAGGTCTGTAATTTATTTTACCTTGTAACAATCGGGGTTTTACAAAAAAAGTTGTGGAAAACTATGCGGAAAACGTGGATTACATTTTGTATATATTTTAATTTTTGTCTGTATTTTTTCGCGTATTTTTGCTTTGTCAATAGGTTTTATTCGAAATATATTGCTCTCTTTTTGCAGAACTTAGACCCTTTTTGCGCATATTTTTTACATAGTCGATTATTGTGTTTTTTATCGGTTTTGTTTTTATAAATAAAAACAAAAATGTAAACTTTTTCCTATTAATGTTGCGATCACTCATTTTATATGGTATCATTAATTATATTAATATTTAAAGGAGTTATTACAACCTATGTCATCGTTTCCTTCACCGCAAAACACCTCGGTTGGCGTAAAAAAAGATGGCGCCGAAAAACGCGGTTTTATAAAGTTTTTTATACTTTACTTCCGTAGCTTTGGCAAACTACTTTACTGCGGTTGCCTTACCCTGCTTCTCAACCTTTTAATTATACCAAGCGGACTGGGTGGCGTTGGTATGGCGCGCATAGCCCGTATTTCTTACCGTGAAAAGCACGCATTCTCGTCGGATTATTTCGATGCTATACGCGAAAATTGGAAGCTTGCGCTAATTTCAGGCTTAATCAATAACATAATATTTATCTTCTCACTTTTCTCGCTTTACACAATGGTTACCGCAGAGGGACAAAACACACTAATGCTGATAATTTCAGCCCTCTCATTACTGCTTATAACCTTTGTAAAATACTACACCTCGGCAATTATGCTAACATTTAAGGTAAGTTTAGGACAGCTATATAAAAACGCCATTCTGCTATCATTTGCGGGCTTTTGGCGCAATATGTTAATTCTTGTTGCCCACTTGGTATCCTACGCTGTAATCCTACTGCCTTTGCTTATAGATATATACGTAGGTACGGGTATTGCAATTTGTCTGTTTGTTCTGCTTATACCAAGCTTTAACGCATTTTCAACCCAAGCAGGCATATTCCCCGTTATGTTTAAATATATGATAGAGCCGTTTATGAAAGCCAACGCTGGCGAGGGCGAAAAAACTCTGCGCGAATTAGGGCTTATAAACGACGATACCGAGCAAATTATGCAAGACGCTACCGAATAAACTATTTCAAATACGAACAAAGCCACCCTATATGCACAAAGCATTGTAGGGTGGCTATTCTTTTACTCTTTTTAAATTATGTTAAGCAAGCGTTAATATGGTTATTATGCTATTACAAAAGCGCCCGAGCCAAAAAACCAGGGCGCTTAATGCATTAGATTAAAGAAAGACGTAAGCTATTTGGTTTGCGATAACTTTAACGCTCTATCCAAATTTGCTATCTTTACCTATTTATATTTACAAGCGAAGTTGATACAAGCTTGAACCTTATCCTTATAAGAAGCAACAGTAGCTGCTACGTCTGCACCCTGACGGATAGAATAGTCCATCTGTGTAGTGATAAGTACACCAGTATCTTCATCGGATGAATAGAAACGACCAATGTCAAGAGCAATGTTACCAACGAGTAAATCGTTTATATATTTCTCGTCTGCCTTGCTAAATGCAGTTGCATCTTGATTTGCCATTGGGTCTTGGTATTTAGAGCGGAAAATATTCCAAGCAATAGCTACTCTGGGGTCTTTGCCCTTACCGCAAGCAACGGCGGTAAGCCAACCTGTTGGGTATCTATCTTTGTTGGTGTCGCCAAGAGGCATTTCAACAATACCGATATTTTCTTTCTTTTTACCAAATGCGCTTGATTTTTTAACAGCAGGAACAAGCTCGATATATTTAGCAGCTTCTTCACACCACATATAAACGTCGCCTGCTGTTAAATCTTCGAAACTAATAGTGCCATCAGTTTTAACGATACCGTTAGCACCTTGTAAAAGCTTTTGCTTATATTTCAAAGAATTCATATACTCTTTAGAAGTAATGTTCTGCTTATATTTACCTGTTTTCTTGTCGAAAATAATATTCTGTGCGCCGAAGGCCAGAGGAATAGCACGGCCAAAAGTGAAGGAAGGAGAAAGGAGATATTTGCCCTTATCCTTGTCGGTTAATTCTTTACCCATTTTCTCAATCACTGACCAAGACCATTTGCCGCGTTCAGCCATCTTTCTTGGGTCTCTTGCGCCTGTCCAACCGCGGTCAGCAAGCATCTTTTTATTATAGTAAATAAGATATGGGTATGCAGCGTTAAAGTCACATGTTCCGTAAACCTTATTTTTGTATGCGTAGTAAGAGGTTTTGTTAAGGTCGATACCGCCAGAAGTAGAAGTTGTAGCAACGTCGTCCTTATATAGATAATTGTTAAGTGGCTCGTAGATATCATCGATTGCTAAAGCAGGGAAATAAGAGCCGTGTAAGAAGCAGATATCATAGATATCACCAGCAGCCTTTGCCTGAGCAACCTGCTGATTGTATGTGCCGAAACCTAATTTTTTAAGTGTAACTTTACAGTTGTACTCTAACTCGAAAGCCTTAACGGAACGCTTGAAAGCTGCTGTGCTGTACTGAGGTTCTTCAGTAATAGCCATAGTAATTGTTTTGCCTTTAAGGTTAAGATTTTCAAGTACTGAGCCTTTTTCGTTTACCTTAAGGTCGCTGATAGCCTTGATAGAAGTACCGTCGTCTTTAACGGTTACCTTGTTACCACCTGTGCTACCACCTGATACAACACCTGTTATCTTGCTTGCGGTGTTGGTTTTGCTGCTTGTATTAGCAGTTTCTGATTTGTTTGCCTCTTTAGAAGTGTTATCTTTAGAAGCGGTTGTTTCTTGTTTAGAAGCGTCTTTGCCATCCTCTTTTTGAGCTGCAGATTCAACGTCTGCAATTACCTGTGAATCACTTGCTGTGCTTGAAACGTTATCTTTATTGCCACCACAAGCGGCAAGAGAAAATGTCATAAGAGCAACTAAAATTAAAGCTGTAATTTTTTTAATCATTTTAAGCTTCTCCTTGCTAATGTGTGCTAAAGTTAGCACGTGTATTAAGTGAGTTAACTAATTATATTTTAAGTTGTGAACAAATTTTAGAGCGTTTTGCTCTGGTGCGAAATAGAGTGAGCTAACCCACTCAATTAAAGGTGACGGCGGAACCGTAAATAGTTCGGCTATTGTCACCATAGGATATTTAGGCTTAGCTGCAAAGGTAATGCCTTGCAGCTTAGCGGTTTAGCCTTAATTCCTACATGCTGGTATTCCTCACCGTTCTGCCGCAAAAAGCGGCAGAACGGGTTGTTAATAAACAACTAAAGGAATTTCTTTAAATTTAAGATTTCAGATATCAGAAGTTAACAGTATGTAATATGTTTACGCTTCCATATCTAAGGTTACGCTCTCTAACTGAGTGTAACTAAGCTCACCTGCGTTTTTGATAGAGGCGTCAAGTCCGCCCTCACAAAAATCAGCATTGAGTTCTTTAATCAGACTAATTTCGGGTGCGATATACTTTTTCATATAATTCACCCTCCTTATTCTGCTGATACTACAACATTGCTGTACTCAACACGGTCTGCAATGCCGTCGCCATCATCGTCAAATCTTACGAATGCGCGAGCATACTTGGTGCCGATACCGTTGGTATTCTGTACTAATGTTGCCATAAAGTCTGTTTTGCCGTTTGCAGCAGCCTCTGTTTTTCTAACGCTTGAGCTACCAGCTACATCTACAGTGATAGCATCCTTGCTGTTATTATCAACAAAGGTTTTTGAAGCAAAGAGTATACCGTAAGAAGTTACGTTAGCTGCATTTACGTGAGCAAATACAGAGAACTGTTTACCATCTGCGCTTAAAACCTTGCCTACGATAGCAACATCTGCATCGATTGCAGGATCTGCACTTGCGTATATCTCCATTGCGCCGCCAACAGCATAAAGTGTACCTGTTGCGCTTGCAAGAAGAACATTACCCTCTGCATCTCTCCAAGATTTTGCTTCATCTAAAGCAAGCTCGATAGCTGCGTCGTAAGGCATAGTCTTAGACATAATTTCCTTTTCGTTTAAGTCGTAAACTTTTACTACGGTCTTAAGACTGTCGTCACGCTGATAGCGTACTTCAAATGTGCTATCCTGCACTATAGGAGCAGTTACATCTCCGTTCCAAACAACTCTACCGTCATCTTCTTTCATTACGGTATAGCCGTATACTTCACTGATAGTGGCTTCGAAAAACAGAACGTCTGCGTCAGGAACGGTTGCGTTAGGTTTAACCTTGAAAGTCACAGACTTGCCCTTAGCGTCTTTAAGTGTTACGGTGAAGATTTTCTCGTAATTTGCAGTAACGGTTAAGTCACCGGTAATGTTGTTATATGCTTTGTCCCAACCAGTGAAGTCATAGCCTTCTACTGCAGGAGCATCAGGAGCAGTTGCAGCAGCGCCGTAGTTTACAGTTTCTTCCTTAAGCTTTGCACCGCCAAAACCAACGAAGGTTACGGTGAAGGTCTTAATGGTGTACTGTGCAGTAACGGTTAAGTCACCGGTAATGTTGTTATATGCTTTGTCCCAACCAGTGAAGTTGTAACCAGTTCTTGTTGGGTCTGCAGGAGCAGTTGCACTAGCACTATACTCTACAGTTTCCTTCTTAAGCTCTGTGCCATCGTAGTCAACGAAGATTACGGTGAAGGTCTTGATGGTGTACTGTGCGGTAACGGTTAAGTCACCGGTAATGTTGTTATATGCTTTGTCCCAACCAGTAAAGGTATAACCAGTTCTTGTTGGGTCTGCAGGAGCAGTTGCACCAGCACTGTACTCTACAGTTTGAGTATCAAGCTCTGCACCGTCATAATCAACGAAGATTACGGTAAAGGTCTTAATTGTGTAGGTTGCTGTTACGGTTGTATCAGCAGTAATGTTGTTATATGCAACATCCCAACCTGCAAAGGTGTAGCCCTCTCTTGTTGGGTCTGCAGGAGCCTCGGCAGCAGCTCCTTCTTCTACAGTTTGAGTAGAAATCTCTGCGCCAACCCAATCAACGAAGGTTACGGTGTAGGTTGTAGGAGCAGCTAATTCGAACATAGCATGAATCTCGGTATCCTCGGTAATGTTAGTTCCGTCTTTATCCCAACCTAAGAAGTTGTAGCCTTCTTTTACAGGAGCTTCGGGAA
>JAZNZF010000042.1:0-24490 GCA_045594795.1 Acutalibacteraceae bacterium | reverse complement strand
AATAATTATATCATTTTATATTTTCGAGTCAATAAAATGTAGAAATATCTAAAATTCAATATAATTTAAAAGTTGAATATCCTACCAAAAGACAGCGCAAAAATAATATTTTAACAATAAATTTTACAAAATAAAAAAAGTAAATATACTACTAAATGCAGTCGACAGAACGATGATTAGAACGATATTTTACAAATTTAAAAAACTGAATATACTATCTAACAGGTAGGACAGAACGATGAAAAAGAACGAACACATCGTACACCTATTTAACCCTGTAAAAGTTCTGATAATTAGTTTTTCAGAACGCAGTTTTTGGCATAAATAAAGGCTTTTTGAAAGGTGTGGTTGCTTTATCTTTTATTTTTTATCTCGGCTGCAAAGAAAATATATTAATGACTCGTTAATACTTATTAATAAGAAAGGAGGTTAATTCGAATTGAGTATCGAACAAAAAATTTTATTTGATTACATTAAAATTCCTAGACGAATTTTGAGCAATATTTCTTCTAACTTTAAAAACGGTTTTGGAAAGTGTTTGTTCTCGTATGTAATGTTGTTGTCCTTATCAACCTATTCAGCAAGTGCAAAGAAACCGTATGTACATATTGATAGCTTTTCAGAACTACAAAATATTCTTAAATTAAATTTAAAAGATTTTGAAGAAACTTTAAAACTTTTAACCAAATTAAAATTAATTTCAATAGAAAATTCAACGATATACATTACAGGGTTTGAAGTTACCGAAGCAAACAAAAATTTCAGACATCCAAACATAATAAAGGGAATCAAAACATCCTTTGGTTTCATTTTTGTACCTAAATGCGATATTAAAACATTAGAATCTCTTAATGCTAAATATTATAGCTGCGATATAATTACAAGCCTATTTTTGAAATTTGTATATAGAGACCCTGCTCTACCAAATAGTTTAAACAATTCAGCTATATGTTACTTTAACGATATAGGTTATCTAACAAGCTACGGGAAACTGTCGGAAAAATATGATAAATCTAAAAGTATTATTTACGAAATTATCACCAAAGCAGAAAAGAATAACATTTTAAGTGTGACTAAAAACGCACGTTATTCTATATTAAGCTGCAATAACTATGAGCAGTTGTTTTCACCCTATAATAAAGAAAAATAAAATTTTTTAAAAAATTTTTATCAGTATTTATGCGGTTTTTGAGGTGTTTTATAGATTCAAATATCATATTTGTACTTTACAAAAAATTTTAAATAAATATACTACTAACACTAATTAGTTATGAGTTAATTAATCAAACTAAATTCATAAAAATTAACTGGATGTAATTTTAGTATTGAATTGGTTAATTCTATTTTTAGTTTTAAAATGTTTAATATTTAAACAACTGGAAAAAATACTGAAAGGAGGAAATCGAATGAGAAACCATATAGATATTAATGATACAAGATATGTTATCAGTAGAGTTTTCAACGAAAATAAAACAACTTCGATGCTTATTGAGCAACGAGTGAGAAACACAAAACACATTCCACTATCACTTGTAAGTGACAGTGATATGATGTATAATTTAAATAGTGGTTCGATTCAGTCGAAGGAGGTATTATGAGAATCGAACAAAATAAATTGGCCTTTGCATATTTAAGACTTTCCCGTGAAGAGTCTCAAGCGGGCGAATCATCAAGTATCACCAACCAGCGTATGATTATCACTAAATTCTGTGAAGACAACGGCTTAAACCTCGTTAGAGAATTTGTAGATGACGGTTATTCTGGCGGTAATTTCAATAGACCGGGATTTCAAGAAATGATAAGTGAGCTAAAGAAAAATGCCGTCAAAGTTGTAATCACTAAAGATTTATCTCGATTAGGACGCGATATGATTGAATCGGGTTTTTACGCTGAAAAGTATTTTCCGGAAAACGGGATTAGATACATCGCTATTGGTGATAACTTTGATAGCGAATCAGAAAACATGATGTTCGCCTTCAACCTTGCTATGAATGAAACCTATCTTCGTGAAGTTTCACGTAAAGTAAAAGAGGTACTCAAAGCCAAACGTCAGGATGGACTATATTGTGCCTGTCCACCTTATGGATACAAGAAAGCTGAAAACAATAAAAATCAACTCGTTCCAGATGATAATACAACACCTATTGTGAAACGAATTTTTAATGCTGCCGCCAACGGAGATTCCTCACGAAAAATAGCGCAAGACCTTAACACAGACGGTGTGATTCCGCCCCTAAAATACCGTGCGTTGTATCGTGATAAATTCAGCGAAAAAGGGGCGACAAGAGTCTCTGACCTTTGGAATTATACAACTGTTAAAAGAATTCTCAAAAACGAGGTCTACCTTGGGCATACAGTTCTTGGTAAAAGCAGAAAAGCAAGTATTAAGTCTACAAAAAAATTATCAATGGCAAAAGAAGATTGGTCAATTACAAAAAACACCCATGAACCTTTAGTTAGTGAAGAAATCTTTAAAAAAGCACAACACAACATGGGCAAAGGTACAAGGGATTTTCAACAATATGACCATGTACGCAAAAGCATCTTTTCAGGTATTGCATACTGTGCTCTTTGCGGTCATGCACTTTGTTCGTGCGGAACGGTTTACAAAGGAGAGCGCGAAAAATACTGGTATCTTTCTTGCATAAATAAACGTAAGGATATAAATGAGCCATGCATTGGTACAAGAATACGCTATGCTGACCTCTTAGAACTTGTTCGCAACGATTTAAACTCATTGATTTCACTCAATGATAAAGAAATCTCTTCTATTGTAGAACACATAATGCAAGATGAAAAATCTAACAATGTAGCAGCCGCAAAAAAATTACAACGAGAGAAACTTCAAAGCAGACTAAATACAATTGACACTATAATTCATAAAATTTATGTAGACAACGCCGAAGGACGCCTTGAAGATGATAGGTTATATTCAATGGTAGATACCTTGCAAAAAGAAGCTTCACAAATAAAAAAAGAACTTTTACAGTTTAACGACGATGCTGCAAAAGAAAGCAAAGTTGATAACTATAAAATGTTCTTTGATTTAACTAAGAAATATAGTCATATCGAAGTTCTTGACCGCGACACTGTACTTACCTTTATTGACAGAATTGAAGTAGGACCGAAAATATTACCTGATGGCAAGGTAAAAGCAACCCACAGGAATTCGCCATTCCAGCAATCAGTACGAATTTTCTATAAGTTTATTGGCGAAATGGACAAACCATAAAAACAATATGTAACTTAAACCGTTTTAAGATGGGTTGGGTACACCAACCTCGTTAGCAGCTTCCATCTTAAAACGGTTGAGAGCCTCGCGAGCTGCGGGTACTACGTTTTTAGCCATTTCTTATTCACTCCTTTAACTTTCAAGTTGTTTCGCGTTTGCAATAGTATTGTATGTTTATTTTGTAATGATATTAGCGGAAATGTAATCCATAGCTTTTTCCAATTTTTATTTTTTTACAAAATTCTACATAGAATAATCTTTGCTTTTATAGTAATACTTAAAATGTAAGGAGTGATATTATGAACGGCCATGAGCTTGTTAAAAACACGTTAGATGATATACCAACACCTAATTCTGATGCAAAAAAAATAATTGGACTAGTAAGAGAAAGCGGTAGAATTACAGGATATAAGCTTTCCGATAATAGCTTTGTTTCAAAACAAGATGCGGTTAATTTAGCCAAAAGCGGTGGAATATCCGGTGTGGGTGTTGCACACAGAGGCGATACGGAATATTTAAAATCAATCCCAAACGGAAATGAAAATGATAATCTAAGTAATCTTCCGTCATTCTCTCCACAAAGATAAAAAATCAAAGCCCATAAAGATAAGTATTACCTATCTTTCGGGCTTGATTTTTTTGCTATTAGCTTGCTTTTAGGCGTAAGCGTAGCTTGTCGGCAATCATTGCAATAAACTCACTATTAGTAGGTTTGCCTCTGCCTGTATTTACAGTATAACCAAAATATGATTCTAAAACATCAATATCTCCCCTGTCCCACGCAACCTCTATTGCATGTCTGATTGCTCGTTCAACGCGCGAGGAGGTTGTTTTGTACATTTTAGCAACGGTAGGATAAAGCATTTTAGTTATAGAATTTATGTAGTCGGGATTATTAACTGATAATATAATTGAATCGCGTAGATAATGATACCCTTTTATATGAGCAGGAACACCAATTTGATGAATAATCTCGGTTATCATAAGCTCTAAATCGTGGTCACTGCTTGCGCTGGTTATTCTGTTTTCGGGTTGTTTATACTTGTTGCCCGAGAGAATCATTATCCGCTCAGCCATCATATTCAAATCAAAAGGTTTAATAAAATAATACGCCGCGCCATTATCTAATGCTTCCTTTTGGAGTTGAGGATTATCAAAGCTTGAGATTATCATAATCTGTGGCTTATTTGATAGGTCAAGAGTTTTTACAATTTTTAAAACTCCAAGCATATCAGTGTTAGACATAAATATATCACCAAGCACTATATCGGGCTCGAGTTTTTCAATGCTTTCTATAATACTTTTACCGTCTTTTTTACAAAGAAAAACCTCCATTCCGTAGCTTTTTAAAACGTTGGCACAACTGTTGGCGAATTCTGTTGAATCATCACCAATTAATACTTTAACTTTTGTTTGCATTTTTATTACCTCCTGTGTTTATTGTGGAAACATAATAACACATAAATTTGTAAAATGCAAGGATTTTTCACTTTTATTTTACACTTTTTGGTAATATTTCTGTTTTATATTGGTGCATAATCACTCATATATAGCGCATTTTGTCGAAATAATTATATTTATAAATAAAAAAGCCGACGCATAATTTTCACATTTATGCGTCGATGAATATTCTTAATTCAATAATTTTTAAATCTCGTCGTTTACAATAAGATTTTGAATAGAGCGAAATTGATAATCACTATTTTTAATAATAGAGGGATTCTTTAGCACCTTGTATGCGCCCTTTAATGCTCCCCTGCCGTCGTCGTCAACGAGGTTGACCTTAACAGAAAGCTGTTCAGAGATAAGCTTATCCATACCGTAAAGCTTTGCACCACCGCCAAGCAGATAAATACCGTTTTTAGAAATATCAGCAACAATGTCGGGGTCAGTGCTTTCAAGAACATTTTGGCAAGCTTTACATATTTGCATAAGCAAATCGTTAATAGCATCATAAATTTCTAAAGAAGATACCTCAAAACTTTGCGGCAGGCCGGTAAATAAATTTCTACCCTTAGCGCGCATAGTAACATTGAATTCGCGTTTTATAGCACCGCCAACAGTTCGCTTAATGCGCTCTGCAGTTTGTCCGCCTATAAGTACGTTCTTTGCATACCTGACATATTTGATTATAGCATCATCGAAATCTATAGAACCAACTCTTAGTGTATCATTTTGCGCTATTGCGCCCATTGAAACGGTTGCAATATTTACAGTGCCGCCACCAATATCAATAATCATATTTCCATTTGGTGTAGAAACATCGATATCAAGCCCAACCGCCGAGGCTATTGTGCTTTCTATAGTAGATATATTGCGGCAACCCGCAGCAGAAATTGCATTAGCAACCGAATGATGCTGAACGGTTGTAACATCGCTTGGTACAACAGCAATCACCCTTGGCTTTACAATGCGATTACCAAAGGTAGTTTTAATAAAATGGGCTATCATTTCCTCTGCAAGCAGATAATCAGACACAGCGCCGCGTTCTATTGGGAAAACCAGGGTAACACTTTCGGGGGTTTTGCCGAACATCTGCTTTGCCTCTGTTCCAAAAGCGATAGGCTCCCAAGTTTCAGTATCTACAGCAACAGCCGAGGGCTGCTCGAAAACTACTTTACCCGCAGAATACAAAACGGTTTTATATGTACCCGCGTCTAATACTATATCTGTTGACATATTACAGCCCTCCTAAAAATTATTTATTTTATTATATATTATTTTTTAATATTATGCAATAGAATATATATCATATGGGAAAATTTATAGGTTAATAGTTGCAGTAAGCCCGTAAACATTCTTAGCGCCGTTGCGTTTAAGCACCCGCGAACATTCGTTAATAGTAGCGCCCGTAGTCATAATATCATCTATTAAGAGCACATTTTTGTCTTTGAAATTATATCTACACTTAGGATTTGGCGCGAATTTACCTCGAAGATTTTTAAGCCTTTCGGTAGCATTAAGCGTATGCTGAGGCTTCTTCTTACCCACAAGCTTTAGTAAAGGCTGAAACTGGATTCCGGTATGCTTTGACATAAGTTTGGCAAGTAGCTTTACGTGGTCGTAACCTCTTACAAAGGTGCTTTTGAACTTTGACGGCACACAGCATATACAATCAATATCCTTAAATTCTATATACCGCTTATATGTATTGTACATCTCAACACTAAGCTGTAAAGCCAACTCGCGTCTACCCTCAATTTTCAGATTATATACCATAGACTTACTACCGTCTTCGTGATAATAAGGTGCAGCAACACCATTATATACCGGTTTAAACCCGGTTCGCATATTGATATTAGGATTAGAGATAAGCATTAGCGCTATTTCGTCTGGCACGGGTCTTAACTCGTGAACACAGCCATCACAGATTTCTCTGCCAAAATATATCACCTTGTTACACACCGAACATCTGCTTGGGAATACCAAGTATTCAAGGCGTTTAAGTAGGTTTATAATGCTCACTCCTTCAAAAACGATTCAAGACCGCTATAGCGCAAGCTTTTGCGATTATTATCGGTCATCCGCATAACAATATTACGGTCGCCAACTATTATCAAGTGCTTTTTTGCCCTTGTAACAGCAGTATATAAAAGATTTCTATAGCAAAGCTTTTCGGGAGTATCAAGCAGTGGAAGAACAACACAGTCAAATTCGCTGCCCTGACTTTTATGAACGGTTGCAGCATACGATAGTTCAAGCTGTGCCGCTTCTTCTTGAGAATACAATGCCACCTTATCGTCAAACTCAATAGTCAGCTTACCCGAAGTTAAATTTATATCTCTGATAATACCAATATCTCCGTTGAAAACACCTGCTCCATATTCGCTGTCGTGTCTCGTCCATTCTATATCATAATTGTTTTTTGTTTGCATTACCTTATCGCCAACGCGCAAGGTGTAATTTTTAAAAGCAATTTCAGTAGATTTATTTGTTTTAGGATTAATGGCTTTTTGTAAAAGATTATTAAGCACGCCAGTACCTACAGATGTCTTTTTCGATGGCGTTAGAACCTGAATATCTTTTAATGGATTATATCCATACGCTTTTGGGAGTCTGCTTGTGCATAGATTAACGATATAATCTGCTATTCTCTTTCGGTCGGTAATATCAACCATAAACATATCGTTGTCTTTAATATCAAGCTCGGGATAATTGCCGCCAACTATGTTGTGCGCATTTGTGATAATCAAGCTTGAAAGCGCTTGTCTAAACACTTCTGTTAAAGTAACCACAGGGACTACACCCGAGGCAATAATATCAGCAAGTACGTTACCCGCGCTAACACTTGGCAACTGATTAGAATCACCTACCATTATAATTCTGCACCCAAGCGGCAATGCCCTAAGCAAGCTTTCAAAAAGCAAAGAATCTACCATAGACATTTCATCAACAATAATACAGTCACAGTCAATGGGATTGCGTTCGTTACGGGCAAAGGTCTGTCGGTCGTTTTCATCCCACTCCACCTCAAGCAGACGGTGAATTGTTTTTGCTTCTTCACCCGTAAGTTCGCTCATCCTTTTGGCAGCTCGTCCCGTAGGGGCCGCAAGCAAAACCTCAAGGCCCGAGGCTGAAAGAATGCTTATTATTGCCTTTAAAGTGGTAGTTTTACCGGTACCTGGGCCACCTGTTAGCACAAGTATGCCGTGATTAATTGCTTTATTTATAGCCTCAATTTGCTTTGCATCGTATTTAATTGCATACTTTTGTTCGAGATTTGGGATTGTCTCTTTAAGCAACATAACGTTACTTGGGCGTATGCTTGACATTATTTTAAGCTTAGACGCTATGTATCTTTCTGCGGTGTAGTATTTGGTTAAAAACGCGTATTCTTTACCGTCAATCTCTTCGGTTTTAATAATTAGGCTGCGACGCATATCCTCGATAGCATTATCTATAACATCTTTTTCGAGCATTACAAACTGTGAAGCGATTTCTGTTAATTTTTCGAGTGGCAAGCAGGTATGCCCATTCAAAAGATTATGCTGTAATATATGCTTAATAGATGCGGTTATTCTATGGCAATTATCATCAGGTATCCTTAGAGAAACTGCCATTTCACAAACACGCTGAAAGCTAAATCCGAGCTCGTCGGTATAGAGTATAAAGGGGTTGTCCTTTATGCGTTTAGCGGCATCTTTGCCAAGATGCTTGTAGATTTTTGCAGCCTCCTCGGTATTGATTTTATACTCGCTTAACTGCATTACCACGTCGCGAAAGCCGTTTTGACTTTTATACGCATCGCTTATTTTCTTAGCCTTTGCTAAAGAAATGCCCTTTATATACGATAAACGTTCGTAATCATTCTCAATTATTTCGAGCGTTTTTTCCCCGAAACGTTCCACGATATTTTTAGCTGTAGCGGGGCCAACACCCTTTATTATACCTGAGGAAAGGTACCTTAAAATTGCAGCACTACCCTCGGGCGCCAATATATCACAGCGCTCGAATTTAAACTGGTTGCCGTAAACGGTATGGAATGTATACTCGCCTTTTAGTGTAACGCTCTCGCCTTCCGTAACATCAGGTGCAAAACCAACGCAAACTATACTTTCGTCGTTAGCTTTAAGGCTTAAAACCGTATATCCGTTGTTTTTATTGCTATAAACAATGTTCTCAACAACACCCGAAAGCGAAACTAACTCGTGCTTTTCCAAAGTACCCCTCCTTCCCTTAAAATTAACTTAGCTTACTTTTCCATCAATAGACTATCTATTTTTAAATTATCTATAATATCATAATCATATTGAGAGAAAATGTTACGACACAATTTCAGGTCGTTTTCATTTAAACCGCAATTAATAAAAAATATTTTATGGTAATCTTGCATATTATACCACCTAAGCGAAGACAGGGCACAAAGTAAATCCATCTCTAAATCACATTGGTTATTGTTGCTAATTTGCCAAAGCAGTATGGGCTTACAGCAGGTTTGCTTTTGACGGTACATAACTTTATTAATACATTGAATTATGTAAAATACCCCAAACAAAGAAAATATAGACAGTATTATTAATGCTATTATCATAAAATCACCCATAAATATTATATGGTGTATTAAAAATAATGTTAAAAAGGCTTTGAAACCAAAGCCTTTTTTGTTTTATTTAGTTACCGAAATTTTTGCTTCATAGGTTCCATATTGCCAAACGTTATCTTTTTCGCTTGATTTGATAATAACGTTTACCGACTGCTCTCCCTCTGCCTTGCCATCAAGGTCGATTTCAGCAAAAAGTTTAGCGCCGCTTAACTGATTAATTATACTTGACTTACCAAGCACCTTGGCATTAATGGGCTGTAGCAGGGTAACCTTAAGATTGTTTTTATTATTAACCGCAACCGCACTGTTTACCTGAAAACTTTTAGAAACTATGTCGGAAGTATCAAGCTTAACCTTAATGCTTTTAATTTCGTCAACCAAGGATACTCCGCTTGGCAAAACAAAAGCCTTCTGAAAGGTGTTTTTCTTTTTGGTGACTCCAAAGAAATCGATGCTCTCAAGCTCAATAAAGCTTGTTTGGTCGATTATATCGGGTGAGCCCTCTATTTTAACTTGGTTGACTTCTTTACCGTTGATTATAACGGTAGCAACCGGTGTATATTGGGTAGGTTTATTGGTATATGCGCACCTTATAGGTACTGTTTTGGTTTTAAGCACAGGTACCGAAACATTGATGGTATCGAAGCTTAAAGTAAGCTTATCGGTATTGATTTTTTTACCCTCTTTATTATACAGTACGATATCTGCGTCATAGCTTTTTGTAGCCGATAGCTTTTGTTTTTTATCCGCCTGCACCTCTGCATAGGCCGAACTTATGGTGCTAACTATTGCACGCGGTCCGCTGATTTCAAGGTTAGCCGACTCGGTGTTGGTAAACCTTTCGGTGCCAAGGATTAGACCCTTTGCGGCTACCGCGCCCTTCACCTTAATTTGAACGTCGAAATTTACGGTATCTATATAGTCAAGTTCTAAATCGATAGTGCTTGGAGTTACCGATTCTATAGTAAAGCTTTTAGCACTATTATTAGTTGGGTTAAGCTTAATTGAATAATTCCCAGCAGCATTGATATCCTCAAACGATGGGGTTACCAAAATATCCTCGGGAGAAACCGAGTTAACAACATAGCTTGCACCGCTAATTTTAACGCTTACGTACTGCATTTTGTCGGTTCCGTTAATAACACTTAATCCCTGTTGTTCAACGATTGTACCTTTCGTGTCAAGATAAAACTGAACACCGTTAAGCACACGTTCTGACGAAGGGTTTTCGATTAAGGTAATAACAAACCAAAAGCATAGTGCCACAACCAAGGATATTAGTAAAGAAAACTTTTTGTTGCCCATTAAATGTCCGCCTTGAGTTTTAGCCATTTTTGTTACCCCCTTTGAGTAAAGCTTTAACCTTATCTACATAATGTTTTAAGGGGTTTGTTTCGGTTTTATTAGTGTCAACAAATATATTACAAAGCTCTTGTTGTAAGGTTTGAATGTTATAATTACGGGTAATTTGTCCATTATAAGTAAGTGAAATAATTCCCGTTTCTTCCGAGACAACTACAGTTACCGCATCAGAATTTTCGCTGATACCAAGCGCCGCTCTGTGACGGGTGCCTAAATCGGCACTGATATCGCGATTATTTGTAAGCGGCAATATACAGCCCGCAGCAGTAATTCTGTTATCTCTTATAACAACAGCACCATCGTGCAAGGGGGATTTTGGGAAGAAAATGTTATTAACCATAGCCGAGGTTACAAAAGCATCAATTTCGGTGCCTGTTTTAATTATATCTCCAAGCAGGGTTTTGTTTTCGAAAACAATTAACGCGCCTATTTTTGCGTTACTCATTACGCCTACGGCCTTGCAAACCTGACTAATGCAGTTTGCCTTAGTTTCGTCAACAACGCTGGTGCTTTTGCCAAAGAAGCTAAAGCTACTATGCCCCACCCTTTCGAGTGCATGACGAAGCTCTGGTTGGAAAATAACAACCAATAATACGATGGCATAATTAACAACCATTTCGAGAATCCAGTTGATACCTATCATACCAAGCCAGCCCGATAACGCATACATTACAACTATAAGGATAATACCTTTAAGCAGCGTACGTGCGCGAGAATCACGCCAAAGCTCTACAGCTTTATAAACCAAAAACGTTAATATAAGTATATCTACTATATCAAAAAATCCTACGCTGGAAAATACCGAAACGAAGGTGTTGCGCGCGGTATAGAAAAATTCGCCAATAGTTTCAAAAAAGGACCCCATTGATGTTCTCCTTTACTAAACAATTATCTAATTATATTTTAACATATTTAATCTGATAATCAATAGCAAATTTACCTATTTTGAAACTTTTTTAATACAATTTATAAAATATTCTATATCAGTAACATTAGTATATACGCTTGGACTTACCCTTACAGTACCAGTATTAATAGTGCCGAGAGTTTTATGAGCAAGCGGTGCACAATGGAGCCCTGCCCTAACAGCAATACCATAATCGTTTAAACTCCTTGCAACATCTTCGGAATGCTGACCTCTAATATTAAAGGATAAAACGGGTACGAAATCCGGCGCTTTTGGATAATCTGTATATAAAATAACATTATTATTTCTTCTTAAGCCATCGTATAGCATAGAAACAAGTTTTATTTCTGCAGAGTAAATATTACTTATCCCCTTAGACTTTACAAAATTTATACCAGATGATACACCAACAATGCCTGAAAGGTTTATCGTTCCGCTTTCAAACCTATCGGGTAACATATCTGGTTGTAAATCAAGCAAGGACATAGTGCCTGTGCCACCCTCGATTATAGTTCTTTCAATAGGCGCTGTTGCTATCAAAATACCCGTGCCCATCGGTGCATATAGCCCTTTGTGTGATGCGACACAGAGATAATCGATTCCCATGTTCGTGACGTCAATAGGAAGAACGCCCGCCGACTGTGCCGCATCCACCATAAATAAAATTCCGTATTCTTTACACAACTCCGATATTTCTTTTATGGGCATAACAGCGCCCGATACGTTAGATGCGTGGGTACAGACGATTAACTTGGTATTATCCTTAATTAGTGCCTCAAAAGAATTTCTTGTTGCTACTGGGTCGCCCATAAAAACGTGGGCTATATCGTAGCTTACACCTTTTTTTACTAATTCATTCATAGGTCGAACTACTGCGTTATGCTCAAAGCTTGAGCATATTACGTGGTCACCGGGATTTAAAATGCCTTTTAAAACGAAATTAATAGCAGTGGTGCAGTTTAAGGTAAATATAACGTTTTCTACGTTCTTGCATCCGAAAAACTCAGCCGCTTTTTTTCGGCTTTTGTATAAACTCTCGGCAGCCCTAAGAGATAATAAATGCCCACTTCTGCCGGGATTTGCAGAATAGAATTTTAAACAGTTATTAACAGCTGTTACTACCGAAGGGGGTTTAGGGAATGTAGTTGCAGCATTATCAAGATAACGCATTAGCCTTCACCCGCTACAATAGAGATGTACTTAACCCCGTAGTTATTTAGTACCTTAATTATTTTTTCCTCTGAACACTCGGTTGACACGCTATAACCACAGCCCACAGCGTCCTTGCCACTTTTTCTAAACATATATGCTTTACAACCATTTGCGCGAAGAGCGTCTCTGCCCCTTATTGCATAGGTTATTGAACCAGTATTGATAATATTTTTTTCCATGATATTCAACTCCATAAATAATATATCAATACATTTTATGTGGCTTTTAAATTTACTGTCACATTTATTATTTGCCAAGCTTTATAATAGAGTTTTTTTGCAAAACCGTTAAAACCGAAATAGTAACGGGTGCTAATATAAGCCCTATTAGCCCAAATAATTTTAGCCCAACAAACATTGCAATTAAAGATATAAGCGGATTAACGCCCACCTTTTTGCCTATTATCCTTGGCTCTAAAAAGTAGCGCAATAACGAATATACTACATACAAGATTACAAGTCCTATTGATAGCATAGTATTACCGTTTATAAGCGCGAATACAGACCACGGCAATAAAACAAGCCCTGTGCCAAAAACGGGTAAAATATCTATAGCTGCGATGATTATAGATATAGCCACAGCGTTACTTATTCCTAAAAGTTTTAAGCCTACCATCATAACGCAAAAGGTAAAAAGCAAAATTACTAAATAACCTTTAGTAAACCCTAATAAGCTTTCGTTAACTATTCTTTTAATTTTTATTGTGCGTTCTATAGCATTTTCTGACATCTGCCTTTTGATAAAACGGATGAAATTATCGTACTCGAATGCCAAAAAACAAGCTGATACTACCGAGGTAATCGTACTAAACAAAAGCCCCGGTAGTTGCTTTATACACACAGTAACAAGACCCATTACATATTCGGTTAAGCTTAATATTGCCTTGTTAAAAATACCGTCTGTTCCTTGTAATATGCTTTTTGGTAGATTTTGCTCTATTACATTTTGGCATATATTTATATACCTTGTTGCAATTTCCATCACACCGCTGTTATTTATATCGGCTAAAAAGTGGAATAGCTTTATTGCTACAAAACAAAGTGCCAAAAGAATTAATGCAATTATCAAGAGCAAGGCGAATAGAGTTAAAATATTTTTGCTTATTTTAGTTTTATTTGAAAGCATTATCATTGGCTTTTGCAAAGCATATACTATAGCAAAGCTAATTATAAACGGAAGTATATATACAGCTAAATATTTAACGGTTATATAAATAACCAAAGTCCAAAAGCCATAATAAACCGTATTAATAAGCAAAGATAACTTGCCCTTTATATCCATTACTACACCGCCTTTTTAGTAGTATGTGTAGTAAAATAAAAAAAGTGCCGCCCAAAAGTTAGAAATTGGGCGACATTTTTATTTAAGTGTTGCTATAGTTACTCCGCTTTCGCCTTCTCCGAAAACGCCTAACCTAAAGCTTTTGACATTTTTATTGGTTCTAAGTGATGCTTGAACTCCTTTGCGTAGCACACCTGTACCCTTGCCGTGAATAATGTGAACCGTTTCCATACCACTTAAAACAGCGCTATCAATAAATCTTTCAAGTTCGATAACCGCTTCGTCGCATGCCATACCGCGCAAATCTATTTCGGTTTGCACAGTTCTTTCGGCACGAGACATAACACCCGAAACCGCCTTGTGCTTTGCAGGTTTTCGATTGTTAACAGTTACAGAGTTTTCTACAAGTCTGATATTTTGGATATCGGTTTGCAGCTTCATAATTCCCGCTATTACGGTTAGCTTTCCACTTTTATCGGGCAGAGATACAACCTCGGCTTTTTTATTAATATCTGAGAGCATAACCGTATCACCAACCAAAAGTTTGCGCGGCAAAACGTACTTTTCTTTATGTTTAGAATTAAAAGCCGCGTTGCCCTCTATTCCCTTGATTGCAGCCCTTGCGGCCTCACGAGCCTTTGAAACCAACGCCGAAGCATTTTCAGAATTAATCTGTTTTTTCATATCCTCAAGGCTGTTAAGTAATTCGTTTGATTTCAGGCGTGCCGCCTCAAGAATATTCTCTGCCTCTTGCCTTGTTTTTTCTATGATTTTTTCGCGCTCTTGACGGGACGATTCCTGCAGTCTTATGTTTTCTGCTTTAGCTCTTTCAAGCTCTAAACGTGTCTTGCGAATCTCTTGGCTATCGCGCTCTGCCGTTTGCTTTGCCTCTTCAAGCGCTGATACTAATTCTTCAAATCTTCTGTTCTCTTCGGATACCATTTCCTTAGCAGAGCTAATAATATCCTCAGAAATACCCAATTTTTGCGAAATAGCAAAGGCATTAGAACGTCCAGGTACACCTATTAAAAGCTTATAGGTTGGCTTTAGGGTCTCAACATCAAACTCACAGCACGCATTTTCCACCCCACCCGTTTCAAGTGCAAACGACTTAAGCTCTGGGTAATGTGTAGTAATAATGCTTTGTGTGCCATAGGCTTTTAGCCTTTTTATCACCGCTTTTGCCAAAGCAGCGCCTTCAACTGGGTCGGTGCCTGCACCAAGCTCGTCGAGTAAAACAAGGCTATTATCATCTGCTTTATCTAAAATTTCTACTATATTTTTTATGTGTGACGAAAAAGTAGAAAGCGACTGCTCTATACTCTGTTCGTCACCGATATCTGCAAATATCTTTGAGTAAACGTTTATCTTTGAGCCTTCGTCGGCTGGAATCATCATACCGCACAAAGCCATTAAAGTTAAAAGACCTACGGTTTTTAAGGTAACGGTTTTGCCGCCTGTGTTTGGTCCTGTAATAATTAGTGTATCAAAATCCATACCAAGATTAACACTAATCGGCACAGCTTTAGCACTAAGCAAAGGGTGACGAGCATTCTTTAAATTTACAACACCCTCGCTGTTTAAAACAGGTACAGATGCTTTTAAATCAAAGGCAAACTTTGCTTTACAAAAGATAATTTCTAATTCTACAGTTGCCTTAAATGATGCTATAATGCTATCTGCAAACTCTGACGCTTCTACACTTAATTCTTTTAAAATGCGCTCTATTTCCTCGCGCTCTTTATTTTTAAGCACCCGAAGTTCGTTATTAACCTCAACTATCGCCATCGGCTCAATAAATAACGTAGCCCCCGACCCCGACGTATCGTGGATTAAGCCTGCAACCTCGCTACGATATTCAGCCTTAACGGGTACAACGTATCTGCCGTCGCGTTGGGTGATTATCGCCTCTTGAAGATATTTTGAATAGGTTTGGGATTTCACCATTTTATCAAGCTTTTCGCGTATAGATGCCGAAGCTGAACGAATCTTGCGCCTAATATCAGCAAGCTTTGGCGATGCATTATCGTTAAGCTCTTCCTCTGAATCGATTATTGAAAATAGCTTTTCCTCAAAATATTTATTGGGCGAAAGCGCCTCGAAATATCCGTTTAAAGAGGTTACAACATTACTGCAAAAATGCTCGCGCCATTCGGTGATTTGGCGAATTACTCGCAAGGTTGAACCTATTTTTAGAAATTCGGGCAAGGTTAGTACCGCGCCAGCTTGTGCCCTCATAAGTGCATTATCAACGTTATTGGCTCCGCCAAAACTGGGCGCGCCAAAACGCGCAGTTAAAGAATATGCATCACTTGTGTTTGTAAGTAGCTCTTGCGCGCCGTCTAAACTAAACCTTGGAGCAATATTACAACAAGCATCAGCCGTATCAGTAATGGTTGCATACTTAGAAAGCATATTTAAAATTTTATCAAGCTCTAAAACCTTAATTTGCTTTTGTAATGTAGTAAAATTCATATTGGTTATATCCTTATAGAATTAAAATAATCTAATGTTTTAAAACGTTTTTCCACCATAGCCTCAACGTATTTTTCACAAAGCTCTGAAACCTCGCGCAAATTTTGTTCGCTTGCTGTAAAGCTAAAAATTTTCTCAAATTCTGAATAAACTATATGTCGCAGCACGGACAGTTGCGATAAGGTTAATCTTCTATAATTACCCGGTGTTTGCGGCAGACATTCACTACAATATATTGCCGAACCGAAAACGTCGAAAAATACGGTAGAATCCTCAAACTTTAAACATTGCCGACAAGCAACAAGGTCTGGCATAAAGCCGAGGATACACATCAGCCGCATTTCAAAAACCGACTTAATAAGGTATATACTTTTTTCACCTTTACAAAGGTAGTATAACGAATTAAGAAGCAGTCGTAAAATTTCCTCAGTATCAGTTTGCTCGGGAGCTACTGAAATAACAAGTTCGGAAAAATATTGTGCTAACGAAAGCTTTTCTATATCATTTCTAAGTTCAAAAAAAATCTCTTGCTCTTCGGCAGTGTTAATTATGTAAAGCTCGCCACCCTCACGAAGAACGAATTCAGAGTAGCAAAGGGGCGAGGTTGCGGCAAATTTTTTGCTTTTTATATTCTTTGCCGCCTTTGCATAGGCGCGGATAATACCATTAGGTGTTAGTATGGTAATTACCCTATCGCTCTCGCGGGTGATATTCTCTTTTAGTACAATCCCACGCGTTTTTATGCTCAATTTCAGCCGTCTCCTTAGTAGCGTTTATATAGTTAAGGTAATCGTTTACCTTGCCTGTTGTTGCAAATTTTTGCCATTCTGATGTAATATTCATAACACGTGCCCCTTTTGGTAACTTACTAATAAAATTGTTACCCTAAAAGAGCAGTCTATTATAGGTAAATTATTCTGTTTGCAAACCAAAATCGCTGATTAAATAATTACTGTTTCGCCAATTTTCTTTTACTTTTACCCAAAGCTTCATAGAAACCTTGCAACCAAAGAAATCTTCAACATCGCGCCTTGCAAGAGTGCCAACGCGTTTTAACATTGCACCGCCCTTGCCAATAATTACGCCCTTGTGACTGTCCCTTTCGCAATATATCACAGCGTGTACGTCGATTATTGGCTCGCCGTTTTTATCGTCACGTTCCAGGAAACGCTCAAGCGAAACCGCTATACCGTGAGGTATCTCTTTATCGAGCAAACGTAAAAGCTTTTCTCTTATTATTTCAGAAACAAGAACACGTTCGGGCTGGTCGGTAACTGTATCGTCATCAAAATAATGCACCGACTCTTTGCAAAAGGCTAATGCTTCCCCTATAAACGCGTCTACTCCGTTTCCATCTTTTGCAGATAGCGGTACGACTGCCGCAAAATCATAATGCTTAGTATAAGCTAATATCATTGATAATAGCTCTTGCTTATCGGAAAGTAAGTCTATTTTATTAATAGCCAATATTGCAGGTAACTTGCGTTTTTTCAAGCCCTCGATAAGTTCTTGCTCTGCAGGTGGTAAATTATCGGGGTCAAATTTAAATTTAGGACAAGCATCGACAACAAGCACCGCGGCATCAACATCATTTAAGCCGCTGCTAACAGCCTTAATCATATTTTCGCCAAGCTTGTTGCGTGGCTTATGGAAGCCCGGTGTATCAATAAATACAAGCTGGTCGTTTTCTTTTGTGTATACACCCATTATTCTTGTTCGTGTAGTTTGTGGCTTGTCCGAAACGGCAGCTACCTTGTGAGGTAAAATTCTGTTAAGTATTGAAGATTTACCAACGTTTGGCCTGCCGATAATTGCAATAAATGCAGATTTAGTTTTACTCATAAATTTAACACCTAATCAACAAAAGATTCGTCGCGAGATAACCCGAGGCCACCAAGGATAGCCTCCTCGTGCTCGCGCATACGCAAAGCCTCAATACCGCCGTTTACGTGGTCGAATCCAAGTAGATGTAACATTGAGTGAACGGTAAGATAAGCAAGCTCGCGATTCAATGTGTGACCAAACTCTTCTGCTTGTGCGACAGCGCGTTCAACCGAAATTACAACGTCGCCCAGCATTTTAAGCTCGGTTTCGGGATTCACGTCATACTCGCCATTCTCACCAAGCGGGAAGGATAACACGTCGGTAGCAGCATCTTTATTTCTGAACTGCAAATTAAGCGCCTTAATCTCCTCATCGTTTACAAAGTTTATGTTTACCTCTGCATCACCATCGAATTTTTCGTAAATAAGTACAGCCGAGGAGGCACGGCGAAGTAGCATTCGCGTGCCTGTAGGCAGTTTAACTTTTTTCTGTTTATCAAAAAAAACAACCTTTAACTTACTCATGTTATTTCTTCCTCGTTTCAAAATATTTCTCGTAAGCGCGGATAATTTCTTGCACAAGTCTGTGCCTTACAACATCCTTGCCGCTTAGCTTTATAATGCTTATATCCTCTATTCCTTTTAATATTTTTACTACCTCACGAAGTCCTGATTTTTTACCATCGGGCAAATCGATTTGTGTATCATCACCCGTAACAACCGCTTTAGAGTTCATACCTATTCTTGTTAAAAACATTTTCATTTGCTCTGATGTAGTGTTTTGAGCCTCGTCAAGAATAATAAAGCTATCATCAAGGGTTCTGCCACGCATATAAGCCAACGGAGCTACCTCGATATCTCCTCTCTCCTGACATCTTGCAAAGTTTTCAGCACCAAGCATATCAAAAAGAGCATCGTAAAGAGGTCTTAAATACGGGTCAACCTTTTGCTGTAAATCACCCGGTAAAAAGCCAAGCTTTTCGCCTGCTTCAACAGCAGGTCTTGTAAGAATAATTCTATTAACCTGCTTTGCTCTGAAGGCGGTTACAGCTTGTGCCACCGCCAAGTAGGTTTTACCCGTACCTGCAGGGCCTACAGCTATTGTAATGGTGTTGTCGCGTATTGCCTCTACATATCTCTTTTGACCTAAGGTTTTAGGTTTAATAGGTCTACCTTTCGAGCTTATGCATATACAGTTAACATCGGTTAAGCTTTCAATTTTTTCGTTATCACCATCTGCTACAAGTGACATTACGTATCTAACGTTTTGCTCGCCAATGCTCTCCCCTTTTTTGATTAACGAAATAAGACCATCAATAGCCTTTTGGGCTAACGAGACATCGTACTCGTCACCGCTTATTTTGATTTTTTCGTTATGGTTTGTTATAGCTACGCCATACTGTTTCTCAAGCATTTTTATATTCTCATCAAAGTTACCAAATAGCTCGGAAATATAATTTACGTCACTTAATGTTATAATGTGTTCAGCCATACTGCCACTCCAAATATTTCTTTTAATAAATTATAACATATTTTTTCCTTAATTTACAGTATTTATTTTAATTTTTTCTTCTTTCGCAATATTTTCTCTACACTCGTAATTCCTTGTTACCTTGATGCCGTTATCTATTACCTCGATATTGTCGTTATAGCTTAATATTTCACAGCCTGACATTTCACTTTTTTGGTGGTTAATTAGTTGGCTTTCTGCCTTCTTTAGCATTTCTTTTTTATTTAGTTTTACCTGCTTTATTTTGTAAGGATTGAAGGTGGTTTTAACTACATAAATAGGTATATACGAGCTGTTGCACATAACCTTAATCTCTTCGGTTTTTTTATCTGTTGGCTCGACAACAGGGGTATAGCTTAACGGTACGCTTATACCAAAAAACTTAAGCACCCTTCTTACCTCTTTTTTGTCCGAATAATATTTCTTGGCTACCACGCTACCAATAGTTACCGTATGGCTACGCTTTGTTTTTGCTATTACTTTGCCGCTACTGTTTACAAAATGAGTAGTTCCGTCGGTATATTGCATAACACCGGTTGCCAAAAGCTCGCCTTTAAGCACCGCCTGATTGACCCTTATTGTAGGCATCCCCCTTTTAATCTCTATTTTTTCTACAACTCCATCGATTGCTGCTACAAGGTTAGAGGGTGTGGTATCGGTTTTCTCGGCTTTTAGCGTTTCGGATATATTAACTGTCAGATGTGAGCCCTCTATAATAAACGAGGCCCAGCTTATATCACCGTTATGCATAATAAGTTTAAGTCTTGCATCTTCGGTGTTGATTCCGCCCTTAAATGTTCCCTCTGCTATGCCAATGCTTTTACAGTTTTCAAGTATAGTTTCATTAGTAATATTTTTATTGCCCCTTATTTCAATGTTCCAAATTATACTTGTAAGAAATGCCATTACCAAAGCATATACTGCCACACCCGCTACTATGCCGTAACGTTTTTTATACGGCTTTGTCTTTTTTGGCAGGCCGTGTTTTGATACAATTTTAATGCTTACTTCACACCTACGGCGAAAGGATTTTAGCTTAAAATAGTCTTTATTAAGTATTTTTGCGTATATATATTTTCCCTTTTTATCGTAATCCCATAACCTTATACGGTTTGCTGCACAAACGTTTAAAAACCTTTCAGGAAAATTACCACCGATTTTAATTACAACATAGCCTAAAAAATATCTAAAAAGCATCTGCATAGCTACACCTCAAAACCAATATTAGTAAAGGTGCCAACAATTACCGCATAGCTATCCTCAAAGGTCTGTAAGCTTAAATTTGCGCCTTCTATTATAATAATACCCTTTTCAACATTAAGGCTTATTCTTTGGTCGCTATAATCTATTACCCCTTTACAACCGTCAATTATTATTTCGCGATTAAACCTCAGTTCTAATCTACATTCAGTTACATCTAAAGCGGCTATATCAGGATACTTCTGGTTAAGAATTATCTTCGCATTACGCGCCCTTTTTAGTATGTTTATCTTTTTTGATTTTGACATTTTACCACCCCTAATAATTTATATATTTAATTTCTTTTACATATACATTTAAAGATAACCGTAAAGAAACAAAAAGGGTGTTATTTTGAAAAAGATTATTATAACTATTGTCACAATTACTATGTTTCCGTTAGTAATATATTACTCTAAAGATATAACTACAGGTATAATTGACGGAATTAAAATCTGCACAAGCACCATCATTCCCTCTTTGTATATTTTTACTGTAATATCAGTTTTTGCGGTAAAGACACAGTTGTTTTCGAGATTAAAATTGATAAGAATAATTTCAAATAAGTTGTTCAATTTAAGCGGTAGTTGCGGCAGTGTGCTTTTTCTCTCGCTAATATGCGGATACCCTGTAGGCGCAAAGCTTGTTGACGAGCTTTATACAAGCGGCGAGCTTAACAAACAAAGCGCAGAACGACTTTTATGCTTTTGTATTAATCCGGGCCCTGCGTTTGTAATTACAACGGTTGGCTTTTGCTTGTATAAAAACTATAGCGTAGGATTAATTCTATTTATCTCGGCAGTGGTGTCGCCTATTATATTTGCTTTTTTAAACAGAAAAAGCTTTAATAGTTATGAAATAAAAGAACAAGAAAACATAAATTACATAACCTGCTTTTGTGATGCGGTTAATAGCGCTAACCGTAGTATAGCATCGGTTTGTGGTTGGGTTATTATTGGTAACGCTGTTCTTAAAATTTTTGAAAGATATATGGCATTAAGCAAGGTTTCTTGCTTTTTAGAGATAACCTCTGGCGTAATAAGGGCTTCTGATATCTCAATATATTTAGTTGCCTTTTTAATAGGCTTCGGTGGAATATCTGTTCATTTGCAGGCTATTTCTGCCGCAAGGTGTGTTAAACCTCGGTATAGTTTAATATTTATTTGGAAAATCATCGAGGGTATTTCAACACTTGGTATAACATATCTGCTACTTAAAGCCTTTCCACAGAGTATCCAAACGATTAATATTAATGGCATAGCGGTACAAAACGCAAGCGCTACCCCATTTGCATCTTTTATGCTTATGCTGTTTTTAGTTACTTCGCTTGCATTTTTACAAAGAAAGCTAAAAAACTATGGAAAACGACAATAATGTATGTTATAATATGTAAGTAATATACGGAGGTGCAAAAAATGGCTTTAAAATTATTTAACAAATCTATTGCTAAACGTTGCGAATATTGTCGCCACTCTAATACATACTTAGGTAGTAATACCATTTTTTGTAAATATCGCGGTGTTGTAGACCCAACAAATAAATGCCGTAAATAGCGTTACGATATTCTAAAGCGTCAGCCTCTAAAGCAGAATATTTCAGCCGATTATTCAAACGACGATTTTATTCTTTAAATAAATTTTAGGTATTGACAAACCAGGTTCTTATTGCTATAATAGTTTTTGCGCGGTATAAATGGTGGATATAGCTCAGTTGGTTAGAGTGCCAGGTTGTGGCCCTGGAGGTCGTCGGTTCGAACCCGATTATCCACCCCATAAGAACACCGCAGCAAAAAGCTACGGTGTTCTTTATAAAACTTAATATTGGGGTGTCGTCAAGCGGTAAGACACAGCACTTTGACTGCTGCATTCGTAGGTTCGAATCCTGCCACCCCAGCCAAAAAAACACCTACCAAATCGGTAGGTGCTTTTTTTAGTATGTGTGCAGGATGAGAACCGTAGGTCGTCGAAGCAGCATAAAAGCCGCGACAGGCTTTTATGACTGTGTAGTCTCGAGCACCACTAAACCTTTTGGACACCGTTCGGAACGGTCAAAAGGTTGTGGGCGCAGAGTATCCTGCCACCCCAGCCAAAAATCCTCATTCACAAGAATGGGGATTTTACTTTTTCACTTTTCACTCTTCACTTTTCACTATTCTCTACACTTTTATTCGAAAGTTGTATAGTAAAAAAGGACTGTTCAAAGAGTGAAAATGTTGGTAAAATATTTTCAGGAGAGTGAACAGGATGAAAAAGAAAGTGAATTACACAAGGGAGTTTAAAGTGCAAGCCTGCGAATTGGTTTTGAAAGACGGGGTCAAAGTAAAAACTGTTGCAGACAAAATGTGTATCAGCAACGTAATGCTGTACCGTTGGATAGACGAGTACAGAACCTATGGTGATGCGGCTTTCGTGGGTAAAGGACATTTAAAACCAGAAGAAGCAAAATTAAAAAAATTGCAAAAAGAAAACGAGGAATTAAGGCAACAGGTAGAGATACTAAAAAAAGCAGCGGCATACTTTGCGAAAGAAAACAAAGACGGTTAGATTTTGCTAAAAAAGAGTTGTCTGAATATGACACCGACATAGTATGCCGAATACTGCAGGTGTCAAAAAGCGGATATTACAGTCATAAGATACAAAGCGATTGCGAAATAACAGAGATAGAAAAAGCTGTAATTAACTGTTTTAAAAAGCATAATAGAAATTACGGTAGAATACGGATTTGTAAAGAATTGCTTAACAATGGAGTAAATATTAGTGAGTATCGTATAGCAAGGATACTTAAAAAGTATGGATTAGTTGCCAAAAGCGACAGAACGGGAAAACCAAGGCACCCCAAACCTACAGAGCAACAGTACATAGAAGAAAATCTAATTAAAGATAAGTTTTCTATAAAGGCACCAAATTATCTTTGGTGTTCAGATATAACGGAGCTTAACTGCTACAGACAAAAGATTTATTTGTGCGGAGTAATAGATGTGGCAACAAGAAGATTAGTTGGTTGGGATATAGCGAAACATCAGCGTCAAGAAATAGTGCAGAATGCATTTAATATGGCAGTTAGTAGAAACCCAAATAGACCTGAAGGTGCAGTGTATCATAGCGACAGAGGTTGTCAGTACACAGCAAAGAAAACTAAAGAGCTTGTTGAACAAAACGGTTTTAGAAAGAGCATGTCAAGACCAGGAACACCAAGCGACAATCAGCCCATAGAGAGCTTTTGGAAAACGCTCGAATGGGAGATGACGGATATCCGTCATCTCCCATTCGAAGAAGCCGCAAGAAAAATTGTTGAATATATTGAATTGTATTACAATTCAGAAAGATTGCATTCGGGTATCAATTATTCAGTACCAAATCAATTTTTCACTCTTTTATCTGTCCGAAATTCTTGACAAGTTTCAGTA
>JAZNZF010000041.1:0-3424 GCA_045594795.1 Acutalibacteraceae bacterium | reverse complement strand
AAGAAGCGGGAGAATTTATGGCTTTTCTTGTTGATTCAGATTATACTGGAGCAATTAATGGTTGTTCTAATGGCACAATTTCTCTCAAAGAAGTTATAGAGTATGTAGAAAAGAAATGTAATGTAAAAGCTGTTTTATCAGTAGACGGTGATAAAGCTCCATATAATGGAGAGGTTGAGTACAGTGTAAATACTGATTTGGCCAAATCAATAGGATATAATTTTAGCAATTTGAATGATTGGATTTACGATTTAATAGATCATTATATCGGAGTAGTTTATAAAAGTTGAAAATTTAGACACTTTGTCCCTGATTTAACACAAGCATATAATAAAAGAAAAAGGAGTGTTGCAATATGATAAACTACACTATCGAAGGCGGCAATTTACCTGTTGTAATTTGCAAGCTTACAGAGGGTCAGTCGGTGCAAACCGAAAGCGGCGCGATGAGTTGGATGTCACCTAATATGCGTATGGACACCAACACAGGCGGCGGTCTTAAAAAGGCTTTCGGCAGACTTTTTGCGGGTGAGTCCATCTTTATGAACGAGTACACAGCCGAGAGTGGCGACGGTATGATAGCCTTCGCATCAAGCTTCCCAGGTAGCATCATTCCCTATGAGGTTACCGAGGGCAACGGAATAATCGTACAAAAGCGCGGTTTTCTTGCAATGGAAAAAGGCCTCGACTTATCCATATATTTTCAGAAAAAGCTCGGCAAAGGCTTGTTCGGTGGCGAGGGTTTTATTATGCAAAAAATAAGCGGTAACGGTATCGTCTTCCTCGAGATAGACGGCTACTGCAAAGAGTACGATTTAGCCGCAGGAGAGAGCATTATCGTAGATACAGGCTACCTTGCCGCAATGACCGACACCTGCACTATGGATATTGAGACTATTAAGGGCGCAAAGAATATGTTCTTTGGTGGTGAAGGTATTTTCAATACAAGAATCACAGGTCCCGGCAAGGTCTACATACAGTCAATGCCACTAATCAACACAGCAAGAGCCCTCACCCCCTATCTCAACATAAACTCGGGCAACAATTCAAGTGGTGGCGGCATCAACATCCGCCTCGGCGAGTAATTAATTTAAGCTAAATAAACCAAAAAGGTAGCTTTTAACAGCTACCTTTTTTCATTTATAACAAGCACACAAAGTCAAATATGCAACTAAAATATGCAATTTTTGCATATTGTTTTAAAATTTAATATGCTGCTTTTGCATAAAATCCTTGCTGTTTGTTAATAATAGTGTTATAATACGCTTAAGAGGTGATGTTAATGACTTTGCGAGAACTTAGAAAAAATAAAGGTATAACCCAACAACAAGCTGCCGATTTTGTAGGTGTACCTCTTAGAACTTACTCTAACTATGAAAATGATTCAAAAAAGCAAACAAACATAAAATACAAGTATATAATAGAAAAGTTATACACCTACGGATACATCGATGAAGAAAACGGCGTTCTAACATTAGAAGAAATTAAAAAAGTATCTGCAACTATTCTTTCAAAATATTCTGTTGAATATTGCTATTTGTTTGGGTCATATGCCAAAGGCAAAGCGACACCGACAAGTGATGTAGACTTACTTGTAAATACTTCCGTTTCGGGATTAAAGTTTTATAATTTAGTTGAAGAACTCCGCGAACAACTAAAAAAGAAAGTAGACGTTCTTAATCAAAATCAAATAATCGATAACTTTGAACTTACAAATGAAATATTAAAGGACGGTATAAAAATTTATGGATAACATAAAAAATGATGCTTATTATATTAAAAAGATGCTTAGAGATATTAAATTTATTCTCACAAAAACAGAGGGTATAACTCTTGATGAGCTCGAAGCCAACGAAGTTTTATGTGATTCGGTCCTTTTTCGTTTGATACAAATTTCGGAGAACTCTGTAAAGCTTACTGCAGAATTCAAGTCAATTCACAACGATATTCCTTGGCAAGCCATTAAAGGTATGCGAAATAAAATTGTTCACGAATACGGCGATGTTGAATTTGACGTTGTCCACCAAACAATAACCGAAGACATTCCAATAATCTGCAAAAAACTTGATGCTCTCGTTTGATAGTTACATTAAAAAAGCAGCCCACGCCCTCACCCCCTACCTCAACATAAACTCGGGCAGCAATTCAAGTGGTGGCGGCATCAACATCCGCCTGGGCGAGTAAACAACATAACTAAATTAAACACAAAAGGCAGCTGATACACCTGCCTTTTTATTAGTTTACAGATAAAATTCTCCCTTAAGAATTAGTTTCCCTAAGTGAATATAGTATAAGTTTAAAAACAATAAAATCATATCCAAAAGCCTTTCTACACCGTACGAGCATAAAAGCTTTTCTAATGCACCCTCGTGAATTATATCGTAAACGTACCCGTGAAAGCCTAAGCCAAAGCTGTGGGTGTTTTGGTAACCAAAATCATAAAAATGGCGTTTTTCCTCCTCTGTCAACATTTGGTCTAATTTTTTAAATGCAATTTCAAATTCATTATATAATTCCACTTCTCAACCCTCATTTTCTACATACTACCTCAATTATATATCATATTAGGTCATTATTTCAACCCCTAATGTAGAATATAATATATGTAATATCAAATATATTATATGTGGTGATATATTATGAAGGATAAAAATTTTGAGGAATACAGAAATTTAGGGCTTGCAATATCTTATTTTCGTAAACAAAAAGCCTTAACACAACAGCAGGTTGCCGATAGAATCGACGTAAGCTACGAAACAATAAGCCGTATAGAGAACGCCAATACAGGTATTTCTTTGGATATGTTGTTAGAAATTTCGCGAGCACTTGATACCCCACTCGCAGAAATCTTCGCCCAAGCAAAGCTGTAAAAAAATCACATATATTAAATAACAAAAATCGCAGGGTAACGGAGTTTCCGACCTCTGCGGTTTTTTTATTTGTTCAGTTAAACACACTTTATTAGATATTACAGCGGGTAATTAGTTAGCTATTACTATGGTTTATTAGTTATAAGTGTGTGCTTATAACCTATAATTTTAAAAGACTCCACCGAAGCGAAGTCTTGTTATATCCGTTTTGGCACAAGCCATAAACACCTTACTCCTTCACCATTCACTTTTAATTATTACGAGCAAAGCGAGTAACAAGGTTCTGGGGCGCCCACCCACAATTTTAATTGTGATGGCGGGTCAGGTTCTTATTACATAAAAAAACACCGCCTAAAGCGGTGCTTTTGATTTATCGTACCCTAAAAACCGAACAAAGAATGAGGCAAACCATTAGAGGATTGCGAAAAAGGTTAAGCCCTCGGTCTATTAGTACTGCCTAGCTGAACACGTCACCGTGCTTACACATGCAGCCTATCAACCCGGTAGTCTACCGGGGACCTTACTAGCTTACGCTATGGGATATCTTATCTTAAG
>JAZNZF010000040.1:0-38551 GCA_045594795.1 Acutalibacteraceae bacterium | reverse complement strand
TTCCCCTTTTTTAATTAGTTTTTTAAACTCAATGTCTGCTCGAATAAAATCTTCAGGTTCTCGTGTTGATTCATAAATCGAGGCTAATCGTTGAGCATAATTCTCGTATGCTATGGATGATTCTTTAAAAAAGTCATCAATCGTTACACAGTACAGTTTTGCTATTTGGGGAAGTAAAGTGACATCTGGCAACGTAGTATTACATTCCCATCTAGAAATAGTGTGAGTGCTTACTCCTAAAATTTCTGCTACTTGCTCCTGGGTATAATTCTTTTGCTGTCTAAATTTCTTTAGATTATTTGAAAATACTGTATTCATATCATTTATCCCTTCGTTTAATTTAGAAGCTTCTGATTTAATTATACCTATTTTTTAAGGGAAGTCCATATCGTATTTTGTGACCTGTCTCGCGGTTTTTGTTCAATTCAAAAGGCAAGGCAGGAATAACTGTCATACTTTCGGCAAGATTACTGCTTAAAAACAAAGTTTTTTACTGCGTTTTCTTTGGTATGATTTTCAATATTTAGGTATGATTTTTGTCATACTTTAAATTTGAAGAAATAATAATGAATTTTAATAAGTCACTCTTATCAATTGAATTAGATTCAAGTTTATGCTAAAATCAAATGAACTAAAATTATACAAATTACTGAGAGTTTTTATATACATCCTCGTCTAATAGATGAGGAGAAAACAAAGAGAGGAGTACCAAATGGATAACGGTGCAAGTAGCTACCGCCGTTTTCTTAATGGTGATGATGAGGGTTTAACCTTAATTATTAAGGATTATAAAGACGGTTTAATTCTTTATTTAAACGGTTATGTGAATAATATTTACGTAGCTGAGGAGATAATGGAAGAAACTTTCTTTAAACTTGCGGTAAAAAAGCCTAAATTCAACGAAAAAAGTTCATTTAAAACTTGGCTTTACACCATTGGGCGAAATGTTGCAATAGATTATATAAGGCGTAACTCTAAATTTTCTATGTCTTCAGTAGAAGATATAGAAAATTATATCAAAGATGAAACAAACCTTGAAAATCTATATATTAAAAGCGAGAGAAAAATTATTGTACATAAGGCTATGTCTAATCTTAGACCTGAATACTGTCAGGTCTTATGGCTTTGCTTTTTTGATGAATTTTCAAATGAAGAAGTGGCACAGATAATGGGAAAATCTAAACGTCAGATTGAGAATTTGGTGTACAGAGCAAAGCAATCTCTTAAATCATTACTTGATAAGGAGGGATTCCAGTATGAAAAGTTATGATGAAATAGCTAATAGCGTTTTTGAACGCAGAGATGAATATATTGCAAAGCAAAAAAAGAAAAAGCGTATCATTGTAAGCACTATAATACCCGCACTTTGTTGCTGTGTTGTTTTAATCACAAGTTTCGGTCTATGGAAAAGTGGAATTTTTAGCAACAATATTCCCATTACAGATAGTTCACAAAACACATCTGATAAGCCAAGCAACGATTTGTTGGCAGACAGTAGTCAAAACAGTTCTACAAACATCAAAAATTCATCGCAAGAAAATATAACATCATCCAATCCGTCAACTAATAGTTCACAAGGTGGATTTATACCCGATAATAGCACTCCCTCAATTCCTGATGATAAAGTTCCTTCCGAGCCATCAGATGATACTCCCTCAATTCCTAAGGATAAAACTCCTTCCGAGCCATTAGACGATACTTCTTCTAATAATACCCCGAGCAATCCACCTGTTATAGAAACAAATTATTATATTGACAGCATTGATAAAATTAACTTTTATTCGGCAAAAAAAATTATAAATGATTATTCACTTTTTCCTACAGGTATGAATTATAATAATAAGCCTAATATTATTTCATTAAGCAATAATTATGCGGAATACCCTATTGATAGAAATAAGGTATTTACAACCACAATGGTAACATATTTCACTATTGAACTTAATGATGGAAAAGGGTTCTTAGCTCAAAAGCTTGGTGGAACAGGTTTAGTGGAAGTGGTTGTCACGCAAAACAACATAGACGATTTGGGACAAATGATAACATTTAAGCGTGAAGAAAAGTATTATACATGCTTTGTAAATGGTGGTGACTATGACCCCGATTCAAATAAGAGAAGTAGCGAATTTTCTTCTCACAAATATATCGATGGATTTAATATCATTAAAAATTTAGAACAAGAAAACTATAAATTCACCGTCCATTATGACGGCTCAAAGGTTGTGGGTTTTGAGTGTGCACCGTTTCACTGTGTGCCTACTAATTATGCTGTAGATAATGTAACGTTTATTGAAGATTTTTGTGTTGTTCTCTACACAAAACAAACCTTTACTATTGATGAGTTGGAAGTATATTTTAAAAATGAAAATGAGGAGGAATCTTTATGAAAAAAGTTCTTATAATTATATTGTCTTTAATTCTTATTCTTTCTTTTGCTGGCTGCAAAACAGACACCGCAAATAAAGAAGATGGTTTCTCTAATCCTGAAAACAACTCTGTTTTTTCAGAGGGAGACACTTCAAAAGATGATAATCAATCAAAAGATGATAAGGTGAATAGCAGTTCCTCCTCTAATGCCACCTCTGGCAACAAAACATCATACGGTAGTAGCACACAAAAAAGTGATGAAAATAATTATTCAAATGATTACGCTTCAGGCAATAAAACATCATCCGGCAGTAGCACACAAAAAAGTGATGAAAATAATTATTCAGATGATTACGCTTCAAGCAATATCACAACAGAAAATGTAAAAATTAATAGCTTGGATAAGCTGAATTTCTATGCTGTTAAAAAAGCAATTGCGGAAAATGGAGTTGTATTATTATCTAATTCGGCACAAAAACCAAAAGTAGCAACATTGGCAAATAATAGAAGCTTTAGATTATTAAATCTTGCAAACTCCACTGCAACCAATATTAACGCTAATTCAACCTTTACAATCACCATGTACAGCTATTTTACTATTACTTTAAATGACACCAGAGGATTTTTGGCACAAAAGCTTGGTGGTACAGGCTCGGTTGAAGTTGTTATTTCCCGCAATAATTTCAACAATATGATTACTTTTAAAAAGGGAGAAAGATATTATTCTTGTTTCCAAACTTCGTTGACAGAAAAGGCAATGTCATTTTCTTCTCATAAATATGTAAGCGGGTACAAATTGGTCGAAAATTATGAACAAGAAAATTACGAATTTACCGTTTATTTCGAGGGTGATAAGGTTATCGGTATGAATTGCGGTAGATTCAAAGAAGGCAGTAATTATAAATATACTGCAGATGATATAACCTTTAATGACAATTTCTGTATTGTAGTGCATAAAAAACAGAGCTTTACAGCAGAACAGTTAGAGGACTTATTTGCATCAAATAATTCCTTTGTTGATGACGGTATTGTTTTAAATGATGGGACTGTTTTGTTCGGTGAATCTTCTGTTACCGACAATTCTATTGCCTTGAAAAACAAATCCGGTGCATCTGTAATAACTAATAACCATATAAAAAAGGTTAGTGCTATGCACAACAGTAAATTTGGTTTTTGCATTAGATTGGAATTAAATTCGGGTGTTAATATTTCAGGCAAGACAAACCTTAGTTTTTATCTTAATAATTCTAAGGATAGAGAGCTTACCTTGAAAAATGACGGATCTGCAGTTTATATTATCGATTTAAATAATAAATCCAGAATGTCAGATGTTTTTTATAAATTGACTGCTATAAACACAAATAATAGAATAGGCAGAATTATAGACCATGATGATTTTGTTAGAGAAGCATCTAAAAGACTCAATCTTAATGACTATGATGTTTTAAAGGAAGACTATAGTGCAAGCTTCGGCAATGGACTCAAAATTGTTGATTATACCTATGATTTAAAAACAAATAAATCTATTAGCCATAAAGTGTCAAATTATGATATGACGATTGACGGTATAACCATTACAATGCCAATAAAGGTTTCTGATTTCTTAAGTAAAGGTTTTACTGTAAAAGAGAAATTTTTTGATGATAGTATTTTACAAGGTTCAGCTTTCTTTAAGTCATCTGACGGTAATATGGTTACTGCCTATATTATGAATTTTTATGGAAATTCAAGCAACTTTAATGATTGTTATATCACACAAATTGATTTCTCTTGTTATGAGGATACACTTATATATCAAGAAGGTATAAGCCCGACACGCCCTGACTTTGAAATGATTGAAGGAATAAACAAAGATTCCACTCTTGATGATATAATTTCAAGACTTGGAGAACCGAATAAAATAATTCTTATGACTACAGATAATCAACCTATGAATTATAAGGATTGTGTTATTCAGTTATACTACAAGGTTTATATACCCTCTTTGCCAAATGGCGAGTTGGTTTTCAATCTTCAACCTGTTTTAAATAGTAATACTCCGTCAGATTTCTTGACAGACATCAGTTTTTCTTTACAATAGCGACTTGTACCTAATGTGACACAAGCGTATAATACACATAGGCGGTGATGATATGAATAAAAAAGATTTTAAACAAGAATACGATTCCTTAAAGGATGTAATTGATTATCAAAATAATATGTATAATCCGGGGCACTACATTGGGACCGGCAGGGTGCCTCCTACAGTGTCTGCGCCGGGTAATGCAACACCGTTAGTTGTAGTGTGCTTTTTTGCGTCCGCCCTTTTTTTAGCATTCGGTTTGTTTTTATTCTTTTCGAACGTAATTGTTCACTCTTCAGGACTGATTGAATCTCCTCTGGTAAATAAATTAATTACTTTAATCATAATGTCAGTAATATCATCGATTTTTCTGATTTTGGGTTTTGTTTATCTTAAGAAAGCAAAGCGATACTATAGAGAAAAAGCAGCGCTCGAAAACGAGCCCATTGATGAAACGGTAGAAGATAAAATTTGCCAACGAACTTGTCCTAACTGCGGAAAATCTCATGATATTGATTATCCCAAATGCCCAAACTGTAAATATAATTATCTCGAATAGTATAACGTAAAGATAATTCTCGGTTTTTAGGTACATCTTATTTGTGCCATTAGGTTTAAAACGCACAAACGAAAATCCGTTCACTTTAAGTGTGCGGTTTTTTGTTTGGTTCAATATTCATTATTGCCACTTTGCCGCTTTTATGTTATATTTAATAGAGGCGGTGGAAAATATGTCACAATTACGTAAACTCAAACAAAAGGCGCGCAAAGAACATATTTTAAAAATCAAAAAACAGAAAGCGATATTCTCATTATGCTTTATTTTTACAATGATTGTTTCTGTTGTGATGTTAATTATTTGTGCTATCAATAATGCACCCACACTTATAACTACAATTATATCAGGAAGCACTTGGTTTATATTTGATGTTTTATATGCCTACGCTATAAAAAACAAGTGGCACATTTTATTTGATGAATGTTCAACAGGTCGATTTGTATCTGACTATGGGAAAACCGAAACTGAACGAAGAAAAGATAATTGGCAAGGTAATTGCTTTAAATTTGCAATAAGTGTCGCTATATTTTTGGCTCATTTGGTTTTGCTTTTTACCCTTTAATCTGTCCGAAATTCGTGACACGTTTCAGTATTGCGGCTCCGAAGTATATCCAAGGCGGTGATTATATGTACAACTTTATTGCATTGTGGATACGATTAATTACACTAATTCTTCTTGTGGGGATTTTGACTGTTGTAGTTTTGTTTTTTGGAAGAAAGAAATTTAAAAAGTGGGAGAAAATTGTATCTGTTTGTATTGCTGTGCTTTTAGTGTTATTAGGTGGGGGTTCTACATTAAAATCGTTGGTGTCGCCTGATATTAAAACAGTTGTAGGAACATATGATAGTGAAATTAGAGAATCCACTGGATTAAGTCCTTTTCAAATGGAATATTGTTTTGTTAACGAAAATGAAAAGATTTATTTGGATTTAGATGCAATATCTAAAAATATAATGTTTGACGATGAATTTTTAAAAGGAGAAAAATATACTATCGCTTACGAAACTGAAAGCAATTTAATCGTTGCTATCTCTAAAAACAGTTAAGAAAATTCTCAGCGATTAACCAGCTCTTTTTACGGATTATATATAAAAAGCGTTGCCTTTGCCATTTTTTGTATCATAATTGTTTTTTCTGTCAACTGATAAAATAATAAAAAGCCACGGAATTGGAAGACACTTCTTAAAGAAGTGTTCTCCCAATTTTCTTTTTACATAAAAATTGACACTTTCAAGTTGAAAGTGTCATAGAGGGTTACATACTTTAATAAATTACCTATTTCAAAGATAAGAACAAAAAGTGATATTGTGAGACAGGTCTCACAGTGATATTTTCTTTTAAAAACTCCTCGCCTATGGCGAGATATTTTAAAAGAAAGTGATATTGAAACCTTTCGGTTTCAGTGTTATTTTATTCGCCACCAAAACTCGCGAAGCGAATACCACTCGGCGAAAGCCCGAATAACACTGCGAAGCAATATAACTCGTCGCAAGGCGAATAAAACTGCGAGACTTCCCTTTGAGAAGTCTCGCATTCCGTGGCTTTTTTTGAAAGCGATATTGTTTATGCCTTGTTTACAGAACCGAAAAGCTCCATCTTTTCCTTAACTGTAGCCTTAATAGCCTCAACACCTGGTGCTAAAACTTTTCTTGGGTCGAAGCCTTTGCCTACTAAATCTTTGCCTTCTTCAATGTATTTTCTTGTAGCAGCCGAGAAAGCAAGCTGACACTCGGTATTAACGTTGATTTTTGAAACGCCAAGTGAAATAGCCTTTTTAATCATATCCTCAGGGATGCCTGTACCACCGTGAAGAACTAAAGGCATAGTGCCTGTAAGCTGCTGAATTTTATCAAGCGTGTCAAAAGAAAGACCTGCCCAGTTTTCTGGGTATTTGCCGTGAATGTTACCGATACCTGCAGCAAGCATTGTAACGCCTAAGTCGGCAATCATTTTACATTCTGCGGGGTCAGCAACCTCACCGCTACCGATAACGCCGTCTTCTTCGCCACCAATAGCACCAACCTCAGCCTCTAAAGAAAGACCAAGCTTATCGGTAAGCTCTACTAATTCTTTTGTTTTAGCAATGTTCTCGTCGATAGGGTAGTGCGAGCCATCAAACATAACAGACGAGAAGCCTGCTTCGATACAAGCCATTGCACCCTCGTAGCTACCATGGTCGAGGTGAAGTGCTACAGGAACAGTAATTCCGAGGCACTCAATCATACCCTTAACCATACCTACTACGGTTTTGTAGCCGCACATATATTTACCTGCACCCTCAGATACACCAAGGATAACGGGTGAATTTAACTCTTGTGCTGTTTCGAGAATGGCCTTTGTCCATTCAAGGTTGTTTATGTTGAACTGGCCAACAGCATATTTGCCGGCTTTTGCTTTTTGAAGCATTTCTTTTGCAGATACTAACATAAATTTTATTCCTCCTTTATTTTATTACCTTATTATTCTATCCCATATTCTGTTAAAAATCAAGAGATAAGAGCAAATAAATTCAATAAAATACTGTATTTTGGCATATATAAACTCTTGCTAATTATCAAAAATTATAGTATAATACAAAGGATAATGTGGATTAGTATTTTTATTGTTAAAAAACTGTTCTCATTTTCTTAAAATTTATAAGTTAAAATAACAAAAGCTGTGTCAGTTTACGGCTTGGTAATACAAAAACGGAGGAAAGTGAAAAAATGATTGAAGTTACCGGACTTTCAAAAAAATACGGCAGTCATATAGCGGTACGTAATGTTAGCTTTACGGTGAATGACGGCGAGGTTTTGGGCTTCCTTGGTCTTAACGGCGCGGGTAAGTCTACAATAATGAATATTATGACCGGCTACATATCTATGACCGAGGGCTCGGTTACCATAAATGGCTACGACATACTTCTTAATCCTGCAGAGGCTAAAAAGCATATAGGCTACTTGCCCGAATTGCCACCCTTATACCCTGATATGACGGTGAGCGAGTACCTAAGCTTTATGTACGACCTTAAAAAAGTTAGACTTCCAAAGGCGCCTCATATAGATGAGATTTGCACACTTGTAAAAATTGATGACGTAAAGGGTAGACTTATTAAAAATCTTTCAAAGGGTTATCGTCAAAGGGTAGGCATAGCACAGGCTTTACTTGGCAACCCCGATGTTATTATTTTGGACGAGCCAACAGTCGGTCTTGACCCGCGCCAGATAATAGAAATACGCAACCTTATCCACCACTTAGGTCGCAACCATACGGTTATAGTTTCGTCGCACATCCTATCCGAAATACAGACCGTTTGCGACAGAATTATCGTTATTAATGGTGGCGAAATAATTGCCGACGGTAAGCCGTTTGAGCTTTCACGCAAAATTGCGGGCAATAGCGCGCTAACACTACGCTTAAAAGGTAGTAGCAGTAGCGATAAGGTTAATGCAATAAAGCTTATTGGCAACATTAAAGGTGTTAGCGACGTAACCTGTCTTGGTACTTTTGAGGAAGACACCCTCGATTATAGCATTTATACAAAAGCAGATAGCGACGTGCGTGCCACCTTAATTTCACGCCTTATGGAGCAAGGCTTTACAGTGCTTACTCTTTCACAGCACGAGCTTGACCTTGAGGAAATTTTCTTAAGGCTAACAAACAATAACGGTAAGGAGGAATAGAAAATGAGCGCAATATTCAAAAGAGAGATAAGAAGTTATTTCACATCACCCTTGGGCTATGTTGTTTTTACAGTGTTTGCGCTTTTCGAGGGCTTTTATTTCTACTATCTTTTCTATTATAATTACGGCGATATATCCGCGCTATTCTCTTATATGATGACCATTTCAATGTTCCTGTGCCCAATTCTTACAATGCGGCTTATCAGCGAAGACAAGCGCCTTAAGGTAGACCAAGCACTACTTACCGCCCCTGTTGGTCTTTGGGGTATTGTAATGGGCAAGTTTTTAGCCGCCTTTACAATGTTTGCTGGCTGCTATATGCTAACCTTTATAAACCAACTTGTTTTTGCAGTGTTTACAACTCCTAACTGGATTGTTTATATAGGCAACCTTTTAGGCATATTACTGCTTGGCGCGGCGCTTATTGCGATTGGCTTGTTCATTTCCTCTTTAACCGAAAGTCAGCTTGTGTCTGCAGTTGTGTCTTTTGGCGCGGTTATGCTTATTATTATGATGGATAGTCTGGCATCAGCTATTAATTTCGAACCACTTCAAAAATTTGTATCAAGTATGTCCTTTATCACTCGTCAAGAAACCTTTGCATCGGGCGTGCTTGATTTTTCAAATCTTGTATTTTTCGTAAGCGTTGCGGCCGTATTCTTATTCCTTACGGTACGTATGCTTGAAAAGAAACGTTGGGCTTAAAGGGGGCACAAAATAATGGAAAACAATCAAAACAACCTTAACGAATTAGAAATAGCCCAAGAAGAAAAAGAAACTGCAGTAGCGGAAGAAACCGTAACCGATACTGAAGAAGTTTTAGAGGCTGTAGAGATAGAATCAAACCAACCCAAAGCTCCTAAAAAAGAACGTATGAAAAGTGCCTACCGCTTAAAATACGGCAGCTTTGCTACCGCTATAACCGCAATCTTTATTGCGGCGGTAATACTCTTTAACGTTGTTGTGGGCGTTTTGAATGAACGCTATCCAATGACCCTTGATATGACCGCCGAAAACGCATACTCGGTTAACCCTGAAAATGCAGAATTCTTGCGCGAGCTTGACTATGAGGTAGAGCTTACGGTTCTCTTTACAGAGGATATGTATGCAAGTGGTGACTATATACCTATGTATCACGCAATAACCGATAACAGTGGCGGCAAGTATTATAAGCAAACGGTAGAGCTTTTAAAGCAGTACCATAAATATAATAAAAACATCTCTGTAGAATTTGTAGACCCGTATAGTGACGAGGTAAGTGGCATAATTCAGGAATACACTTCTAACGATTTAAAAATGGATTATGGTGATATACTTGTTAAGTGCTATCCAGATGGTAGAGATAGTGCTGCAAAGCTTGGCGTTATTAGTTTAAAAGATTGCTATCAGCTTGAGACCGATTCAAGCTCCACAAACTACTATACAACAGGGTACGAATCCTATATACTAAACGGTAATAATATCGAGCAAGCAGTTGCAAACGGTATATTCAAAACGGTTAATCTTACAAACGTAAATGTGGCAGTAGTAACAACAAACAGCTCCCCAGAATATGTGGGTCTATTTGCCGAAACCGCAAAACAAAACGCGTTAAATCTTGAAAAGTGCGACGTAATTGATGGATATGATTTCAGCAAATATGATGTTATGATTATCTGTTGCCCAGGTAAAGACTATACTTCATCTGAGATTAAAACTATTTCCAACTGGCTTGATAACGGTGGCAAGCAGGGTAAAACATTGCTTTTCTTCGGCTCTACCGCAAGCCCCGATTTACCCAACCTTTATGCATTTTTAGAGGAGTGGGGTATTGCTTATCAGCGCGGATATAAATATTATTCTAAGGACGAAAACTATTATTCTACCGACCGCACAAACATTTATCTTGAAACCACAGGCACCGACTACACCGCCGCGGTAGACCAAAACAGCTATAGCTACATTTCAAATAGTATGATGCCTATTTCAACCGTTTATACCGATGAATCAAACGGTACTCGTAGTGTTGAGGCTATACTTGCAACAATGGATATGTCGGTCTATAAAAAACCCGATAACGACCCCGATTGGTCGGCAACGGGTGCGGGTGCACAGCATCCTGTGGCATTGATTTCTAAAAATGAGAAGGACTCAACAGCAAGCTTTGTAGTAGCCTTTTCATCGGTTGATTTTATAACCAACCCACATATACAAACTAAATCTGAAAACGGTAACCTTAAATTGCTGGTTAATCTCATTAATTCAACCTCGCGTAATGCTCAGGACCAGTACGTTATGGAAACAAAGGTACTAAGTGATACTATGGGAATGTTTACTGCAACTACAACACAAGCACAGGCAGTTATAATTGCAATAGTGTTTATTGCGCTTATTCCACTTGGTTTTGTTGCTTTAGCTGTGCTTGTTTACCTACGCAGAAAAAATTATTAATTCATAAAAGAAAGGCGGTGCCGTAAGGTGAATAGAATAATAAAATTTGCAATTAGTATAGCTGCCGTTACGGCACTCTTCTTAAATAGCTGTTTCTTTGTCTTCGCAGAGGGACAGCACGGAATTAGTATGGGAAGTATAAGCATTGACGAGGGCGTTAGCTCGCAAAAGGGAAATAGCGGTTCTCCTGTAAAGGAAGCACCTATAGAAGAGAGCCTTGAGTATTCCCCAATGCAGCTGTCAGAAAAAACGCGAGAGTTTTTCGCCTCGGTCGACGCTCCCGTAAGCATTACTCTTGTTTCTTCACAAACCGATTTTGTATCGGGTGATTATTTAAACTATCATTATGGCTATACAGCCGAAACTTTAAAATATTATTACGACGTTATAAATACCCTTAAAACTATTGCCGAGCTTAACACAAACATAAAGCTTAATTTTATAGACCCATACACAATAAGCTCGCAAAATTTTATGGACGATTATAAAAAACACAAGCTAAAGTACGGCGATATAATGCTAACCTGCGTGGTTAATTTTGACGGTAGCTCTAAAACTCGCAACACCGTACTTAGAGTCAAAAGTCTTTTTAACTTTAATAAGGAAAACCCAAAGCAAATTGAGGGTGTTAAGGTAGAAAAAAATCTTGTGTCAAAGCTCGATTCTCTAAGGGAATTACGCGATATAAATATAGCCTATATCAACGATATTAATCTTGCAGATACTTTTGAGTATGTAAAAAGCTATATGTCTGGCAGTAGGTATAATTTAGATAGCGTTACCTTGCAAACAGAACAGCTTAACGGATATGATATGATTATTATATGCTCGCCTACAAGGGATATTACTTTAGAAGAGCTTGTTTTAATTGATAACTTTTTAAGCCTTGGTGACGATAGGTCGTTTATGTATATCGCACCTGAGGGTTACATTAAACTACCGTTGCTTAGCTCTTTAGTTGGTAAATGGGGAATAGCTATGGACTCCGAAAGGGTCTTATATACCGACGATAAAAGCGGCTATTTCTCAAAAACCAGCCAGCTATATGCAAAGGCACACAAATCGTCTTTGCTTAATCCTAACGCAATAAATGGCAATCTTATAATGGATAGCTGCACCCCAATAACCATTCTTGACACGGTAAGTGATGCGAAAATTTCAACCTTGCTTTCAACCAAATCAAGTAAGGTATCATCAACTGCACGAAAGGGAACGGCAGATTATAAAAAAATAGCATCGGGTATTGGTGTTACGGATACTAAAAAAAGCGAATATCCGTTAGCAGTATTAAGCCAAAAAGAGTTTGGCGATGATGGTGAATCGAGCGTTATTGTATACGCCTCGGTCGATTTTATCACCACATATTTTGCACTCGAAAATAATAAAAACAATAAGTACAGCGGTGTCGAAAACGGGAATTTACAGTTGTTTTCAACCGTGCTTAACAACTTGAATCTTGTTAATAGAGATAAGCCCTCGGGGCTACAAGATTATGCAGTAACCCTTTCTGAAATGGGAATTGATACAACCTCGGGATACGAAACGGGATATATTATTACATTTGCAATAATTGCGGTTAGTGTACCGGTTATCATATTAATTACTGTTATTTTAATTTTTTCTCGGAGGAAGAGAAATGGAAAATCAAAATAATTCAAATAAGGAAAAGAGTGGATTCAGTCAGCTAAGCGAAGCTGAGATTGAGGCTTCGTCTATATTTTCAAAGCCCCAAATTGAACATAAAAAGCCACCAAAAAGCAAGAATATAGTTCTGAGAACTTTACTTGCTATCGGTATAGTTGTTTTGTTAATAGCGGCTGTATTGATTATAAACAAGTTGTTTGGCAAAACCACTGCATCATCTACTTCTACGGCTTCTGTCACCGAATCCGAAACCCAAAAGGTTCTTTATGCTTCGGGCATTGATGTTAATGATATTAGTTCAATTAAACTTACAAACAGCCACGGAACCTTGCAGTTTTATTCTGTAAAAGGAAGTAACGATGAAGGTGAGACAGAGAACGAGTGGTATATTAAAGATGTAAAAAAAGAGTATATAAACCTTGATATGACCTCTCTTACTGCAAACGATTGCGCAAATGTTGAATATCTTTTCGAGCGTGATTTCCAAGAGGATATGGATTATGGCTTCAGCAAGCCTGAGGCTGTAGCAGAGGTTTGTGCAAACAGTGGTAATTACACGATAACCGTTGGTAAAAAGTTCAGCAATAGCGGTATGGAGGGAGCCTACCTTAAGCTTTCAAACAAGCCCAATAAAGTTTATGTTTTGGCAACAGAATATATAGACTGTTATACTACAGATTTAACCTATTATATAAATACTTTCGCACCCACAAAGGTTGAGGAAACTAAGAATAACAGTAAGTATTTTTCTAATGAGCTTGATAGCTTTGATTATATAGAGCTTTCGGGAGAGCTTATAAAAATGGGCGATGTACGTATAGAAATGTACGGCAGGGAAAATTCTAACATTCTTTATAAAATGGTAAAGCCCAGTTATACACACGTTGACGGTACAAAGCTTGTAGATATGCTTGATATTATGAAAGAAGACCTTGAAGCTTACGAGGTGTATTATTTCAATAAAGACGGTATACCGAACGATGTTTTAAAGAAATACGAGTTAGACAAGCCACACGCTACAATTAAATATGGGGTTGGAGACGTATCTACCACAATAAAGCTTGCACAATCTAAAGCCGATGAAAACTATTATTCAATGGTAGTAGAGGGCATACCTGCAATTTATAGGGTAACCCGTTTAAGCTTCGAATTCTTGGGCTATAGCCGTGTGGATTACGCTACTGATTCTGTGCTTTTGGATAACTTGAACGGGCTAAAAGGTTTAAGCTTAAGTGTTGGCGGAAAGTCGTATATTTTTGATATATCCACTGTTACAAAACAAGAAGACGGCGAGGATATAGAGGAAACAAAAATTAAGTACGATGGTAAAACAATAAACAGTAGTAATTTTTCTAATTTCTATTCGTATATGCTTGCCATTTCGCCGTATATTTCGGATACAAGTCTTGTAGATGAGCGCCCACAAGGTGCAGAGGAATATTTTAATATTAAGCTAACAACCATTGATAATATCAAAGATCCGGAATTAAACTTAACCATATTTAAAATAAAGGGTAACGACAGCCGTTATTACATTGAGCTTGACGGCAATCCTATTGGACTATGCAAAAAAGATTTTGCAGATGCGATTGTAGGCAATATAGAAAGGCTTATTAATAATAAGGAAATAGAGTCTATACTGTAAGGAGGTATAGTATGATTGAGGTAATAGGTGTAAAATTCAAGCCCGAGGGCAGAGTATATTATTTCGACCCATCAAATCAAAATTATTCTGTAGGCGATAAGGTTATTGTAGAAACAGCTCGCGGACTTGAGTTTGGTACGGTTGCTTCTGCTAACCACAAGGTAACCGAAAGCGAGGTTGTAAAGCCTTTGAAAAAGGTTGTGCGTACCGCTACCGAGCAGGATAATCGCAAGGCAGAGGAGAATAGAAAAAAAGAGGAAGAAGCATTCAAGGTGTGCGAGGAGAAAATAATTGCGCATAAGCTTGATATGAAGCTTGTTGATGTAGAATGCTCATTCGACGGAACAAAAATACTATTCTATTTCACATCTGACGGACGTGTTGATTTCCGCGAGCTTGTAAAAGATTTGGCTGCAGTATTCCGTACAAGAATAGAGCTTCGCCAAATAGGTGTACGCGATGAGGCGAAGATGCTTGGCGGTCTTGGTATTTGCGGTCAGCAGTTCTGTTGCGCACGCTTTTTAGACGACTTTCAGCCCGTTTCTATAAAGATGGCTAAAGAACAAAACCTATCTTTAAATCCCACAAAAATATCTGGTAGCTGTGGCAGACTTATGTGCTGCTTAAAATACGAGCAAGAGGCTTACGAGTACCTTAACCGCCAAACCCCAAAAGTAGGTTCTACAGTAAGAACGCGTGATGGCGATGCGATTGTGCTTTCTGCAAACACCTTAACCGGAATGCTTCAGGTACGTGTGGGCGACGAGGGGATACCCTTTTCGGTACATCGTGATGAGGTTAAATTCTTGCGCCATAAGGGTATTAAAAAGGTGGAAAACGAGCACGAGGAAAGCGAAAATTAGTTTGTAATTATTTCATACTTGCTTTTTTTAGCAAATGTGTTACAATTAAATTAAGCTAAAGTTGGAGGTGTAAACAATGGCATACAAAATTTCTGACGAGTGCATCAGCTGTGGTGCATGCGCTTCTACTTGTCCTGTAGAGGCTATTTCTGAGGGCGATAGCAAATACGTTATCGACGCTGACAAGTGCATCGATTGTGGTTCTTGCGCTGATGGTTGCCCTGTAGACGCTATTTCTGAATAATTATAAATAGCAATAACCGAGCTATCTAATTTATGATAGCTCGGTTATTTTTTTGTTTATTTTACTTTATAGATAGGTGGGGTTAGTCGTCTCTTTCTTTTTCAAAATCGAATATCTTGCCGCTTATGGCATCAACCGAGCAAGAGTATTCATATCCGTTTGCTCTAAACTCGATTTCGTATACAGACCTACCGTCGTCGTCATCAAGCTCTATAGATTCAAATATTACGTCTTCAGCTGATACTTTTGCATAGCTTAGCGCCAAGGCTCTGGCTTTATCTTTTGTAATTTTTGTTGCAGAAGGGTTGTTGTAGCCCTCTGCTCTTTCTGACGAGTGTTCAAGAATCTTACCCGTTTTATAGGATATTTCATAATCGTACTCGTAGTTATTATAAACTAATTCAATATCGTAGTACCTTCTGCCATCGTCATATTCAAGATTTACCTTGCGGAAAACAACGTCCTTTGAATTAGCACCTATATGCTCTAATACAATGCTCTTAGCTTTCTTTTCGCTTATATTCGCGCTAGACGTGGGGCTTTCGCTGACAACAGGCTTTTCGGCGCCAGTAGGCTTAGATACAATAACATTATCTCTATCAACGTCTTTGTCTAATATTGCGCCCGAGTAGGCATCAATTTCATAATCGTATTCATTGTTGTTTATAGAAAACTCAATGTCGTAGTACTTTTTACCGTCGTCTGTATCAAGTTTTACTTTCTTGAATATAGCATTATTAACGTTTACCTTGGCATCCCCACAAGCAATATGCTTGGCGCGGTCTTCAGAAATAACCTCTTTAGGTTTTTCTGCGTTTACGGGGTTTTCTTGTATATCTTCAATTTCGTCGACGATATTTTCCGCAATGCCGTCGTCGTAATCGTAGTCAATAATGTCGGTTATATCGATTTTTTTGCTTGATATGGTTTTGGAAATTTCTGCAATAGACATTTTTGCAAGCTCGTCAGCGTTAAGTGAAGAATCCTTTGCTACAAGTTTTTCTATAAATATAGCCTTACCTAAAGAAATTTTATGCTTTAGGGCAAAATCTTGGGCGCTTTCATCCTTTGTGGTAACCTGATTAAGCAGGTCTGCTTTTACTTCTTTAGATTTAAGCAAGGCTTTAATTTCAGAAAGAATTTCGGTTTTTATTATATTTGCTTTCTGCTTATCGTTGTTCTGAACGGTAACTAAAATTTCACCATTACTATTAGCACTCAGGTATCCGTTTTTAAGCATAGAACCGATAATCGCGTTTACCGCAACATCCAAATCGGTACCTTTTAAGTCCATATCCTGTAACACAGTTTTGGCGTCTTTATTAACAGCAATCGCATCGATTACTCGGTCATTTTTGTTAGTTGTAATTTCAACGCTTGGGTTTACGTCTAAATCAATTATAGAATCAACGGCTATGTTATTGGAATAATAAATTCCGCCAAAAGCGCCTGTAAATACAAGCACCAAAGCTGCAGCTATTGATAAAGCATAGCGTAAATATTTTTTGTTGTTCTGGTTTTTCATAGGTAAAATCATCGTCCTTCCTTGTTTGCAGTCGAGGTTTTGCTCTATGTTTTTATAGAAATCTTCGGGTATCATTTTAGAATAGGCTTTGTTTAGCGCTAATTTAATTTTATTATCCATTTATTAAAGCCTCCCCGATATGTTCTGCTGCAGTTTCTTTACGGCTCGGTGGTATTTAGAAAGCACGGTACCGATGGGTAAAGAGAGTAGTGATGCAATCTCTCTAAAGTGCAATCCCGATACTGTTTTTAGGGTAACAATGCTGCGTTCCTCATCGCTAAGTGTTGTGAACACCGCCTCGATAATCAAGCGTAGTTCAAGGCTTTCAATGTGCGAGAAATCTTGCACGTTATAGCCAATGCTTTCACTAAAGGATTGTTGCTTTTTTTGCTCTCTAAACTTAGCTAAGGCAAGATTTTTTGCTATTGTAAGCACCCACGCCATCGGTTTACCTTGGCATTCATATTTGTTGGCATTACTATATACTACCAAAACCGTTTCCTGCAAAACATCTTCTGCATCATATTTATTTTTTGTTATAGAAAGCGCAAAGCCGTAAATACTGTTTTTTGCTTTTTTATAGAAGTTTTGAAGTGCATCCTCTTCGCTTTTTGCTATTGCAATAATATCAGAGTCTTCTAATACGGGTAAGGATTCGCTTATTTGTTGTAAGGTTAAAACTATATTTAACATAAGCTTCGCGGTCCTTTCAATTAAATAATGCAGAAAGATAGCGTTTTATTGCATCATTTTAAAATTTTATTAATTAACCTAAAATTATGGGAAGGGTTTTATCTTCAACAAGGTTTTTAAGCCCCATCATAACAAGCACGTCGGTAAAGTCGGTATCATTAAGCAATGTATTTACAGAGCCTGTGTAGTACCTTGTATCAAGTAAACTAACACTTTCGTAATTTTCCATTAAGTAGGGGAGTATGGAGCTTGCAAACGAGTCGCGAATAACAAGCAAATGGCCCGTGCCTTTGCCACCGCTGACCGTTACGTAAGGCTGATTACCGCCCAAAAATACGCTGTATTTGTCCTTCTTTTCAAGGTACTGGGTATCGTAAATGCCTTTGGTTTGGTTGCCGTTTGTAGTAACCAAGTAGTTTTGCGCATCTGCTTTGTTGTAAAGTAAAACGGTATCGTAAGGCGCAAAGGGTAGGGGAGCTTTTGAATATAGCGTACCTCTAAAAATATCAGACCCAACAGTGTGTTTATCATAACTTGCGGCGGATATTTTTGCAGACTTACAAAATTCGGTGTATGCAAGATAAGCGCCGTCGGCAGTCCAATGTGGGTCGGTTTTGTAGTAAAGTTGCTTGTCTGAAGCTTTGAAAACCGAGTATATATCAACGTAATTTACATTTTCCACTTGCTTTAGGCTATCAATTTTATTGCTCTGCGAAAACAGCTCAGCGCCCATAGGCAGACAATCACTAACACTAACAGCAGAGGTAGGTATGGGTAAAAGATAAAGCTTTGCATTAGGTAGTTTTTCTTTAACAATATTTGAAAACTGAGCTATAGCAGTTAAATTGCTCGTAAAAACCCTATCGTCAAGGTCGCTTTCTAAAAGCTTGTCAACATATTGGCCGCCCTTACCTATATAGGTATCACCAATATCTCGCTTGCCGCCCCAGTATTGCAGGCAGGTTTTAAGGGTTATAAGCCCGTCTCTAAAAATAAGCTGGTCGGAAGCGTAGTCGTTAATAAGGCTTTGGGTCTCCCCTCTAAGAACACTCGATAGGGAGAACTTTGGAAAACCTTGCAGACCGCGATTTTCGTTATCAGAAAAGCTGCGGTCGGGCGCAATAAGTGAGCCTAACGAAAAAATTGCAATTATAAGAATAAATGCAACGGTGGTAGTTAAGCCCTTGCGTTTCATATCAAATCTCCCCCTTTAAAATCTGAAATACAAGAATGGGTTGTACGATTCGCCAACCATAAATGCTATGGATATAATAAGCAGTACAACAAGACCTGTAGCTTTGAGCCACTCGGGTGCTGAGTGCTTGCGGTTAATGTACCCTGAAATTTTGCTTGGTAGCGCGGTTGAGAAGACCGTTGCCAAAATCCATAATGCAAGGTTGGAGAGTGTAAGGTACAAAGTATATCCGTTTGCAAAACCGTTTGGAGAATAGAATAGATTTTTAAGGTATAACCCAAGCTGTGTAAAATCTTCATTTGCAAAGATAACCCAACCAATAATTATTAAAAACAATGAGTATACGTGGCGAATAAATTTTGGGCATTTATCGAGCGCTTTTAGTAAAAATAGCTTTTCTAAAATAAGTATTATGCCAAAGTATAAGCCCCAAAGTAAATAATTCCACGAGGCGCCATGCCAAAAGCCCGTAAGCGCCCATACAATTAGTAGGTTTAATATCTGCCTTTTTAGACCCTTGCGGTTGCCACCTAAGGGGATGTATACGTACTCTTTAAACCAGGTGCCAAGGGAAATATGCCATCTGCGCCAGAATTCTGTTATGCTCCTTGATATGTACGGCAGATTAAAGTTTTCCAAAAACTTAAAGCCAAGCATATGTCCCATACCTATAGCCATATCGCTATAGCCGGCAAAATCAAAAAATATCTGAAAACTAAATGCAATAGCGCCAAGCCAAGCCGTTAGCACGGGTGGGTTTTGCATAGCCGAGATTTCGGTCCATATAGCGCCTGCAGTATTTGCAAGCAGCACCTTTTTGGCAAGGCCGTAAACAAAACGCTTAACGCCTAAGCCGAAGTCTTTTAAGGTTTCTTTGCGGTAGTTAAGCTCACGTTCAACGTCAACGTAGCGCACAATAGGTCCTGCAATAAGCTGTGGGAACATGGTTACGTATGTAGCAAAGTTAACAATATTTTTTTGCACCGAACAGTTGCCAAGATATACGTCTATAGTGTACGACATGGTCTGGAAGGTGTAAAAGGAGATACCTATTGGCAAAGCCAAATTTAAAAGCGGAATGTTGGTGCTTAAAATACTGTTTATGCCGGTAACAAATAGGTTTGTGTATTTGTAAAAGCAGAGTATAGCAAGGTTGCCAACTACAGATATAATGAGCACCGCTTTAGCGCCCTTTTGGTTGCCCTTGTTTCTATAACGCTCAATAGCTAAGCCGTTAAAATAATCGAACACGGTAGAGAATACCATTATAAGCGAGTATAAGGGCATGTCCCACGCATAGAAAAAGAAAAGACTGAATATAAGAAGAACAAGGTTTCTGTATTTTTTTGGGCATAAGAAATAAAGCGGCAACACCGCTGCTAAAAATCCGAACATAAATATTGAGGATGAAAATACCATTGCCGCTTGTACTCCTTTTTTAACAAAAAGCCGACTTTAAATCAGTCGGCTTATATTCTCACATAGGCTTTAGCCTAAATATTTATCTATAATTTTGTTTCCGTTTTCGTAGTCGTTTGTAACAAGCAGAATAACGTAGTTACCTTTCTTCCTAACAATAACGCTGTTAAGCTTGGTTACCTCCTCTGCATCGTATGATGAGAAGGTTTCTTTAAGGTCGCTAATAAGTTCTAAAACCATTTGCTCTGTCTCGTTTGCACCGCTACTATCTTTGGCAGTAAAAATACAGAACTGGTCAGCACTGATAGAAGAACCGCGATATACAATTGCGTTTACATTTTCGGGCAAAGAATAGTAAACCTCTATGGTGTTCTCGTTATCTATTTTTTGCAAGGGTGCATCAAAGGTAACCGAATCAATTACCTCGGTTTCAAGTGCGGCTGTGTCAAGGGTAAAACTACCGCAAGCGCAGAGTGTAACCGCTAAAGCTAACGATAAAAGTGTAGCAAATAATTTTTTCATTTTACTTCTCCTTTTCTTTTACAAGCAGGGTTCTTGTTTTAAGGTAATCTAACCATTTTTTGCTGTAGCTCGGTTTGTAATGTATACCGTCGTACGCCGCATCGTCGGGTAAGTATCCGTCAGCACCCGAAAAGGCGCTAACAGCGTCGATATAAAAAAGCTTTTTATCTTTACACATATTTTCTATATGTTTATTCCATTTGTGTATGCGTACGTTTGTAAAGGTATCACTTGTGTTGTCGCGTTGTTTGGAAACAGGAACAATGCAGTGAACGTAAATAATTGCATTTTTGTTAATTTCACGTACCGCGTCAACAAGCTTTGCGTATTGCTTTATAAAAGCGTTTACAGAGGAATATCCAAGCTCGTTAAGACCGAACATTAAGTACACTTTATTAAAGCTTTTTTTCTTTTTCTTTAGTGCCGAAAGTACCGTTACCTTTGTGCCCTTAATATTAACAAAGTCTTTTGTGAAAACCGTGCTAACATTAAGTCCAACATCGCAATAGGGTAGTGCTTTGGTGTCTTTAATGTCGGTGTAAATCATAAGGTCAACCCCACGCGAGTCACCGATAAAAACCGCGTCGTTAAAGTAAGAATTGCTAACAGTTGCGTTTTTAGGCACAGGGGTGGAGTAGTCGTACTCGTCGGCAATAATATAGTTTTTGCTATTTGCCGATTTCAAATAGGTTTTATAGGCGTTTTTGGTTGTGCCGGTTGCTTGTAAGGGATACAAATTGCCAAGCATTAATGCAACTATTAATAAAACGCTTAACATAGTTATTTTGATAAACTTTATTGCCAACGATACTCACCTCTTTTTATATAATACTCTATTTAATATATTACTATTATATAGCTTAAATGTATAGTTACAAAATTATTACATTGATTTTGATAACTACTCTGTTACGGTATTAATTGGGTTACCGTTTTTAAATGCTTCAAGATTACTTGCAACTAATTTAATAAGTCTCTCACGTGCTTCAATAGTAGCCCAGGCAATGTGCGGTGTGATAATCAGATTTTTAGCATTAAGATAGGGGTGGTTGTCACGCATTGGCTCTAAATCGAGAACATCAATAGCGGCACCCGAAATTATGCCACCATTAAGTGCTTCAACTAAATCGTCTTCAACTATAACACCGCCACGAGAGGTGTTAATAATAAAGGCGCTATTCTTCATTAAAGCAAGTCGGCTCTTGCAAACAATACCCTCGGTGCCATTGTTCAAGGGGCAGTGAAGGGTTAAAAAGTCACTCTCTTTAAAAACCGTCTCTAAGTCCACAAATTCTATGCCATCAAGCTCTTTTTTTGTGCGCGAGTATGCAATAATCCGCATGCCAAATACTTTGCCTATTTCTGCTACCTTTAAGCCTATAGTACCAAGCCCTATTATGCCAAGGGTTTTACCCGAAAGCTCTGATAACGGGTAGCTGAAATAACTAAACTTTTTAGAGCGCACCCAGTCGCCCGCCTTTACTGATTTGTTGTACTTAGATATATTAAGCGCAAGCTCTAAAATAAAGGCAAAGGTGTGCTGTGCTACCGAATTGGTAGAATAACCGGGCGCGTTAGAAACCGTAATACCGTACTGTTTTGCGGCTTCTAAATCAATGTTGTTATAGCCTGTGGCAAACAGAGTTATAAAATTAAGCTTTTTGCAGTTTTGCATAATTCTGCTAGTTATCTTTGCTTTGTTGCAGATTATAACCTCGCTGTCACGGGCTACGTCGATTATCTCGTCTTCCGATAGCATATCAAAAAACTCTGTTTCGCCAAACTGGGTTAATGGCTTTAGGGAAACATCGCCTTTGGTTATGGTGTTTGTATCAAGAACTGTAATTTTCATTTTCTGCACCTTGTTTTAAAATCCGAAAAGTCCTGGGATAAAGTACGACACTATTGACATAATTATAGCGGCGCCTACTACACCTGCAAAAATTGTGGGCAGGGATTTCTTTATGGGTAGCCCAAGTGCGTTAGCAACCAAAGCGCCCGTCCAAGCGCCCGTTCCCGGCAGGGGAATAGCAACTAATATAAGCAGACCTAAAAGGCCGTAGCGTTCAACCTTATCGCGATTTTTCTCAACCTTGCGGTCTAAAAATTTCATAAATCTTGCAGTTGCTTTAAATTTGCGCAAGAAAGCAAAAATTTTATTTAAAAGCAAAAGAACAAAAGGTATAGGTAAAATGTTTCCTATAACGCAAATAGGGAAGGCGCGAATAAGCGTGACCCCCATAAGCTTTGCCGCTATCATACCGCCACGAAGCTCTACTATGGGTAATACTGAAATCGCTATTAACGAGAGCCAATCGGGGATACCTCTAAAAAATTCAACCAGTTGTTCAACCATAAACAAATCTCCTTAAAATATATTTGTGCTATTCAACTGTGGTACCCGGATAGTAGTGGGTAAGTATTTCCTTGTAGGTCCAACCCATTTTAGCGTAGTAGTTAGCGCCAACCTGACTCATACCAACACCGTGACCAAAGCCGCGTACCGTAAAGGTAAAGGTATCACTCGATTTATTGTACTTAATCTTAAACGCGGTTGAACGCAGTTCATAATCAAGTAGCTCGTCGCGGAATGATGAGCCTGTTACCTGTTTGCTACCACCAATGGTAACTCGCCTTACGTAAGCATCGTTCTCATCGTATTTTATGCTAAACCATTTGGATTTAGAAATGCCCGAAAGATTAACGCCATAGGTACTGCTTACCCTACTTTGTAGCTCGGAAGCCGAGTAGGTTACAGTAGTTTTAAAGCCGTCGTAATCTTTATCTACAGAGGAGTTTACCGCACGTAGATATGGAATGTCGGCATACCAAACGTCCTTACAGTTAGCGGTGTAGCCGGCAGAAATAGCATAATAGTAGGTCTGTGCAGTTTCACTGCCATACTTAACCTTTTGTCCGTTTACTGCCGATGCTGCATTAATTGCGTTTTGGGTTGGGTTTTTAAGCGGAACTGCAGGCGCGCTACCCTTTGTAGAGCCTGCGTTTATAAGCCAGCAGTATGCGGCTACAGCTTGTGCTTTTAAAGCCTCCATACTAAAGCCGCCACCCATTTCAGCCTCTACAATATAAGGGATAATATCCATATAATCGCCCTTAATGTAAGCGCCTGGTGCGTAGGTCTTGCCGTTTATTGTAACACTCCAGCTTGAGAGGTTTTTAACGGTCAGGTTATTAACCTTACTACCGTTACTTATGCTAAAGCCAACCGCCTCGTTTTGTGCAACCTTTTTACCCGAAGGCACCTCTTGGCTAACAACGGTACCCGCAGGTTTTGAGGAAGTTACGGTGGTTATTTTACCAACCTTTAGTCCAACCTTTTTTATAGCAACAGAAGCTTCGGCTTTGGTTTTACCCGAAAGGTTTGGCATTTTAACCGTTTTTAATTCACCCTTGCCGTCACTTACAACAAGGTCGATTTTTGTGTTGGTGGAAATTTCGGTTTCAGGGTCAATCGATTGACTAATAATAGTACCCTTTTCAAGCGCACTTGTTTCATAGGTAATTTCGCCTAATAAAAGTTCGTACTTGTCAAGCATAATGTTTGCGGTTGCCTCTGCGGTACCAATCAGGTCGGGCATAAGTGTCTTACCGCCCGAAAGACCAATACTAACAGTTATTGTAACCGTATTATCGGTACTTATTTCGGCATCTGCCGCAACCGACTGGTCGATTACTGTGCCGCGCTTTTCGGTTGATTCTTGCTCAACTATTTTTACAGGGAAGCCCAATGTGTTCTCAAGCAGATTTACCGCCGATTGTTTGGTCATACCAACCACGTTAGACATCTTAACAACGGGGCTAATATCAACCTTTACGGTTTTATCCATATTATCGGTTAGTCCTGTTTGTTCGTAACGCTGTCCGGTTTTAATAGGTTTTGTTTCAGCTTTAGAAGTAGTGTCTTTTGATGAAGTTTGCGACACCGTTGGAGTTTTACTGCTTGTGCTTTCGGGTTTGCTTTCTTCGTTACTTTCGGGTTTGCTTTGCTGGGGCTTGTCGCTTGTAACAGTATCTATAACCCTTTTTGCAAGGTCGTTTTCGGTTTCACCCTCGCGCAAAAGTCTGAATGCGGCAACGTGGGTTTTATCACCGTCTAAAGCTATAAGCACAAGAAATTTATCACCTGCCGCAACGTCAATATCATAATCAACAGCGGAGTGCTTGTAGAAATTATCTATGTATTCTTCCTCTAATTTTTCGTTTAAAAAGCTTAGTCTGTCAAGTAAAAAAGGTTCAGAATCTTTAAAAGTAAAGGCAGAAAATATTGCCCACACACCATTTTGTTTAGGCGTGTCAAAATTTATTATAACGTTAGAGTTTTTATAGCCTTTGCTTTGGTAGCCTTTTATGCTGCCAAGCATACGCGAATCGGTGCCACTGCCGTATATAGCGGTAACTGATGGGAAGCCTTCCACCTCGATATTGCTGTTAGTATAAAGTGTTCCGTAACGGTTAGCTTTGCCCGAAAATAGATGTGTAGTATAATATTCCTCGCTGTTTTGTTGTGGCTTTACAACGGGGTATTGATAATTTTCGAGGTTTAAATAACCTGCAAAATCACTGTTAATATTTATCAGGGCAGAAAAATGGTCGTCACCGTCTTCTAAAACCTGTTTGGCAAGGCTTGAGTATTCCTTATCGCATTCGTGGCCAACACTGCCAAGCTTTAAAAAAACAGTTAAAGCAATACCCAAAACAAGAATAATGGGTATTAATATTTTAAGGGTAGTTTTAATACCGTTATGTTTTCTTATTACGGGTTGCTCGGGTGTGTCGCTTAACGAGTTCAAAAGTTCTGGGCGCATAGCAGAAATACTTCCTACGCGTTCCTCCTCGGAAAAGGGCTTTGCAATAAACTCGCCAATAGCAGAATCATCACCGTTTTCAATAACGCCAACCTTGTCGGTAACAGGCGCCGAAATAAAGCTTTCTATACTGCTTTTTGCTTCGGTATTAAGTTTTCTTTGTTGCAAAAGTAGGTCGAACTCGTCTGCTGACGGCGAGACTTGCTTTCCTTGCTCTTTATCCATTTTGGTTATCCTTTCTGTTCGTTGGAATTAATATCAGAGCCACTTGCTACAGATGAAGTGTTTGTGACCTCGGACGATGAAGTGGTACTATTGGTAGAAGTAGAGCTTGTGCTTGTATCCTTACTGCTTTCAGTACTTGTGGTAGATGAAGTGCTACCGACAGAGGATGACTCCTTGCTTGAAGAAGAGCTGCTATCCTTTTTTTCCTTACCAACGTATAGAACTATCTTATCCTTAGTGGGTGCGTAGGTATATGGTGTAACCGACTGGTTAAAAACAATACCGATTTGTGAGCTATCGGTAACCTCTTTTTTTACTACCTTTACCTTAAAGCCGAATTTTTCTATCTGTTTTTTAGCCTTTTCAGATTCAAGACCGATAACGTCAGGAACTTCGTTAGTGCCGTTACTAATATGTATAATTATCGAGCGTTCTTCGGTAACGGTTTCGGGTAGGATAGACTGTATTAAAACGGTATTTTTCTTTAATTTAGAGCCTATTGATTCAACGTTAAGAAAAAGTCCTACCTCTTTTGCTTTGCTTTTTGCTTCATTAAGTGTTAAGCCAACAAAGTCAGGCACAGTAACCTTTTCGGGATTACCGCCCACGGTAAGAACTATTCCGCTACCTTCGGCTACCATTTCATTTTCCTTAATATTCTGTGCAAGAACCTCGTCTTCGTTACCCTCTTCACCGTTGTAGTCAATTCTCGATACAGTAAGCCCTTGCTCGTTAATTTTTTCTATAGCCTCTAAAAGTGTTAGGCCTACATAGTTAGAAACCTTAACTGTTTTTTCTTTATCTGAATCACCTTTGTTGTCTTTATCGTTTGGCTTATCAACAGAAGATGTACTTGCGGTAGTGGACGAAGTGGTGGCTTCGATTTTGTCTACGTTTGTGCTTGTGGTATCGGTAAAGGTTTTAATTTCAACCTTTGGCTTTTTGCCACCGTTTTTATCGTAGTAAGCTTGCGGATATAAAGGTGTCTTGTTGTATTTTGCGGAGGAGGTGTTAATGTGCATACTCTCACCCTCGCGCACCTTACGGGCAAACACAACAGTTCTTGCATTATCGAACTGGTACGAACAGGTAGAAAGTGTAATAACCTCGTCACTGCCGATAACATCAACACCTGTGTTTATAACGCTGCGCACCTTTATGTTTTCTATCCAGTTTAAGAAATTGTTTTCGGACGAAAAGTGGCTTTGCATATAGTTAAAAACATACCCATTGTCATCCTCTTTGTTTACGTTTGTAACAATAACCGCAAAAACCTTGTAGGTGTTGCTATCGTACAGACTATCAAACTGTATAAGCGGATTTTCTTTGTAAAAATTTAGCTTTGTGTAATCCAATATTCCGCCGAACATAGAGCCGTCGAGCATATTGTGCCCGTATAGAACTATGTTTTTGCTACGGGTATTCTTGGTTATCTTAGCGTTGCGGTCGGCAAAAATTGCACCGTAGCGGCTTTTGTTTTTAGACATATCGTGGTCGACATAAAACTCGTTATTCTTGGTTTGGTAAACGGGATAATCAATTTTTGTGCCGTCAATAGAAAGCCAACCACGAATATCGCTATTCTTTTTATAAAGCTCTTCAAACTTAATAAGCATACCGCTTTTGTTTGCATTATCTCCAGCGGTGGTGTATATTTCACGCGCCTCGCTTACTAAATTTTGGTTTACGCTACCCTGATTAAAGTAGTTAATAAGATAAATTCCCGCGCCAATAAAGGTTATAAGTGCAATAAGAAAAACAATTTTTCTTATAAGCTCTTTTAAAGGGTCGTTTTTCCAAGGCAAAATGTTTTTCAAAAACTTAATAAAAGCATTTGGATTTTTTTGTTCGGTATTTTCTGTAAAGTAGGGGGCGCTATCCTCGTATTGCGGAATTTCGGGTTCGTTTACTAATTCATCGTCTTTTAGTAAAATCTGCATAAGCTCGTCGGCTTCATCACTCCTAAATTCCATTACAGGAATAGGCGGTTTGCCATCCACCTTTATTTGTGTTTGCTTGGTTTCTTTTTCTTCTACTATCGGGTAGGTAAAATCAAAAGGACTTGTTGCAATAACAAGGTTGTCACCAAGGGTGCTTCCACCGCCCATAACCTCTGGCACGCTTAAGCAGTACCTTCTAATAAGGTCGAGAGCGGCTAAGGTTGCTGCGTTACGTACACGTTCACGGTCGTTATTAAAAGCGGCATTCAGTTGGCGAATCCAAACATATTTACCATCGGTTAAAGCGATGTATACTAACCCAACGGGCTTGTTCTCACTTGGCTCGGGCCCTGCAACACCGGTAATGCCAACGCCGATATCAGAGCCTGCCGCATCTTTTACGCCCTTTGCCATTAAAGCGGCGGTTTCGGGACTTACCGCACCTCGTGATGCGATTATTTCTTTAGGTACCTTAAGCACCCTTATTTTTATATCGTTAGCGTATGCCGACACACCCATTTCAAAAACACTGCTTGAGCCCGAAACCTCGGTAATACTTTTAGAAAGCATACCGGCTGTGCACGACTCGGCAGTGGCAACCTTTAGCCTCTTTTTATTAAGTAGCTTAACGGCGGTGTTTTGCAGACCGCTTTGATTATCAGAATATATAGCATCACCAAAGGTGCTTTTAATAGAACTAACGGTATTTTTAAGCAGTTGCTCCGCTTGGGTCTTTGAGGTAGCACTTGCAGTTACCCTTACTTGCACCTCGCCATCCTTAGCATAGGTAGCAACCGTAGGATTTTTACCGCTTAAAAGCTTTTTGCCTAACCTGTTTGCAACCTCGCTTTCACCTATACCGTAAATGTAAAGGCTTTTTGATATAATGGCGTTATCGGTAATGTCAAGAAGTATGGGTTTCACTTCGTTTTCGAACATAGGCTGCATTTCGCGTGGGGGACCGGGGAGCAATATTATTTTCTTTTCACCATAATTCACTAAAAGTCCGGGTGCTGTACCAAAATTATTTTTAAGTATAGTTGCGCCGCGTGGCACTAAGGCTTGCTTTGCTACACCCGCAGGAATAGCACGACTTTGGCTTGCATAGTAGTTCTCTAAATCGGACAGTACAGATTTGTCTTGTATAAGCTTTAGTCCGCAAACCTCTGCAACCGTTTCTTTGGTAATATCGTCTAAGGTGGGGCCTAAACCACCCGTTAAAATAAGAAGGTCGCAGTTTTTAAGTGCTGACGATATGCATTTAGAAAGACGTGCAGGATTATCCCCTATAACCGTTTGGTTATAAAGGTTAATGCCCAACTCTGAAAGCTGTGCCGATAGGTATGCCGCATTGGTATTAACTATATCTCCAAGTAACAACTCGGTTCCAACACAAATAATTTCACCAATCATAAAAAACTCCTTAAGCTTATATCTTAAAGTTCTGTTTCGCTATCAATTATCTTAAACTCGGTTTCTGCAACAGCCCTTTGTACAAGGGCATCAATATCAAGTGCACTTTCGGCAGCTTCGACAAGCTCTAAATTTGGTCTTGTCTTAGGGTGTTTTGGAGTAAACACGGTACAGCAATCTTCGTACGGCTCTATAGAAATATCAAAGGTATCAATTTTTCTTGAAATTTCAATTATCTCATCTTTGTCCATACCAATAACGGGGCGAAGCACAGGCATATTAACTACAGCATCGGTAACACCGAGTGCCAAAAGAGTTTGGCTTGCAACCTGTCCCACACTTTCACCCGTAATCAAAGCACCGCAACCGCGTTCACGCGCAAGCTTTTCGGAAATACGCATCATAAAACGGCGCATAATAAGTGTAAAATATTCTTCGGGGCAGTGCTTGCCGATGAGCTCTTGAATTTCGGTAAAGGGAACTACACCAAATCGTATAGCATTGCTGTAATCAGCAACCTTTTTTAGTAGCTGCATAACCTTAAGCTCGGCTCGGGGTGAGGTGTATGGAGGCGAGGCAAAGTGAATAGCATTCAGCTCGAGTCCGCGCTTGGCCATCATATAAGCCGCAACGGGTGAATCAATACCGCCCGAAATAAGAACGGCAGCCCTACCGCCAGAGCCAACTGGCATACCGCCTGCACCTTTTAGTTGCTCGCCGTGTATATAAGCACCGTAATCGCGAATTTCTACCATAACCAAAACCTCAGGGTTGTGAACGTCGACCTTGAGGTGAGGGAAGTGACTTAACAGTTTGCCACCAAGCTCGCGGCTAATTTCGGGAGAGGTGAGTGGGAAACGCTTGTCGGCGCGTTTTGATTCCACCTTAAAGGTTTTAGCACCCATTAATCTTTCGCGAAGATATTCGGGCGCGGCATTAAGGATTGCGTCGATGTCCTTTTCAACAGCCAAAGCGCGCGAAAAAGCGGCTATGCCGAAAACCTTTTTCATACCTTTGAGAGCATCTTCAAAAGGGAAATCCTCGTATCTTGGTTCAATGTAAATTGTAGACTGTGCTTTGCGCACAGAGTATTCACCAAGCATACCTATTTTGCGCCTGATGTTTTTAATTAATATATCCTCAAAGGTCATTCGGTTAAGGCCTTTAAGGGCTAATTCTCCGTTTTTAATTAGTATAATTTCTTTCATTTTACCTCTTCCTTAATCTATCCTGAGCCGCCTTTATAGAAAGGCAAAGCTTATCAAAATCGTCCTTTGTGTTGTATCTGCTAAGGCTAATTCTAAGTGCGCTGTCGGCACGCTCTTTATCAATACCCATTTCGGTTAGTACGGCACTTGCTTTGCCCTTAGAACATGCACTACCACTTGAAACGTATATTCCGTCTGCCTCTAAAAAATGCAAAAGCGTTTCTGAACGGTAGCCGAGTACCGAAATGTTTATTATGTATGGTAGTGCGTCGTCGCTTGAGTTAAATACAACACCGTCTAATTCGCCTAATTTACGCCTACCGTATTGATTTAATTCGGAGATATCTTTGAACCTTGCGTTTATATCACCAAACTCCTTTAATGCACCGCAAAGGGCGTAAATAGAGGGAACTGCTTCTGTACCTGACCGCAAACCGCTTTCCTGTCCACCGCCTAAAAGCAGGGGAGGGATATGCACTTTTTTGGATTTATAAAGTACACCTACACCTTTGGGTGCGTGTAGCTTATGACCGCTGATACTTAAAAGGTCTACCCCTAATTTATTTACGTCGACCGGTATTTTGCCGAAGGCTTGTACTGCATCGCAGTGCAAAAGCGCAGGCGCGCCTTTTTGCTTTATTGCATCGGCAGCTGTACGCACAGGCATTATTGCACCGCTTTCGTTATTAACAAGCATAACGCTAACGAGAATGGTGTTTTTATCAATAGCGTTAGTTAATTCTGTTTCATTGATTTTACCGCTCGAATCGACCTTAAGCCGTATCACCTCAAAGCCGCGGCGTTCAAGCTCGTTTATTGGCTCGGCTACAGAGGGGTGCTCTACCGAGGTGGTAACTATTCTTTTACCGCGCTTTTTACCGTGCTCTGCCGCGCCGAAAATTGCAGTATTGTTTGCCTCGGTTCCGCAACCTGTGAAATACACCTCGTCATCTCGGCAATTTAAAAGCTTAGCAACTGCCGTGCGTGTGCGAGCAAGGAGTCGTTCAGCCTGCATACCTGCGCTGTATAAAGACGAAGGGTTATGCCAACTATTCTCCAATGCTTCGTGGGCGTATTGTATTGCAGTATCGCAAACTTTGGTGGTTGCGCTGTTGTCTAAATATATTTCCAAAACACTAAACCTCGCTATAAATAGAGCATACCGCCCCATAATATATATTAATACTTATATATTATACTACAGTAAAATGTAAATCTCAACTGCTTTTATTAACTAAAACGGCAGAAAATTTTAACTTTTTTACAAAATTTTAAACAAAATACAAGAAAATTAAAAAAAGCCCTTGAAATTTGGTTTGATTAGTGGTAATATAATCGTACTGCAATTTTAAGCTTTGGCTAAGGAGGTAAGAAAATGCCTAACATTAAATCTGCAAAAAAACGTGTTCTTGTTAGCGCTGCACGTTACGAGCGTAATAAGAGCTATCGTTCTGCTCTTCGCACTTCTATAAAGAAGGCTAACGCTGCAATCGCAAACAATGCAGAAGATAAGGAAGTTGCCGTAAAAGCTGCCGTTAAGAATATTGATATGGCTGTTACAAAGGGTATTCTTCATAAGAACACTGCTGCACGCAAAAAGTCCAATCTTGTTGTTCGCATGAATAAGGCTGCTAACTAATTAAAGTAAAGCGTCTTTGTTATGGATATTAAGGCATCCCAAAAGCCACGGCTTAGGGTATGCCTTGTTTTGCTATAAAAAATTAGTGGTACGTACTAATTTGTACGTACCACTTTTAAAATTATTTCAAAACAAAAGCGCCCCCTTACACAGCAACGTAAGGGGCGCTAACTTTTTATAATTAGAATTCTAACTTTTCACGGATAAATGCACGTAGCTCAGAAATAGGCATACGTACCTGTTCCATAGTGTCGCGGTCACGTACTGTAACGCAGCCGTCTTCTTCACTTTCAAAATCGTATGTAATGCAGTAAGGTGTACCGATTTCGTCTTGACGGCGGTAACGCTTACCAATAGAGCCTGCCTCGTCAAAATCAACCATAAACTCTTTTGCAAGGTCAGAAAATATTTCGGTTGCTTTATCACTTAGCTTTTTGCTTAAAGGCAAAATTGCAGCCTTAAAGGGTGCAAGGGCAGGGTGCAAATGCATAACCACACGCTTTTCACCCTTCTCGTCAAGCTCTTCATCATAAGCTTCGCAAAGGAAGGAAAGAGCAACACGGTCTGCACCAAGTGATGGCTCAACTACGTAAGGTACGTATTTTTCATTAGTTTCTGGGTCGAAGTACTCAAGTGATTTGCCCGAAGCTTCTTGGTGGCGTCCAAGATCGTAGTTAGTACGGTCGGCAATACCCCAAAGTTCGCCCCAACCAAACGGGAAAAGATACTCTATATCGGTTGTAGCTTTAGAATAGAACGAAAGCTCTTCTTTCTCGTGGTCGCGAAGACGTAGATTTTCTTCCTTTAAACCAAGGCTTAAAAGGAAGTTTTTGCAGTAGTCTTTCCAGTAATAGAACCACTCAAGGTCTGTGTCGGGTTTGCAGAAGAATTCACATTCCATTTGCTCGAACTCACGTGTACGGAAAATAAAGTTACCGGGTGTAATCTCGTTACGGAAGGATTTGCCTATCTGACATACACCAAAGGGTAGCTTTTTACGTGTTGTACGCTGAATGTTAGCGTAGTTAACAAAAATACCCTGTGCAGTTTCGGGGCGGAGATAAACCTCGTTTTTAGCGTCCTCAGTAACACCTATAAAGGTTTTAAACATAAGGTTGAATTTGCGTATATCGGTAAAGTTTTTGCTACCACACTCGGGGCAAGCAATTCCGTTTTCTTTTATGTATTCAGACATTTGCTCGAAGGTCATACCTTCGGCTTTACCGCCAACATCCTCAATAAGCTTGTCGGCTCGATGCCTTGCGTGGCAGTCTTTACAGTCCATCAGAGGATCAGAGAAGCCGCCAACGTGGCCGCTTGTAACCCAGGTTTCGGGGTTCATTATAATAGCAGAGTCAAGACCAACGTTATAAGGTGACTCTTGCACAAACTTTTTCCACCAAGCTTTTTTCACGTTGTTTTTAAACTCAACACCAAGGGGGCCGTAGTCCCAAGAGTTTGCTAGACCACCGTAAATCTCACTACCTGCGTATACATAACCTCTGCTTTTAGCAAGGTTTACTATGGTTTCCATATCCTTTTCTGTGTTTTTTAACATTAAAAATACCCTCATTTCAAAGCGATAGCCTATAAAATAGATACAATTATAATAACGCGAAAGCATATAAAAGTCAAGCAAATTAAAACATTAAGACATATTTTAAAAAGTTTTTATTTACAAACAAAACATTGCTTGATATAATTAGCGCATAAAGGTAATTACTGTTGTGTTAGGGAGAAAAAGAAATGTTAAAAGAATTGCTATCTAATCGTAAGCTTCCGCCTCTACGCTCGCGAGAGGAAATGGTCGAGATTCTACAACGCGAGGAATATGGCTATTTACCGGAGGTAGAGTGGGGCATAAGCACTGGTGAGCCCGAGCTTATTAATAGTTCTATAAGCGGTGGCAGTGTAATTATGGATAAAATTCCTTTTACAGTAACTACACCTAACGGCAGTCATACATTCCCGCTTTTCCGTATGCTACATAAAGACCAAAAAAAGCGTCCGTTTTTTATTAACATTAACTTTCACGATATGGATAAAGGGTTTTATTTTCCTGCCGAAATAATAGCCGATAACGGTGGCTTTGACGTTCTTTATTTCAATTACACCGATGTTACAAGCGACGATGGCGATTTCACCACAGGCGTAGCACCTTTGCTGTTGCCAAATGGCAGACAGAACGATACCGACTGTGGCAAGCTTATGATGTGGGCGTGGACGGCTATGCGCGTTATGGACTATGCCGAAACTCTTGGAGGATTAGACCTTAATAATGCAGCGGTTATTGGGCATTCGCGTCTTGGTAAAACCGCTCTTATAACAAGTATGCTTGATACCCGCTTTAAGTTTACCTTTTCAAACAATGCAGGTTGCTCGGGTGATTCGCTTTCGCGAGGCTCTTTAGGACATACAAACCCACCTGAAAGATGGATGCCAACAACTGCGGGTGAAAGTATCAGCTTTATGGCAGAAACCTTTCCGTTCTGGTTTTGTAAAAACTACCTAAAATACAAAGAAACTAACTGCAGTGAAGAGTTCGACCAGCATTATCTATTAGCAAGTATAGCCCCAAGATATGTTTATGTTGCCTCTGCTTCATTGGATATGTGGGCAGACCCCGAATCTCAGCAGCTGTGCTGTCTTGCTGCAAGTAAGGCTTGGGAACGCGAGGGCTTAAAAGGTTTTGTGCATAACGATAAGTTTTTAGAGCCGGGCGAAGCGCTGCAAGATGGACATATTGGCTACCACAAGAGAAACGGTATGCACTTTCTATCCTATCATGATTGGGTTAGATATATGGAGTATATGGATAAGCATAAGTAAAAAAACAACGCCTTGCTGTTTACGTCTTGGTAAAACAGTAAGGCGGTTTTTTATCGGTTTAACAAATATATCCCTAAATTCAAATATCCCGCAAAGGTAACCCACAGAAGATATGGTATTTGTAAGAGTGCCGCTAATTTGTTTATATTATAATATTTAATAATGGTTAAAAGAATTAAAAGCCAGAGTATAACAAGCCAAATAAACGCGAACAAATACATGCGCATATTAAAGAAAATTATACTCCAAAATAAGTTGAAAATCAGGCTTAAACCGTATGTTAATAGCGCAGAGTTGCGGTGACGCACTAAAGCATTGTTGGTGTTATAAACCATAGCGGCGCTAATCCCCATAAGTATATAAAGCACACTCCAAACTATAGGGAACAGTACCGACGGCGGAGAGAGTGGCGGAGTATTGATTTCTTTGTAAATATCCATACTATCACTCGTTATAAGCGCCGAAAGTCCACCAACACCAAGGGCTATTAAAATAGAATAAATGTAGCTTTTTAGCTTGCTTTTCATAATAAACACCGCCTTTTTACTATTGTATGTTACGGCGGTTGTAGTTATACCAAAACTCAAGCGGTACCCGACTTCGCACCTTGCAACTAAAAACAGTCCACCGGACTGTTTTATTAACGTCGCAACCCTCTTAGGGTTCAAGTCTCGCAAACATAATACAATAAAAAATAACGGCACCCACAAAAGTGAGTACCGTTATTTTGGTGCCGGTGGCGGGACTTGAACCCGCACGATGTCGCCATCAATGGATTTTGAGTCCACCTCGTCTGCCAATTCCAACACACCGGCGTTTGTATTAAGGCGCAACGTATGTTGCCTTAAATAACGGATATTATTATATTATAACTTTTGTGAAATTGCAAGTGCTTTTTTAGAAAATAAACTGTTTTTGTTAAAGAAAGGGACGAGGGGTTAAATATTGTTCGTTATATATATTATATTTTATGCAATATATGGCGGCTTTTACTTGACAAAATTCCCATATATTGTATAATTATATATGTATGTGTATTATGATTACTATATTATTAGGAGTGCAATATGGCAGTTAAAAAGAACGATTACACTAACGACAGTATATCCTCGCTTAAAGGTGCCGACCGCGTGCGAAAACGCCCTGCGGTTATCTTTGGTTCTGACGGTATCGACGGATGCGAGCATTCTGTTTTTGAAATTATTTCTAACTCTATCGACGAGGCACGCGAGGGATATGGTAAGAAAATTTTAATTACCTATTATTCCGATAACTCAATAGAGGTGCAGGACTTTGGCCGCGGTATCCCCGTTGATTATAACGAGAACGAACAACGCTTTAACTGGGAGCTTGTTTTTTGCGAAATGTACGCAGGCGGTAAGTATCAGACTAACGATGGCGGCAGCTATGAGTTTTCACTCGGTCTTAACGGACTTGGCCTTTGCTCTACCCAGTACGCGTCAGAATATATGGACGTTGAAATTAAGCGCGATGGATACATCTACACTCTACACTTCGAGCACGGAGAGAACGTAGGCGGTCTTAAAAAAGAGCCTTACGATAAAAAGGATACAGGCACCAAAATTAAATGGCGCCCCGACCTTAAGGTGTTTACCGATATCAACATACCCACAAGCTATTTTATAGACATACTTCGCAGACAAGCCGTTGTAAATGATGGCGTAGTTTTTCAGCTAAAAACCCAAGAGGGCGCACGCTTCCATACCGAAGAATTTTGTTATAAAGAGGGTATTAAGGATTATCTTAATGAGTTTGTTGCTGACGAGGGGCTTTCATCGGTACAGTTTTGGCAGACCGAAAGCAAGGGTCGCGACCGCGAGGATAAAAAACCATATCGCGTTAAGATTAATGCTGCGCTTAGCTTTTCAAACAAAAAGCAGTTAAAAGAATATTACCACAACTCAAGCTGGTTAGAGTACGGCGGCGCACCCGAAAAGGCTGTGCGTAGTGCATTCGTTTCACAGCTTGATAACTACATTAAACAAAACAACAAATACCAGAAGAACGAAAGTAAAATCTCATTTTCTGATATAGAAGAGTGCTTGGTTTTGGTGGTTTCGTCCTTCTCAACCCAAACCTCTTACGAAAACCAGACAAAGAAAGCAATTACTAACAAGTTTATACAAGAGGCAATGACCGATTTCTTCCGTCGCAATCTTGAAATCTATTTTATTGAAAACAAGACAGAGGCGGATAAGATAGTAGAACAGGTGTTAATTAACAAGCGCAGTCGTGAAAAGAGTGAAAAGGAACGACTTAACCTTAAAAACACCCTGCAAAAAAGTGACGACCCACTTAACCGAATTCCTAAGTTTGTAGATTGTCGTAGCCGCGACACTTTAGAACGCGAACTCTTTATAGTTGAGGGTGATTCGGCGCTTGGTTCTTGTAAGCTTGCGCGTGACCCAAACTTCCAAGCAGTTATGGCGGTGCGCGGTAAAATACTTAACTGCTTAAAAGCAGAGTACGGTAAAATATTTAAAAGCGAAATAATAACAAATCTTATAAAGGTGCTTGGCTGTGGCGTAGAGGTACAGACCAAGGCTAACAAAGACTTATCTACCTTTAATTTGGACAAGCTGCGTTGGAACAAGGTTATTATTTGTACCGATGCCGACTACGACGGCTTCCAAATTCGTACCCTTATTCTAACAATGATGTATAGGCTTATGCCAACATTAATAGACGAGGGTAAGGTGTATATTGCAGAAACACCGCTTTATGAAATTAACACTAAGGATAAAACCTATTTTGCTTATGACGATAGCGAGAAAAACGAGATTCTTACTGAAATAGGGGATAAGAAGTACACCATTCAGCGTTCAAAGGGACTTGGTGAAAACCAACCCGATATGATGAATATGACCACTATGAACCCTGTTTCGCGTAGACTTATAAAGGTTTTAGCCCGCGATGCCGAGCGAACTGCCGAAATGTTTGACCTGTTACTTGGTGATAACCTTGCAGGCAGAAAAGAATATATAGCCGAAAATGGCTACCGTTATTTAGACGAATTAGATTTAGTATAAGGAGGCGATTACTATGGCACCAAGAAAGAAAAAAACGGTTGAAGCAAATGGTGAAAAAGCTCTTGCTGATAACGTGTATATATCGGGTGCGGGCATGGTTATTGACCAGCCTATAACCGAAACACTTGAAAGCAACTATATGCCCTATGCCATGAGTGTTATCGTCTCTCGTGCAATACCCGAGATAGACGGCTTTAAACCCTCGCACAGAAAACTGCTTTTCACTATGTACGAAATGGGATTGCTTAACGGTGCAAGAATAAAATCTGCTAATATAGTAGGTAGAACAATGCAGCTAAACCCCCATGGTGATGCCGCTATTTACGATACAATGGTACGTTTGTCAGAGGGTTATCAGGCACTATTGCACCCTTTTGTAGATTCAAAGGGTAACTTTGGTAAGGCATATTCTCGCGATATGCAGTGCGCCGCATCACGTTACACCGAGGCAAAGCTTTCGGGCATTGCTTCAGAGTTGTTCCGCGATATCGGTAGCGACACAGTAGACTTTGTAGATAACTACGATGCTACTAAAAAGGAGCCGGTGTTATTCCCTGTAACATTCCCGTCAATTCTGGTTAATGCAAACA
>JAZNZF010000039.1:0-35984 GCA_045594795.1 Acutalibacteraceae bacterium | reverse complement strand
CTTCGAAAGCCGAATATTGCACATAGCCGATAATAACTGAATTTTTAATTAAAAACTTCACTGTCCATTGGACTCACCCTTTTATTATTGTGATTCGAAAGAGAACTATTTAAACTTTTGGACTCACCTTTTTCATAAAATATTACTTGTCGAGTTTAGGACTTAATTGTACTTTGGACTCACCCCTTTACGTTTATTTTGTTTGCATTTTAGGTGGATCTTTCTGCATTGGTCCTTAGCTCCTTTCCCTTTGTTGTCTTTATTATAGCAACTAATATGTATTATGTCTATTCGCAAAGTGTACAAATTTTCACAAAAAAATTCTACTACCACCTTTGGTATATTTTATGGTATAATAAATATGTTGGCGATGTTTAAGTATTACTTAGGGGGTGGGTGTATGCCAAAAAAGGCGGCGCGCAATACAAAAAGCCGAATAGTATCTGCTGCGTGGAAGCTGTTTTACGAGCAGGGGTATGATAATACTACTGTTGATGATATAATTTACGAGTCCCAAACCTCAAAGGGCTCTTTCTATCATTACTTCAACGGCAAAGATGCGCTTTTGCACTCGCTTTCAATTTTGTTTGACGAAAAGTACGACGAGCTCGCGCCAAGCCTTAGCGAGTATCCCACCGCTACCCAAAAGCTACTCTTTTTAAACCGCGAGCTTTTTGGTATGATAGAGAACAGTATTCCTTTAGAGTTACTTAAGGGTCTTTACTCAACCCAGCTTATCACAAAAGGCGAAAAGCATTTGCTTGACCGGAGACGTAGCTATTACCGTATGCTTCGTTCTATTATTTCGGACGGCTTGCAAAATGGCGAGTTTTGTGAAAACTTTACAGCGTCTGAAATTGAAAAGGCATACGCTTTGTGCGAACGTGCGCTTATTTATGACTGGTGCTTAAGTGAGGGCGAGTACTCACTTCGCAAGTACTCAACACAAATTTTGCCTATGTTTTTGGCAGGTTTTTCGGTAAAAAAATAAAATTTTATTTTTAGTATATTTTTTAGTCTAATTTCAATATTAGCTAAAAATCCTTTATTTATCAGTGAAATATAATAGTTTTAAAACGGAGTATGGATATTAGTCTGTACTCCGTTCTGTATTTCAGTCTAATTTTATTTGTGTTATACTACACGGGTAGCTTTAAAAAATTGAAAGGATGATTTAAAATGTCTTCATCACAAATACAAGAGTTAATCGTATTTGTAATCTATCTTGCCTTTATGTTGGGCATTGGCGTTTACTTTTTCTTTAAAAACAAAGACGGTGGCGAAAAAACTTACTTTTTAGGCGGCAGAAAAATGGGACCTTGGGTTTCTGCTCTTTCAGCCGGAGCATCTGATATGAGTGCTTGGGTGCTTATGGGTTTGCCTACATCTATTTACGCTGCAGGTTTGGGTCAGGTTTGGGTGTCTGTAGGTCTTGCTATAGGTTACACTATAAGCTGGCTTGTTCAAGCACCAAGACTTCGTCGTTTCTCGGTGGTTGCTAACGATTCTATTACTATACCGCAATATCTCACAAACCGCTTTTTATCTAAGTCAAAGGCGTTGCAGATTATTTGTGCAGTAGTTTTCTTAGTAGCCTACACAATTTATGCTGCATCGAGTATAAAGGCTTGCGGTACGTTGTTTAACACCGTTACAGGTATTGACCCTAAAATCGCTATGTACATAGCAGCGGTTATCATTATAGGTTATACCTTCCTTGGCGGTTTCTCTGCTGTATGTTGGACCGACTTTTTCCAAGGCTTATTAATTATAGGCGCTATGCTTATTGCACCTATATTTGCTATGACCGCTATCGACTTCGGCGCTCTCAACACGGCAGGTATCGAAGCTAACTTCTGGAACCCCGTAACTAATTGGAAAGATATTGTTTCGGGTCTTGCTTGGGGTCTTGGCTACTTTGGTATGCCACATATTATAATTCGCTTTATGTCCTTGAAATCTCAAAAAGATGTAAAGAAATCTGCAAGAATCGGTATTGTTTGGACGGTGCTTGTTGTTGCTTTTGCAGCTGCAATAGGTATAATCGGACGTATGTATTTAGGCTTTGACGAGTCGGTTGTTGCAGGCGAACTTGTATTTATTAATATGGTTCGCAAAATATTCCCTGCATTGATTTCTGGATTATTGCTCTCTGCCGTTCTTGCTGCATCTATGAGTACTGCGGACAGTCAGCTTCTTTCTGCTGCATCTGCTTTTGCAAGTGACGTTTACAAGCCCATCATCCGTAAGGATAAAGCAAGTGAAAAAGAGATGCTTTGGGCAGGCAGATTAGTTGTTTTAGGCATTGCAGTAGTAGCTTTAATTATTGCCGCTAATCCTAATGCAGGTTCTATAATGAGTCTTGTTTCAAATGCTTGGGGTGTGTTTGGTGCAGCATTCGGTCCTACAATTCTCCTTTCACTATTCTGGAAACGCTTCAACTTTGTTGGTGCTGTTGTAGGTATACTTGTTGGCGCTATTGTTGATATTCTTTGGCTTGCTTTCTTATCCTCAACCGGAATTTACGAAATTTTACCTGGTTTTATAGCAAGCTTAATAGCAGCAGTTATTGTTACACTTCTTACAAAGAAGCCTACTAAAGAGGTAGAAGAGCTGTATGAAAATGCAGTAGCTTATACCGATTAGTACCTCTTTTCGAATTTTGACGAGCCGATATTATTCGGCTCGTCAATTTTTTGTGGAATATTATTAAATATAGTATAATTCGGCTTGAAAAGAAAAAATAAATGTGGTATTATATTTTTTAGAGTTTATTTTGGGGAGGGTACAAAGGGTGTACGCCAAGGGTTTTGATAACGATAAGTATCTAAAATTACAATCACAGCATATTGAAGAAAGAATTGCTAAGTTTGGTGGTAAGCTTTATTTAGAGTTTGGCGGCAAGCTTTTCGACGATTTTCACGCTTCGCGCGTATTACCCGGTTTCGAACCCGATTCAAAAATCCGTATGCTTTCAAAGCTGCGCGACGTTGCAGAAATAGTTATCGCTATAAATGCTTCGGATATTGAGAAAAATAAAATCCGTGGCGACATTGGTATAACCTACGACCTTGATGTTCTTCGTTTAATTGATGCTTTCCGTAGCTTTGGTCTTTTTGTAGGTAGTGTGGTGTTGACTCGCTATATGGGTCAGCCCACTGCTATTGCTTTTGCAGATAAGCTTAACCGCCTTGGCATACCCGTTTACCATCATTACTGTATAGAAGGGTATCCTTCAGACATTAAGCTTATTGTTTCGGACGAGGGCTTTGGTAAAAATGAGTATATTAAGACCCAGCGCAACCTGGTGGTTGTAACAGCTCCCGGTCCAGGTAGTGGCAAAATGGCAACCTGCTTAAGTCAGCTTTATCACGAGCATAAGCGCGGTATTTCTGCGGGCTATGCTAAGTTTGAAACCTTCCCGATTTGGAATATACCCTTAAAGCACCCTGTAAACCTTGCGTACGAGGCGGCAACTGCCGACCTTAACGACGTTAATATGATAGACCCCTTCCATTTAGACGCATACGGCGTTACTACCGTAAACTACAACCGCGACGTTGAGGTTTTCCCCGTAGTAGAGGCTATGATGGAACGTATTCTTGGCGAGTGTCCATATAAATCACCAACCGATATGGGTGTTAATATGGCAGGTAACTGCATTTTCGACGACGAGGCTGTTAAAAACGCTGCCCGTGGCGAGATAATCCGTCGCTATTACGAAGCACTTTGTAAACGTATAAAGGGTAATGGCACCGACGAAGAGGTTATGAAAATAGAGCTGTTGCTTAAACAAGCAGGCGCTAATATAAACGACCGTGCAGTTATCCCGGCAGCAGTTAAGCGCGCAGAAGAAACGGGCGGTCCGGCCGCCGCTATCGAGCTGCCAGACGGAACCGTTATTACGGGTAAAACTACTGCGCTTTTGGGTGCGTCTTCTGCAATGCTATTAAATGCTCTCAAATACTTGGCAGGCATTGCAAAGCCCGTAACACTAATTCCGCCCAATGTTATAGAGCCCGTGCAGAATCTTAACACAGAGTATTTGGGCAAAAGTAATCCATTACTTCATACCGACGAAATTCTAACTGCACTTTGCATATCTGCCGTAACAAGCAACGATGCAAAACTTGCAATTTCTCAGCTTTCAAAGTTAAAGGGTTGCGAGGCGCATAGCTCGGTTTGTTTAAGCCAAGTGGATATAAACGTTTTCAAAAACCTTGGAATCAATCTCACTTGTGAGCCAAGGTATCAGTCGGATAACCTTTACCACGCGTAAATAAAGCTAAAAAACAGTTGACAAAGCTATTTCACGATGGTATAATACTTGCATACTTTTAAATGCGTTGATGGAATTATTGCTTATCCCACCCCGCTTTAGAGAGCTGCCGTATGGTGCAAGGCAGTGCGGTAAGATAGGTCAAGTCTCGTTCCGTAGCAGGACTGCTGAACATAGATTTTAAGTAAGCGGTCACGGCTTGCCCCGTTACCAAGGCAAAAAGCTTAATAGAGCTTTATAAGGTGGTTACTTGTAAAGTAGCAACCAGGGTGGTACCGCGGATTATATTCGTCCCTGAAATAGTAATATTCTATTTCAGGGGCTTTTTTTATGGTATTGCAAAGCTCTTTCACGGAAGAAAGGAAGGATATTTATGAAACAAATTAAAATTGCAGACGCAACCCTTTGTAAAACAGGCAGTAATTTCTCGTTTAAAGAGAAAATAGAGATTGCCCGTCAGCTTGAAAATCTAAATGTTGATACTATTGAAATTTCGGAAATTGAGAATGCTAAGGTGGATACCTTGCTTGTTCGCACAATTTCTTCCTTTGTAAAAAATAGCGTAATTTCGGTGGCTGCAGGTAGCAGTATCGAGAGTATTGAAAACGCTGCAGCAGCACTTAGCTCTGCTAAAAAGCCCGCAATCCGTATAGAGCTTCCTACCTCTACTGTTGGTATGGAGTATACCTGCCATAAAAAAGCACCAAAGATGTTAGAATGGATAGAAAAAGCAGTAGCTTTAGCTCACCAAAAATGTAACGATGTTGAGTTCTGCGCTGTCGATGCTACAAGGGCAGAACCCGAGTTTTTGAAAAATGCTATTAATACTGCAATTAATTCGGGTGCTACAAGTGTAACTTTGTGTGACACTGCAGATGGTATGATGCCCGACGATTTTGCAGCTTTTGTAGAGGATATTGCCGCTAACTGCACCGTTCCTGTTGGTGTTTACTGTAGCGATAAAAACGGTCTTGCTGTAGCATCGGTAGCCCTTGCTGTAAGGAAAAGCGCTTTAACGGTTAAAACCGATATCGGAGGCGAGGGTGTTTCTTTAGAGGTGTTCTCTAACCTTATTAAAAACTGCGGCATTTCTTACGGAATCGAAAGCGGTATTAAATACTCAGAATTACACCGCATAGTTAAGCAGATTAACTGGATTAGCGAAAACGCAAACAATATGAAATCTGCCGTAACTGTTGCCGAGGTGGACGATAGTGGTATCCATCTTGATAAAAACGACGATATTACAACCGTTACCTCTGCCGTTAAAACATTAGGCTATGATTTGTCGGATGACGATTGTGCAAAGGTGCACGAGGAATTTAAGAGGGTAGCAGAAAAGAAAAACGTTGGCGCAAAAGAGCTTGAGGCTATCGTTGCCACTGTTGCTTTACAGGTTCCCGCTACCTACAAGCTGCAAAGCTATGTAATTAATAATGGTAATATCATTACCGCAAGCGCACAAATTTCGCTTACCAAAAACGACAAGACAATGCAAGGCATCAGCAATGGCGACGGTCCTATTGACGCGGCGTTCTTGGCTATAGAACAGATTGTTGGCCACCATTACGAGCTCGACGATTTCCAAATTCAGTCGGTTACCGAGGGTAAAGAGGCTATGGGTCAGGCATTAGTTAAGCTTCGCAGTGGCGGTAAGCTATATTCGGGTAATGGTATTTCTACTGATATTATCGGCGCAAGCATACGCGCTTACATAAACGCAATTAACAAAATTGTTTATGAGGAGATGTAACTCTTAATGAAACTGTCATTTTCTACTAAAGGCTGGCACAACAGCAGCTTTAGTGAGTTTTGCGATATAGCCGAAGATTTAAAATTCCAAGGCATAGAGCTGCACAATATAAATAACAAGCTTTTTACGGATAAAGACGGCGCATTTCACGATTATGCTGCCGCCGCTACCTTGCGCAAATTGTACGAAAAAAAGCTTGAAATACCGTGTATTGACGCTATTTTGGATTTAGGAGATAGCAACACAGCAGATGAAACTATAAACGAAATAGAGCGTTGTTTAGCCATTGCTGACAATTTACATATCCCATCTATTCGTATGCGCGCATTTGACGGTGGTAGCTACGATATTGTAAAAGGTATTATCGAAAAGGTTTTACCAAAGGCAGAAGAGCTTGGAGTTACCTTGCTTATTGAAACCTCGGGTATCTTTAGTAGTACAAAACAGTTACGCGAAATGCTTGATTGGTTTGCATCTGATAACTTAGCAGCTCTGTGGCAGATGTCTGCTGCTTATTTCGGCGGCGGCGAAAGCTCTGAAGAAATAGTTAAAAACTTAGGTAAATACATAAAACACGTTCAGCTTAACGATGCTATTAAAACCGAAGACGGCATTGAATACTGCTTAGCAGGCGAGGGCGAGCTGCCAATTTCCGACTTTATGTTAACCTTGCGTTCGGTTAACTACGATGGATATATCTCGCTTGTTTGGGACCCCGCTTGGTGTAAAGAGCTTGACGATATGGAAATTATCTTTTCACAGTTCGTTAACTATATGAAGCAGTATAGCGATACCTCACGCAATGAGCGTACCTTATATTATAACGAGGCTCACACAGGTCAGTTCGTTTGGAAAAAGGATTTGCTTATTGATGCTACCTTCTCTGAAGTTCTTGACCGTATGGTAGAGGAATTCCCCGACCAGTATGCCTTTAAATACACAACCCTTGATTATACTCGTACCTATAGCGAGTTCCGTGACGATGTTGATACCTGCGCGAGAGCCTTTATTGCTATGGGCGTTAAGGCGGGCACACACGTTGCTGTGTGGGCTTCAAACGTGCCACAATGGTATATCTCGTTCTGGGCAGCGGCTAAAATCGGTGCGGTTTTGGTTACCGTAAATACCGCTTATAAAATCCACGAGGTTGAGTATCTACTGCGTCAGTCGGATACCCATACCCTTATTATGACCGAGGGCTCTAAAGACTGTAACTATGGCGAAATAGTTGCCGAGCTTTGTCCCGAGCTTGAAAAAACTGCTGCGGGCAAACCCTTGCATGCACGCCGCTTACCATTTTTACGTAATGTTATTACGGTTGGCTTTAAGCAAAAAGGCTGTCTTACTTGGGAAAATGCTATAGAGCGCGCATCAGGTGTGCCTTTAGAAGAGGTTAAGCGTATGGCGGCGGCGGTTGATAAAGACGACGTTTGCAATATGCAGTATACATCGGGTACAACAGGCTTCCCAAAGGGTGTTATGCTTACCCACTACAATGTAGTAAATAACGGTAAATATATCGGTGACCATATGGATTTATCCACAGCCGACCGTATGATGATTCAGGTGCCTATGTTCCATTGCTTTGGTATGGTACTTTCTATGACCGCATCGATGACACACGGTGCTACTATGTATCCGTTGCCGTATTTCTCACCCGGCCCTGCGCTTTCGTGTGTTCATAACGAGCATATCACCGCGTTTAACGGTGTTCCTACAATGTTTATTGCAATGATGGAGCACCCTGATTTTGAGAAAACCGATTTCTCATATATTAGAACGGGTATTATGGCGGGTTCAAACTGTCCTGCTGACCTTATGAAACGCGCAACCGAGGTTATGAATATGAAGCAGATTGTTTCGGTTTACGGACAGACCGAGGCAAGCCCTGGCTGTACTATGAGTAGCTATTATGATTCACTTGAGGTGCGCACCGAAACTGTAGGTAGCGCTTTCGCGAACGTAGAGTGTAAAATTATTGATGCCGAAACGGGTGAAGACTGCCCCGACGGTGTCAATGGCGAGTTTGTTGCGCGTGGCTATAATATAATGAAGGGTTATTACAAAATGCCTAAAGCCACCGCCGAGGCTATTGATAAGGATGGTTGGCTGCATACGGGTGACCTTGCTTGCCGCAGACCCGATGGAAACTATCTTATTACGGGCAGACTTAAGGATATGATTATTCGCGGTGGCGAAAATATTTATCCTAAAGAGATAGAAGAATTTATCTATACCTGCGATAAGGTTAGCGACGTACAGGTTATAGGTGTACCCGATAAGCAGTACGGTGAGGAGATAATGGCGTGCATTATTTTAAAAGAGGGCGAGAGTATGACCGAGGACGAAATGAAGGCATATATCGCAGCTAATATGGCACGTCATAAGGTACCAAGATATATAGATTTTGTAGATAGCTTCCCAATGAACGCTGCAGGTAAAATCTTAAAATACAAAATGCGCGAGAATGCTGCTAAAAAGTTAGGGTTAGAGTAATGGTGGATAATTACTATATTATAGACGCGCACTGTCATGTTTACCCTGATAAAATAGCGGCGCCGGCGGTTAAAAGCACGGGCGAATTTTACGGGCTCGATACCGCTTGTCTTGGAACTATTACCGATTTATTAGAGCGCGGCAGTAAAGTGGGGATTGACCATTTTATAATTCAGTCGGTTGCCACCTCGCCAAAGCAGGTAGAGAGCATTAACTGTTTTATTGCGCAGTCGGTAGCCGAATCCGAGGGCAAGTTTACAGGTCTTGGAACTCTCCACCCTGACAGCGCTGATATAAAGGGTGATGTTATGCGCTTAAAAGAGCTTGGGCTTCGTGGCGTAAAGCTTCACCCCGATATTCAAGAGTTCAAAATAGATGATTATAGATGCCTTAAAATCTACGAGCTTTGCGAACAAGAAGGCTTGCCAATATTAATGCACTGTGGGGACAGTCGCAAGGATTTTTCAAACCCTAATAGGCTTTTACCCGTAATGCAAATTTTCACAGAGCTAACCGTAGTTGGCGCACATTTGGGCGGTTGGTCGGTTTGGGACGAGGCAAGAGAAAAACTACAAGGCTTACCTAATCTTTATTTCGACTGTTGCTCTTGCTTCCCATTTATGACAACTGACAGGGCGCGCGAAATAATTGAAAGCTACGGCACCGATAGAGTGCTTTTCGGCACAGATTATCCAATTTGGGCGCCCGAAAAAGAACTGACAAGCTTCTTTAAAATGGGATTATCAAGCGAGGATAATAAAAAAATCTTAAGTGAAAATGCTAAAAAAATATTTATGGACTAAGAAAAGGCACGAGCTATCGTGCCTTTTGCTTGTAATTAATGTTTTATTATGCTAATATTAGTAAAGAATAATTAAAAAGGGGGGGCGAAGATTTGCTAATACTTAAAATACTACTATGGATAATTGCAATAATTGCAGTAATAGTTTTATTATGCCTTTTTGCACCACTCGATTTAGAGTTTACTGCCACCCCTAAAAAAAACGATTTTGCCTTGCGTCTTTACCGCATAAACCTTTCCCGTAAGCGTAAACCTAAAAAAGCAAAAAAACAAGCTGCTAAGCCTAAAGCCGCTAAAAAGCAAAAAGCCAAGAAAAGCATAAAAGAGAAAAAAGAAAAACTACAAGAGGGTTTAGAGTGGGCGAGGCTTTTGCTTAACAGGCTTGGTTGGTTAGTATCTAACATAAGGGTTAGAAACTTTAACGTTAAATATATATCTGGCGGCGAGGATGCGGCAAAAGCGGCTATAGAATACGGTGCCGCCTGTGCGTTAATTTACCCAATAGCAAGTGTAATTGACGCAAAAATGCACGTTGCCCCTAACGCTTTAAAGCTTAATATAAGCTGTGACTATGATATAAAGGAATCTGATTATTTATTTGAGGTATTTTTAAGACTCCGCGGATATCACGCAGTAGCGGCGGTGTTGTTTATAGCCTACCATAAATATGTAAAAAACAAATGACTTGTGAGAGTGATTTCACAAGTCATTTACTTTTTTATTCATTATTAGCACGGAACTGCAGGCTGTAAAGCTCTTTGTAGGTACCGCCAAGCTCTATTAGATTTTCGTGTGAGCCTTGCTCTGTTATTTTGCCACCGTCTATAACCGCAATCTCATCGGCGTTCTTAACGGTTGAAAGTCTGTGCGCTACCACAAGGGTTGTTCTGCCATGGCATAGCTCGTCTAACGCTTGCTGAATAAGTATTTCGGTGGTGTTATCAAGCGCGCTTGTTGCCACGTCTAAAATAAGTATTGGCGGATTCTTTAGGAACACGCGTGCAATACAAAGCCTTTGCTTTTGCCCGCCCGAAAGTCTGACACCGCGTTCACCTATAACCGTATCGTATCCATCGGGCAATGAGGTGATATAGTCGTGTATATTAGCACGCTTTGCCGCCTCGATGATATCCTGCTCGTCAGCGTTGGGTCTGCCGTATAGAATATTATCCCTAATGCTTGCATTAAAAAGATACACGTCTTGCTGAACAATACCAATGTTGCGCCGCAGCGACTCCATTGTTATGTTCTTAATATCAATTCCGTCTATAAATATGCTACCGCTTTCAATGCCGTAAAATCGTGGAATTAGGTGGCATATTGTTGTTTTACCGCCACCGCTTGGACCTACCAACGCAAAGGTCTTACCTTTACCGATATTAAGGCTGATATCACTCAGAACCTCATTCGAACCGTCATAGCCGTAGGTAACATTTTTAATTTCAATGTGACCGTCTAAACGTTTAACGTCTTTAGCAGAGCTTAAGTCTAACTCGGGCTCAGTATCCATTACCTCTAAAAATCTTTCAAACCCTGCAAAACCGTTTTGGAATTGCTCCATAAAACGAATTAGCGTATTAATGGGGGACAAGAATAGGTTAATCGATACTATAAAGGCGGAATAATCGGCAAAGTTAATTTTACCGCCGTAAAGGAAAAGTCCGCCTGCAATTAATATCACAACGTTAAACACATCGGTTATAAAGGTGGTGGACGAGTGGAACTGACCCATAGCCTTGTAGGCATCTCGGCTTGCTTCCTTAAAATCCTCGTTACCGCGCTGAAACTTTTCGGTTTCTTTTTTAGAGTTTGTGAAAGCTTTTGTAACGCGTATGCCCGAAATACTGCTTTCGAGTGCCGCGTTTATAGTAGCCACCGCCTGTCTGCTTTTTTTGAAAGCATCGCGCATTCTTTTACGTAGGGTTACCGAAACCAAAACCAAAAGTGGCACGCAAGAAAAGACTATTAAGGTTAGCGGCAGGCTAATGCTTGCAAGATAGCAAAACGAGATTATAACCGAAATAGATGAAATAATAAGAGTTTCAGGGCCGTGATGCGCAAGCTCGCTAACCTCGAACAAATCACTTGTCATACGCGACATAATTTTGCCGGTTTCGTTATTATCATAAAAACTAAAGGGCAGTTTTTGTAGGTGAGAGAAGAGGTCGCTACGCATCTTGGCTTGCATTTTGATACCCATAATATGCCCTTGATATTGAATGAAAAAGTTAAGCCCCATTCTAATCAGATATAAAACAAGTAATCCTATACCAAAAATAACAATATCGCGGTAACGCTTATTTGGTATTAAGTCGTTAAGCATAAGTCTTGTTATCATGGGGTAGAGAATAGCAATAAGTGAAACAAGCAAGGATGCGCTCATATCTAAAACGAATAGCTTTTTATGGGGCTTATAGTATTTTAAAAATCGTTTTAACATTTCCTTAGACCTTTACTATGCATTTTTGCGGACATTTTTCGGCACATTTTCCACAGCCCGTACAAAGAGTTGGATTAATTGTAGCAAGATTATTCTCAATAGTAATAGCTTCTGCCTCGCATTGCTTTTTGCAGATGCCACAGCCAATACAAGAAACCTTGCAAACCTTACGTGAGACAGCGCCTTTGTCTTTGTTGTTGCAAACTACGGTGTATGTGCCTCGTACCTTTGGCGCTATATCAATAATACCTTTAGGACAAGCATTTGCGCAAGCGCCACAGCCGGTACACGCCGAGTTATCAACCTCGGCTACTTTGTTAGAATTAATTTTAATTGCACCACTGGGACAAACGCTTACACAGTCACCGAGTCCTAAGCAACCAAAACTACAACTATTGTCACCCGAAAAAAGCGTAGTCACCGCAGCACAGCTTTTAATACCGCGATATTCGTACTTTTTCTCTGTGTTCTCGCAGCCACCGTTACAGCGTACCTTTGCGATTTTTTCTTGGAATTCGCCTGCCTGTACTCCTAAAATCTCGGCAATGCCACGTGCCACCTCAGCACCACCGGGGGCGCAAAGGGTAGCGTCTGCTTTGCCGTTAATTACAGCCTCGGCATAAGCATCACATCCCGAAAATCCGCAACCGCCACAGTTAGCACCGGGAAGTAATTCGCGAGCTTTTTCCACGCGCTCGTCGGTCGGTACCTCTAAGGCAACCGAAGCGAAGGAAAGACCTATACCTGCTATTAAACCAATAGCGGCAACAATTATAATAGCAATTACTATAATCATATTCTTTCCCTCCTAAACTATTCCCGCAAAGCCAAGGAACGAAAGCGAAACTATTGCCGCGGCAATAAGTGTGCTTGGAAGTCCCTCAAGACTTTTTGGAATATCACTCGACTGAAGTCTGCCGCGAACACCTGCAAATATTAGCATTGCAACTAAAAATCCAAGACCTGCACCAACAGAGTTTATAAGAGCTTCACCGTAGCTATGTACCCTAATGCTAGTAAAGTTAAGTAGGGTAATACCAAGTACGGCGCAGTTTGTGGTAATAAGCGGTAGGTAAATGCCAAGCGCGTTGTATAGGGGCGGAATGAATCTTTTAAGAACGATTTCAACTAACTGCACTAAAGCTGCAATTATCAAAATAAATACAACCGTTTGCAGATACTCTAAACCGTTTGGAACAAGTAGGCTTTGATAAATAGGGTAGGTTGCAGCGGTTGCCATAACCATAACAAATATAACCGCAAGGCTCATTGAAAATGCAGTTTTAACCGATTTTGATACGCCAAGGAATGGACATATACCCATAAACTTTGAAAGTACCATATTCTCGGTCATAATACCTGCAAGTAGAATTATAACAATGTTTTTAATATCCATTATTCTGCCTCCTTACAGGTGTTGTCGCAACCATTACAGTTCATAGGACAGTTATCACAACCAAGCTTTGTTACGGCTTTTTTGCCCATTAGTACACTTAGCTTATTTGAAAGTGCAACAAGCACGCCGAACACGAAAAATCCGCCGGGGGGCAACAACATAACAAGCATAGGGGATTTTGTTATAGTAAATGCAAGTGGTGTACCAGCAAGTATGGTACCGCCACCAATAAGTTCACGTATAAAGCCCATTAAGAAAAGCGCTAAAGTAAAGCCGATTCCCATACCAAGCCCATCGAAAGTGGAAGCAATAACGGTGTTTTTGCTTGCGAACATTTCGGCGCGGGCAAGTATAATACAATTAACAACAATTAAGGGTAAAAACACGCCAAGTGATTTATCAAGCGCGGGTGCAAAAGCCTTAACTATCATTTGTACTATGGTAACAAAGCCTGCAATAATGGTAATAAAAGCAGGAATCCTTACGCGGTCGGGAATGATTTTGCGAAGTAATGATATGGTTATGTTAGAGCAAACAAGAACAGCTGTTGCAGCAACACCCATACCTATACCATTTAGTGCCGAGGTGGTAACCGCTAATGTAGGGCAGGTACCAAGCATAAGGCGAAGAACGGGGTTTTCTTTAATTATGCCATTTTTAAATACATTGATATTGTTGGCCATTACTTCGCCTCCTTTACTATGTTATATAGCTCTAATGCGCGGTTTACGTCGCCTATTACTGCGTTTGTTGTAATAGTAGCACCGGTTAGGGCGGTTATATCTTTATTTTTCTCTTTTGAAATAACATCAGTTTTACCGGCAAACTGACTTGTAAAAGCATCATTTTTAGCGTTTTGTCCAAGACCTGGGGTTTCGTCGGCAACGCTTAAAATCTGTATTGCTTTAACGCTACCGTTGGTGTTTATGCCGGTCATAACCGAAACCTGACCGCCGTAGCCGTTTTGCGAGGTGGTAAATACGTAGCCTATAGTTTTATCAGCAACCGAAACTACCGAATAGTTAAACTCGTTACCCTCGCTATCGGTTGCAGTTTTATCGGTGAACTTTGCGCCTTCGTCGTTATAGATTATCGACATAGCAGCTATTGATTCTTGCTTTGCCGCTTCTTCAATTTTATCTTTGGTTATATCGTTAGTAAGGGCTAAAAGGCCCGAAATAACAATACAAATTGCCGTAAGTATGGCGGCAGGGAGTAAAACGTTTTTTGCAGTAGGTTTAGCCATTTTTACGTGCCTCCCATCCAAAAGGTTTGCTACGAGTTAGGTTTTCTATGTGAGGGGTAAGTAGGTTCATAATGAGAATTGCATACGATACACCCTCAGGTAATGCACCAAAATTGCGAATTACAACTGTTATAAGGCCACAGCCCAAACCGAATATAATTCCACCTAAAGCGTTATGGGGGCTTGTTACGTAATCGGTAGCCATAAAGATAGCGCCAAGCATTACACCGCCCGAAAGTATTGCGTATAAGGGGTCTAAACCTAAAATCCAGCTAAACACAAACACAGTTGCAATAAAGCTAAGCGGAATATAAGGCTTAATTACCTTGCGGCATACAAGATAAATACCACCGAGAATTAAACAAAAACTGCTAACCTCACCAATACAACCACCGTGTGTGCCTAAGCCAAGCTGCAAATATGTAAATGTGCCCGGCTCGGCTGCCATAGGAGTAGCGGCGGTAACCGCGTCAACTTCAGTGAACCACGAAAAAGGTGTAACCCAGTTTGTCATAGCTGAGGTAAAGGACACCATAAGCACAATTCTACCAACGATTGCAGGGTTGGCAAAATTACCGCCAAGGCCACCGAACATCATTTTAACAACTACTATAGCAACTGCGCTGCCAATAGCTACCATCCAAAGCGGAAGGGTGCTTGGTAGGTTAAGGCCTAATAGTAAGCCCGTAACTGCGGCGGAAAGGTCGCGCAGAGAAACAGGTCTTTTCATTACTTTACAGCAAATATATTCTGATATAAGTGCCGAAAGCACAGAAACTAAAACAACCAAAATAGCGCGAGGACCAAAAATCACAAAGCCTGCAAGAGTAGCAGGTGTAAGGGCAATTAAAACGTCAAGCATAATTCCGCTTGTAGTGGTTTTGCTCAAAATATGTGGCGAGTGATTTACAAGCTTATTTTCCATTTTGACCCTTCTTTCTAACTGCTGCTTTGGCAGAGCGCATTGCTTGTACTATTGGGCGTTTTGCGGGGCAAGAAAAAGCACAGCTACCACATTCCATACAGTAATTAATTCCTAATTTTTCTACCCTTTCAACATCGCCCGTTTTAAGAGTAGCGGCTATATTAAAGGGGACAAGACCCATGGGGCAAGCGTCGGCACATTTGCCGCAACGAATACAAGGTTCGATAGGTGGCAATGCGGCTTGCTCTTCGCTAAAGCAGAGTATCGCATTGTTTTGCTTTAGAACTGGGATATCGGTGCTTTCTATAGAAAAGCCCATCATAGGACCGCCTACAATAACCTTTTTGCAGTTACCTTTAAAGCCGCCACAAAACTCAATAACATCACTAATTGGTGTGCCAAGCGGTACTAAAACGTTTTGTGGTGTGCTTATTGCATCACCATCAACCGTAAGGCGTTTTGCGGTAAGCGGCATGCCGGTTTTAATGTATTTTGCTATTGCCGCAACGCTTGTTATGTTCATAACAACACAGCCTATATCTGCAGGGAGCTTACCTAAAGGTAGCTGTTTGCCGGTAGCAGAGTAGATAAGCACCTTTTCTGCACCCTGCGGATAATGACTTTTTAGTTTCATTATTTTAACTCGGTTTTCGGTATCCTCTTTGGCTGCGGCAATGTTGTATAAAACCTCGATTGCCTCGGGCTTGTTATCTTCAATACCAATTATTACCTCTTTAAAATCAAGAATTTTTAAAAGAGTATAAATACCGTCCATAACATCAGAAGGATTTTCGATACATTCGCGGTAGTCGGCGGTGATAAAAGGCTCGCACTCGGCACCGTTTATAATAAGGGTGGTAAGTGGTTTATCGGGCTGAGGTGAAAGCTTAACGTGTGTAGGAAAACCAGCGCCGCCGAGACCAACAAGGCCCATTTCTCTAACAGCTGCCGCAAGCTCTTCGGGTGTAGAAACAGGGTGTGGCTTAAGCTCGGGGTCGGGTGTTGCATTGCCATCGCACTCAATTTCAACCGCGTCAACAATCACGCCGTTTGTAAGTGTGGCGGGTTTGATTGCCGTAACCGTACCCGAAACGCTTGAATGAATAGGTGAGGATATATATTTTTCACAATCACCTATTTTAGTGCCAACATACACCGTATCGCCAACCGAAACTATAGGGGTACAAGGCACACCGATATGCTGCTGCATAGGTATTAAAACCTTGTTTTTTTGCGGCATAATAACGGTTTTGCAGTTAGCGGTGTTTTTAAAGTGTTTGGGGTGTATACCACCGTGCGTTTTGCCTTTGACCTTTGCAAACTCTTTTTTATTTTGCATAAAGCAAATACTCCTTTCAAGGACTGCAATTTAACATATAACATTATAGCATAAGTACTGCATTTTTTCAACAAAAACACTTATGTTTTAAAAATATTACAAAAAATGTCAAATAAAGGTTTATTTTAATCCTAAGTTGGTATATAATTAAAAGTGAAAGGTGGTGCTTTTATGCAAAGAAATATCCGTAGCGAAATGCTACTCGGCAAAGATGCAATAGATAAATTAAAGAATTCTCGTGTAGCTGTGTTTGGCGTAGGCGGTGTAGGCGGATATGTAGCAGAGGCACTCGCTCGCATAGGTGTAGGCACCATTGCGCTTATTGATAACGATAGGGTAAGCGAAAGCAATATTAACCGCCAAATAATTGCTTTAAAAAGCACTGTTGGTATGTATAAAACCGAGGTAATGAAAAGTCGCATTTTGGATATTAACTCGGATGCTAAAGTAGAAACCTTTAATATGTTCTATTTACCCGAAAACGCCAACGATTTCACACTCGAAAAATACGATTATATTGTTGATGCAGTCGATACCGTTTCAGCAAAGGTCGAGCTCGCGGTAAGAGCCGAGGCTTTGGGTGTGCCGATAATCTCCGTTATGGGTACGGGCAATAAGCTTGACCCTACTGCATTTATTGTAACCGACATTTATAAAACAAGCGGTTGCCCCTTAGCACGCGTTATGCGAAAGGAACTACGCGACAGAGGTGTTAAGTCGCTTAAGGTGGTTTATTCGGAAGAAACTCCCATAAAACCCTTGTTTGTAGCCGAGGGGGATAAAGCATCAACTCCTGGAAGTGTACCATTTGTTCCGTCTGTGGCTGGGCTCATAGCGGCAGGTGAAATTATAAGGGGGTTAGCAGGTGTTTAACCTACCTTACGACGTAGAAAAAATAATTAGTACAATAGAAGCTGCAGGGCACACCGCTTTCAGTGTGGGTGGTTGTGTTAGGGATATGCTTATGGGCAAAACTCCAAGCGATTACGACATAGCCTCATCTGCACCTTGCGAGGTAATTGAGAGTCTGTTTGCAAAAACCGTGCCAACGGGTATTAAGCACGGCACCGTAACGGTTATAGAAAACGGCGTTCCGTACGAGGTCACGCGATTTAGGGTTGACGGTGAGTATCACGATAACAGGCATCCAAAAGACGTAAGCTTTACCTCTGATTTCGCGCTTGATTTATCTCGGCGCGATTTTACCATAAACGCAATAGGCTATAACAGTAGCTATGGCGTGTACGATATTTTCGGCGGTAGAGAAGATATAAAAAAACAAATCATACGCGCTGTGGGAGACCCTAACCAAAGATTTTTGGAGGACGCGTTGAGGATTCTTCGCGCCGTTCGTTTTGCCTCAGTGCTTGAGTTTTATATAGAGGAAAAAACAAAGAAAGCACTAATAGAAAACGCGGCGCTTTTAGGTAATATAGCCGCCGAACGAGTGGCGGTAGAACTAATAAAAACGCTCGGCGGTAAAAGGCCTTCGCATATTGCCGATATTATTAAAGCGGGTGGGTTAAAAGCTTTTGGCATTAAAAACTATAATTGTAAAGAGCTTGATAGCATTCCAAACATTCCGCTTTTGCGCTTGGCAGTAATATGTTTTACGGGCAGTGCAGATGTAGAAGAAGTAGCAAAAAGCTTAAAACTCAGCAATAAGCAGAAAACACAGCTTGTAGCTTATCACAAACTTTTAACCCTTGAAAATTTAGAGTTGCAAATAGTAAAACCCTTTGCAGAACACGTAGAATATGCCACTCTCGAGCAAGCGGTTATAGCGTACGGCATAGCTAATAGTTGTGATGCCGAGAAGTTATCAAAAAAAGTAAAAAAAGCCGCACAAAATAACGAGCCATATTGTGTTTCTATGCTTAAAATTTCGGGCAACGATTTAATAGAAATAGGCTTTAGCGGTAGCAGAATTGGTAAGGTTCAGTCGGTATTGCTTCAAGAGGTGCTAAAGAATCCTCAAAAAAACAATAAACAAAGCCTTACCGAGTTAGCAAAATTATATTTATAATAATTTAAGTATTTTAGGTGTATATATGGAATATTCTTGTTGCTTTACAGGGCACAGACCAAGTGGCTTGCCTTTTAAATATAATGAAAACGACCCGCGTTGTATTGAGCTTAAGCGCCAGCTCCGCTTTCACATTACAAGGCTTATTACCGAAAATAACGTAAACAAATTTATTACGGGTATGGCAATGGGTATTGATATTTTCGCCGCCGAAGAGGTTTTAGGTTTAAAAGAAATGTTCCCCGTAATTGAGATTATTTGCGCCATTCCTTGCCCAAATCAAACTGACGGCTGGAATAGTAGTTGGAAGCAAAGATATCAAGATATAATTAACAACTGTGATAAAAGTGTTACGCTTTCAGAAGAGTATAGCAGGGCTTGTATGCATATACGCAATCGGTATATGGTAGATAACTCAAGGTATCTAATCGCGGTGTTTGGCGGTGGCGGTGGCGGTACTGCAAGCACTATTAGATATGCTAATAAAAAAGAACGCGAAATAACAGTTATAGACCCAAGTTCCCTATAAGAGAAAAAACCAAGTTAGAAAAAATGATTCTAACTTGGTTTTTATTATTTAAATAATTTGTTATCTACTCTTTTTAACCCAACAGTAAGCGGTATACCCAAAAAGCAAAGCACAGCTAATTCACCCAAACCCACTTGTAAAGCCGAGATTAAAAAGCCATACACGGTAAAACCTCCAAGATAAAAAACGCTAATTTCAACACCAACTATTATAGCGTTAAAAAACACAGGTGCTAAAATTGATAGTAGCGGAACTTTAAGGGTGGTTATATTTCGCATAGCCCGTGTTGTAATGGCTGCAAGAAAGGTGGCAAGAGTGCCAAATATCAGGTCTATTGGATTAAAGGATGCAAAATTGGAAAGTAAGCACCCAATAGTAAGCCCTGGTATTGCCGCAGGGGTGAACAGCGGTAGTATTGTTAGCGCCTCGGATATGCGGAACTGTATAGGTCCGTAGGCAAGTCCAAATGCAGCCGAGATATATGTAAGCGCCGAATAGGCCGCTGCAATTACGCCGCAAATTGTTAGGGTTTTTGCTGAGAATTTCATTAAATTTTCCTCCGTAGTGTTTGTTTTGTGTCAGGATTTTGCGAACTGACATTTTAATCGTGTTTGATTAATTAATTAGATGTGGCAACTGCCCTCACAATGCTCGCAGTCGTGGTCGCCGATTTCACCAAGAATGGGAACATAGTCAATGCCTTGCCTTGTATAGTAATCGGCAAGGGCGGCTTTTATTGCCTGCTCGGCTAAAACCGAGCAATGTATTTTGTGTGGTGGCAGACCGCCTAAAGCCTCAACAACCGCCTTGTTGGAAAGAGTAACCGCCTCCTCAATAGAGTGGCCCTTTACCATCTCGGTAGCTATAGAACTTGTTGCAATGGCAGATGCGCAGCCGTAGGTTTTAAACTTACAGTCTGTGATTATGCCGTTTTCAATTTTTAAGTACATTTTCATTATATCTCCGCACTTGGCGTTACCAACCTCACCAACACCATTAGCGTCGGCAAGCTCGCCCATATTGCGCGGATTCATAAAATGGTCCATAACCTGTTCGGTATACATTATCTTGTTCTCCTCAAAATTTATTAGCTATTTTCTGCTTCTTGCTTTTTAATTCGTTCCCAAAGTGGCGACATAACTCGCAAACGCTCGACGATAGGAGGCAGAGCCTCTAAAATATAATCGGCATCCGAAAGAGTGGCTTCATCGCTAAACGAAAGCCTTAAAGAGCCGTGTGCGACCTCGTGCGGAAGACCTATGCTTAAAAGCACGTGGCTTGGGTCAAGTGAGCCCGAGGTACAAGCCGAACCAGACGAGGCGCAAATGCCCTTTGCATCGAGCATAAGTAGCAATGATTCACCCTCGATTCCCTCAAAACATAGGTTTACGTTACCTGGTAGTCTTTGTAAATCGTCACCGTTTAAGCGTGAACGTTCAATTTTAAGCGCGCCTTCAATAATATGGTCGCGTATTTTAGTAAGCTTTTCTGAGCGTGCATCAATAGAAGCTACCGCACGTTCTATAGCGGCACCCATACCAACAATAGCAGGAACGTTTTCTGTACCTGCTCTGCGGCCACGCTCTTGCGCGCCACCGTCTATAAGGTTGGGCATAAAAATACCCTGTTTGCAATAAAGCGCGCCAACACCCTTAGGACCGTGGAATTTGTGCGCCGACATAGAAAGAAGGTCTATATTAAGCTTTTCAACATCAATATGCAAAACGCCAACAGCCTGAACAGCATCGGTATGGAATATAATACCTTTTTCACGGCATATTTTACCGATTTCGCCAATTGGCTGAATAGTACCAATTTCGTTATTAGCAAACATAACCGTTACAAGACCTGTGTCTTCGCGAATTGCAGACTCTAACTCTTTAGGCCTAACAATACCATTGCTGTGCACGTCTAAAAGGGTTATTTCAAAGCCCTCTTTTTTCAAGGCGTCAAGGGTGTGCAACACTGCGTGATGCTCGAACTTTGTTGAGATAATATGCTTTTTACCCTTTTTAAGCATAGCCTTTGCAATGCCTTTGATTGCCCAGTTATCTGCTTCGCTACCGCCTGCGGTAAAGAATATTTCGCGCGGCTTTGCACCTATAGCATTGGCTACCTGGCCTCTGGCGGTTTCAACACCGTTTTTAGCGGCAGCGGCAAATCCGTAAAGGCTTGAGGGGTTGCCGTAGTCTCTTGTAAAATATGGCAGCATTTTTGCCAACACTTCGGGGTGAAGCGAGGTGGTTGCCGCATTATCTGCATAAATAAATTTTTTCAAAACTAAACATCCTATATCAATATAATTTTTTTGTCATTGCATATTGTATACCATTTTAGTATACATTGCAATACCTTTATTGAAAAAATAATATTTTTTGTTATTTTATGGTTAATTTTTTTGTTTTTCTGTCTCTTTTACAGCTAATTTGTCACAACGTTCGTTTTCGGGATGACCCTCGTGACCCTTAACCCAAACAATATCAACCTTGTGTTTTTTCAAAAGCAATAGTAGTTTTTCCCATAGGTCTACGTTTAATGCAGGTTTTTTATCGGCTTTGCGCCAGCCGTTTTTCTGCCAAGACTCAGCCCAACCTTTAGTAACACCGTCGGCAACATAGCGGCTGTCGGTAGTAAGGGTTACCTCGCAAGGCTCTTTTAAAGCCTCAAGGCCTACAATTACGGCGGTTAATTCCATACGGTTGTTTGTGGTGTTAGCCTCACCGCCCGATAGCTCTTTTTCATGACCCATATAACGTAAGATAACACCATACCCGCCAGGACCGGGATTACCCGAGCAAGCCCCGTCGGTAAACATTTCAACATGTCGCAAAATAATAGCACTCCTAAAATAAATTAATAATAAAACAAACCAAATATATAACGGCATAAATTAATGGCTGATGCACAATGTATATCAGTAACGCATGCCTACCAATAAAAGCAAAAGGTGGAATACATTTTTTACAAAGGAAAGACGGAAATTTACCCGCGGGGGCATAAAGACCTATAAATGCACCGCACAAAAACATAAATATCCAAGGCAGTATTGGGAAATAATCTGCCGAGTAAAAGCTATTGGAATGGAAACCGAGGATAAATAGGTTATCGTTCAGATATAAGCTTTCGGGTAAAGTGTACCTAAAGTTGCCGAAACCTAAATAACCGTTTTCAATATTGTAAAATGCTAAAAACAGAATAAAGAAAATCAAAGCGCCAAGCAAAATAGGTGTGGCTTTAATTACCTTGTTTAATAGCGCAACAAGTAGCATACCAAAAGAGAGTAGATGTAATATTCCAAAATATATTTCTGCACCCTCAATGTTAAAGTAGGGTAGAATAAGCGTAACGCCCGTAAGTAGTAGAGATACCGCCAAAAGCTTTAGTCCGCGCTTAAGGTTAGAACGCGTCAACTGACAAGATATACCCGAAAGAAATATAAAGAACGCGGCAAAAAACGGCTCGGCAGGTGCAAAGAAATTTAGCAAGGTTTCGCCAAGAGAAATATCGAACATCCAAGCCATTGTATAAAATGCGTGGTAAAACACCATACAAAGCACCGCAAAGCCGCGTGCCTCGTCTAATAAATGGTAACGTATTTTTTCTATTCCCATTTTACACCTCAATACTTTCTAAATGAGCCAACAACCTTACCGAGAATTTTCAATTCGTTGGGGTATATTGGGTCAAAGTCTGGGTTTTCTGGGTATAGTACGGGCTTGTCGTTTTGTAGCTTTAGGCGTTTTACGGTAGCCTCGTCGTCTATTAAAGCGATGACAATATCACCGTCTTTGGCGGTTAAAGACTTGTTAGCAATAACAAGGTCGCCATCAAGGATACCCACATTTTTCATACTTAGCCCTACTACCCATAATCCAAAAAGATTTTCTCTTTCACCAAAATCAGAGGAAACGGGGAAATATTGCTCTATTTGTTCGGCGGCAAGAATGGGAATACCTGCAGTAACCTTGCCGAGAATGGGTATGTTTACCGCGCCTTTGTAGTTTTCAATAACAATAGAACGCGAGGATTTCGAATAGCGTTTTATAAATCCGCGTTGCTCTAAGCTTGCTAAAATTTTATGCACTACCGAGGTAGAGGAGATACCCGTTTCGTTACAAATTTCCCTAACAGTAGGCATAATCCCTGTTTGCTGTCGGTTTAAAAGCATACTAAAAACTGCCTGTTCGCGCTCTCTTAAGGGTTGCATATTATCTCCTCCTTTATTGTTTAGAAATATTTTCTGTCAAGACTTCTAAATTGTAGCGCTTCGGCTATATGTCTGTCGTCAATCATTTCGCTACCGTCAAGGTCGGCAATAGTGCGCGAGACCTTAAGAATTCTGTCGTAAGCTCTGCCCGACATACCAAGGCTGTCAAAGGCGGCCTTTAGTATTTCTTCTGCACTTTTTGTAAGCGGACAGTAGGTATGTAAAAGCTTTGGCGTAAGCCTTGCGTTACAGGTAATTCCTGTGCCACGGTATCTTTCTTGCTGAAGCTTGCGTGCGGCCTCAACACGCTTACGAATTTCACTTGAGGGTTCTTCGCCGCCTACAGAGTTAAGCTCGTTAAATTCGGTGGGCGGTACCTCAACGTGTAGGTCGAGTCGGTCAAGCATAGGACCTGAAACGCGACCCAAGTACTTTCTAACCTTACTCTCGGAACAGGTGCACTGTTTTGTGGGGTGCCCAAAATATCCGCAGGGACACGGATTCATAGCGGCTACAACGGTGGTAGAGCAGGGATATGTTAGCGAGCCTATCGCACGCGAGATTGTAACCTTGCCATCTTCGATAGGCTGACGCAGAGTTTCCATTGCCGAACGAGTAAATTCGGGAAGCTCGTCCAAAAACAGCACACCGTTATGTGCAAGTGATATCTCACCGGGTCGCGGAATTGTGCCACCACCTGCAAGACCCGGTCTAGTTACGGTATGGTGTGGCGAACGGAATGGACGCTTCTTTATTATTGGCTGGTCGTGGGGTAGCATACCAGCAACCGAATAAATTTTTGTGGTATCTATTGCCTCGTCAAAGCTAAGCTCGGGTAAAATTGAGGGCAGCCTTTTAGCAAGCATACTTTTACCAGAGCCCGGAGGGCCTATAAGCAGAACGTTGTGACCGCCGGCGGCCGCAATTTCTAAAGCCTTTTTAGCGGCGCTCTGACCCTTAACCTCGGCAAAATCGGGCTGATAACCATATTCTACCGATTCAAAGCTAATAGGGGTTGCAGGCTCAATTTCTTTTGCGCCTAATAGGTGATTTAAAAGCTCGGTTACGTGTGCTGTGGGATATACATCGATGCCGTCTACAACGCTACACTCAGCGGCATTATCCGATGGAACAAACAGCCTTTTAACCCCGTGCTCTTTTGCGCAAATAGTCATAGAAAGCATACCGTCTACAGGGCGGATGCTACCGTCAAGCGAAAGCTCGCCAATAAAAGCACAGTCGCTAAGGTCACAATCAAGCTGACCTAAAGCCGAAAGTATGGCAATAAGCATAGGCAGGTCGTATATAGCGCCTGCTTTTTTTACGTCAGCAGGGGCTAAGTTTACCACAATTTTGCTTGGTGGAAAGCTAAGCTTACAGTTTTTAATTGCGGCGCGCACCCTGTCGCGAGATTCTTTAACAGCAGTATCCGGTAGGCCTACAACGTTAAACGAAGGCATTTCACTTCTAAGATTAGCATCTGCCTCTACTTCAACCATAAAGGAATCCATACCAAAAATGCCTGTACTTTTTATTTTTGAAAACATATTTATCACCTTTAAGCACAAATGTTCTTTGTTTATTATAATCGCAAGAAAACGCTTTTTCAAGAGGTATATTAATATTTAGTTTTCGTTAGTAATTTTTGCCGAATTAATATTAGCGGTTGAAATGCTTTTAAAAATAATGTATAATGTAGTAGAAATTTGAAGCAAAGGGTCTGAATTTAAATGAAAAACAAAATTTTTGCAATCTCTTTAATTGTAGCGTTGGTGCTAAGCCTTGTTGGTTGTGCAAAAAAAGATAATTCCTCATCGTCTGTACCATCGTTTACATTAACAGAAAGCGAGGTTGAGGTATCCGAGTATTCCGTAAACCCATTAACAGGTACCGAAGACCTCGAGCGCGACGCCGAAAAGCTTCGCCCTGTTGCAATTATGATTAATAATATTGAAACCGCTTGGGGCGTTCAATCGTCACTCTCTTATGCAGATATCGTATACGAAACCTATGTAGAGGGCGGCATTACAAGACTACTCGCGGTGTTCAAGGATATCCGCAAGGTAGGGGATACCAAAATTGGCTCGCTGCGTTCGGGTAGATATTCTTATCTCGATTTAGCTTTGGGTCACGATGCAAGGTTTGTTCACGCAGGCTTGGATAATGTTTACTGCAAACCCTATATAAATCAGCTCGGTACAACTACTGTTGACCTTAACACCACCTATACAGTTGGTAACATAGTCGGTGGAAACAGCTGTGCTGCACGTATACCTAACGGATTATCGTTAGAGCATACTCTTTACACAACCGGTGATAAGCTTTATAAGCTATTAAAGTCGTCGGCTAACATTAAGCTAAATGCACCGCAAGATAAATGGCAAAACTTTGTTGCCGAGGGTAGCGAGTATGTGCCGGCAGACGGCAAGTGCAATAGCATTTATGTGCCTTTTTCAAGCAGCTATTATGCTGATTTTAAATATAATAGCAAAACGGGTAATTACGATAAATACCGCTATGGCGAAAAGCAAAAGGACTACGGTAACGGCAAGGAAATTTCGTTCAAAAACGTTCTTGTACTGTATTCAGATGTAAATTATTTTAGCGACGGTAAACACGTAAAAACAGAGATGGGCTCGGGTACAGGCTACTATGTATCAAACGGTGGCTATCGCAAAATTAATTGGTCAAAGGGCAATGCAACCTCGCCTATAAAGTTAACCGACGAAAGCGGCAAGGTAATAGATTATAACCCAGGTACAACCTATGTTTGTTTTACTAATAATAACAACAAAAGCGGTACAACTATAAGCTAAATAAAAAAGCGGCAGCAAAGCAAAAAGCCTTGTTGCCGTTTTTTGTTGCCCCTAAGCGAAGCGGGGGCAGGCTGAAATTTTATTGTAAACCCATAACTTCAAGGGGGGACAGCCAACCGCTATCGTCCTTTATTGCAAAGTGTAGATGCATTTCATCAAGGCACTCGCAGGGAACTTCGCCAACCGTACCAACAATACTGCTCATAGTAACCTTGTCGCCAACCTTTACGGTAACGTCGTTAAGCCCGCAATAGTAACTAAGAAGTCCGTCACCGTGCTCTATTATTACAGTATTACCCCAAAGTGAATCCTCGTTTATTTCTTTTACGGTACCTTCTGCGCTTGATTTAACCGTAGCGCCTTCTTCTGCTACTATATCTATGCCAGTGTGGGCGCGCATATCACCGTAGGTTTTAGAATAAATAAGCCCATCGGTAGAAAATTGCTTAATTATAGTATCCCTGATAGGCATAGCAAAGGTAAGCACCTTTGTTGTTGCAGCCTGTTCGGTAACTTCCTGTTTGCTCCCGTTTTGAGATTCGGTAACCGTACTGGTGTTATCAGTATTGTCCGCAAGGTCTGTTTGTTGTGAGGGTGTGACTGTAAGGTTACTTGCGGTGTCAGAAACTATGCTTTGCGTAATGCTGCTTTCTGAACTGTTAATATTCTTTGGCTCGTCGGTTTTTTCGGCTCTGTCAACAGATATTCTTGCAATACCACCCGTTGCAAGTAATATCATAGCTGCGGCAATATAAAAGCCCTTAACGCTTCTGCGCCTTCTTCTTGTGTGTTTCATAATTTTATATCTCCCTTTGTATGCTCTTTGGCTTTATTGTTGTCACACCACACAAATTTATTCAGATTAAGGGAAAATTAGTTTTAAATTTTTAATATTTTATTCACAAAAATATAAATGATTCTTAAGAAATGTATTTTATAATTTACTTGTACTCATTAGAGATAGGGAGCCGCACCCTATAGAGTACATCTACCCTCCTCTTTTCCACGCCTAAAGTGGAAAAAAGAAAAGCTATGCTCTTTTTTGTAGCATAGCTTTTTGTTGTATATTTAAAAGATAGTATCAATTATTTCTTTTAGAAAACACGCAACCGCAATAGTTTTGCCTGTAAAGTCCATATTGTTGCGATAGTTGTATTGAGCGCTGATAGCCGCCCTTCTTCTTAAAATCCGATAACAGATATTTAACGTTATACAAATTTCCCAACTCGACTCCTATATCACATAACGCAGTGGCATCTTTTAATGGGCTTATAGAAAGGGTAGTGCAAAAGAAATCAAAGCCGTTTTCCTTTGCAATTTCTGCGGTTTTTTGTAGCCTAAGCCTATAACACTTTTTACATCTTTCTCCGCCCTCACTGGACTCCTCAAAGCCTTTTACCGCATCGTAAAATTCTTTAGGATTAAATTCACAAGAGATACATTTTATATTATCAAAACCCATTTCGTCAATTAACCTTGAAAGCTCGTTCTCGCGCAAGGAGTATTCGTTTTCGGGGTAGATGTTAGGGTTATAAAAAAGCACGGTTATATCAAAATGCTTTTGCAAGTATTCTAAGCAGTAGCTCGAGCAAGGGGCACAGCAAGCGTGTAATAATAGCTTAGGTTTGTGGGTTAAACCCACTATTTCTTTTTCTAACTCTAATTGATAATTTATTTTATTCACACTTGCCACCTGCCTTTAATATATAATTATACTTTATTGCTTTTAATAAATCAAGCGGATTAATGTTTGACAGTAGGCGTTATAGATGATAATATTATTTTGTGGGTGAAAAATAATGAAAATAAAAGAAATTGCAAAATTATATAAAAAACAAATATTTGCAGTAACCATACTCAGTTTAATAGTAGCGTTTTCGGTAGCGGTGTATTTTATAGCCGCACGCCCGTTAATTGCATTTATAAATGACCCTGTTTTATTCAAAAACTTTGTAGATAGCAGGGGCATATTGGCCCATTTGGCTTTCGTGTTAATGGTGGTTTTTCAAATAATAATTGCTTTTATCCCGGGTGAGCCATTCGAACTTGCCGCAGGCTATGCTTTCGGCTCGGTTATGGGCACACTGCTTTGTGTAATAGGTTCGGTAATAGGATGTACACTTGTGTTTTTGCTTACAAGAAAATTCGGCATGCCGTTAGTAGAGCTGTTTTTCGAAAAAGAAAAAATAGAAAAGCTTAAGTTTTTAAAGGCATCTCGTAAAAGGAACGTTATAATTTTTTTGTTGTTTTTTATACCCGGTACACCTAAGGATATTATTTCATATTTTGTGGGTCTTACCGATATAAAGCTTGGTTGGTGGCTACTTATTTGCTCTATTGCTAAGTTGCCCTCTATAGTTACCTCCACCGTAAGCGGAGGCGCGTTGGGAGAGCAAAAATATATTTTAGCGTTTGTTTTCTTAGCTGCAACCGCTGTAATAAGCCTTATTGGTGTGGGAATATACAAGCAAATATGCAAGCATAACGGCAAATTGTAAAAATTAAGCTATAGCAATTTTTTAACTAATATGGTATAGTATTTATATAACATTGATACGGAGGTATAAAATGAAAGTTTTAAAGCGTTTATCGGCATTATTAATTGTCTTAATCTTAGCGTTTTCCTCTTTACAGCTATTAGCTTTTGCAGAAAACGAAAAGCCTATTAGCACCTACCAGGACCTATGTGATATCTCAAAAGATTTAAACGGTAAATATTATCTGACAGGTGATATTACAGTAAGCGGTAAAAAGCTAACCCCAATGGGCACTGCGCTTTCTCAGTTTAAAGGCGTGTTAGACGGCAGGGGATATTCTATTATCGGCCTTGAAATAGGCTCCTCAAAATCAGAGAACGGAAAGTCTAACTACTCTGGCATATTTACATATAACGGCGGAACAATTAAAAATCTCAATCTTGTAAATGTAAAGGTGGTTGGCGGCAATGCTAACTACGCCTATGCAGGTGCCTTTGCGGCAATTAATCTTGGAGTTATAGAAAACTGCTATGTTTCGGGCAGTATAACTAACAACGACGTAACGGTATCAAGTTACACAGGCTCGTTCAGTGGGCAAATGCTGCGCGGTAATATAGAGAAATGTGTTTCGTATGCCAATGTTTTTGCAAAAGGCAGTCAGCAGTATACAGGCGGTATTACGGGCTATAACGAGCGTGGCGGCATTAAAGAGTGCGCAATGTTCGGCTCGGTATTTGCTAATGGTGTAGATGCTTCTACAGACGTTTATTGCGGAGGTATAACTGGCTTTTCAAGGGATGAAGCAGAGTTCCAAAATATCCTTTTCGGTGGCGGTATTATTGCCGAAAAGTTTGCTAATGTTTATCTTGGCGGTGTTTTAGGTAACACCTTAGGCAAAGCAGACGGTTGTGTTGTAACAGGAACGGTTACCCCCTCAGAAACACTTTCGCACATTTATATAGGCGGAATTGCGGGTAACGATTATGGCGCTACCATAAATAATGCGTATTTTTTAGAGGGCTTTACTAACGAAGATATAACCTGTAAAACCGGCACCGAGCTTACTAAAAGCGGTATGTCAAACACAGCTGCTTTAAGTGGTATTGATTTTTCATCAGTTTGGCAGATTGTAGACGGCAAACCCATGCTAAAAAATATTCCTACCGTAAACGTTGATGCAATTTCAACATTAAAGGGTATAAAAATTGTATCTAAACCTAAAAAGCTCCAGTATGTTCAAGGCTATCCCGCATTAGATTTAACCGGATTAAAGGTAAATGCTATTTATAGTGACAAAGAGGTTGGGCTTAACCAAAATGAATATACCGTCAGCGGCTACAATTATGTAAAAAAAGGCAAGCAGACCATAACCGTTACGTATAAAGGCTTTACCGATAGCTTTACCATTAATGTAACAAAAACCGAATCGGGCATAATTGTACCCGAAATAACCGAGGATTCGTATTTCGAGGGTAATTCTACAGGTGGTAAGGAAACAACAGGAACTAAAAAGCCAAGCACTTCATCTAAAACGGAGAGTGAAGAAACCCAAAGCAGAAATGAGATTAATACTGTTATAGATGAATTAGATGAGGACGAAGGCAGTTCAGATAAAGACGAAGAGGGTACAGGCAGTGTTACAACTATAGGCGGTGCCGATAAGCCTACCGATGTTGAGGTTGAGATTAAGCCTAAAAAGATATCTACTTTAGTAATAATTGTAATTGCTGTAATAGTTATTGGCGCTGTGGCTACTTTTATTGTCCTTTATGTAAAACGCAAAACAGCCAAAGAAAACAACAAACCTAAGCAAACAGAACAGACAGAGGAAACTAAAGAAACAGAATAAACTTAAACCGCTTACTGATACATAAGCTTGTCGGTAAGCGGTTTGTTTTATATTTTCTATAATAATTTAGTAATAAGTAAAAAAAGTTTGTTTATTTTTTGACAAATTTCAATTTAAACCTTGTTTTTACGAGAAGAAAAGTATATAATGTAAGATGTAAAAATATGAAAGGAGTTTCGTATAATGAAATATTCGTCAGAAGTTCAAAATATGTGTCCTTTAGCTAAGGGCGCATATCACGGTCCAGCTCCTATTCCACAAGAGGGTAAATGGACTCAGGTTACGGAAATTAAAGATATTTCCGGTCTCACTCACGGTATCGGCTGGTGCGCACCTCAGCAGGGTACCTGTAAGCTTACCTTAAATGTTAAGGAAGGCATTATTGAAGAGGCTTTGGTTGAAACCGTTGGTTGCTCGGGTATGACCCACTCTGCAGCTATGGCTTCCGAAATCCTTATTGGTAAAACACTTTTAGAGGCACTTAATACCGACCTCGTATGCGACGCTATCAACACCGCAATGCGCGAGCTGTTTTTACAGATTGCATACGGTAGAACTCAAACTGCTTTCAGTGAAGATGGTCTTCCTGTTGGCGCAGGTCTTGAGGATTTGGGTAAGGGTCTTCGTTCACAGGTTGGTACAACCTATGCAACAAAGGCTAAGGGCCCCCGTTATTTAGAGCTTGCAGAGGGCTACATAACCAAAATCGCTGTTGATGATAACGGCGAGATTATCGGTTACAAATTCGTACACCTCGGCAAAATGATGGAAATGATAGGCAAAGGCATGGACGCTAACGAGGCACTCGAGAAAGCCAGCGGTCAGTATGGCCGTGTAGACGATGCCGCAAAGCTTATCGATCCAAGACACGAATAACAAGGGGAGGTAAACGTAAATGGCTTTATTTGAAGGTTATGAAAGAAGAATTGCCCAAATTAACGAGGAGCTCGCTAAACACGGCATTTCATCTATAGAAGAAGCAAAGAAAATTTGCGACGACGCAGGCGTTGATGCTTATAACATTGTTAAAGGCATTCAGCCTATCTGTTTCGAAAACGCTGCTTGGGCTTACGTAGTAGGCGCAGCTATAGCTATTAAAGACGGCGTTAAATCTGCTGCAGAGGCTGCAGAGAAAATCGGTGTTGGTTTACAGTCTTTCTGTATACCTGGCTCTGTTGCTGACGACCGCAAGGTTGGTATCGGCCACGGTAACCTCGGCGCTATGCTTCTCCGTGAGGAGACAAAGTGCTTCGCATTCTTAGCAGGTCACGAGTCTTTCGCTGCTGCAGAGGGTGCTATTGGTTTGGCACGTAGTGCTAACAAGGCAAGAAAAGAAGACCTCCGCGTTATTCTTAACGGCCTTGGTAAAGACGCTGCTAAAATCATTTCTCGTATCAACGGCTTTACCTATGTTCAAACTAAGTTTGATTACTACACCGGTAAGGTTGAAATCGTAGAAGAAATCGCATACTCAAAGGGCGAGCGCGCAAAGGTTCGTTGCTACGGTGCAGACGACGTTCGCGAGGGCGTTGCAATAATGCATTTAGAGGGTGTTGACGTTTCTATTACAGGTAACTCAACCAACCCAACCCGCTTCCAGCATCCTGTTGCAGGTACTTACAAAAAAGAGTGTATCTTACAGGGTAAAAAATACTTCTCAGTTGCATCGGGTGGCGGTACAGGCCGTACCTTGCATCCTGATAATATGGCTGCAGGTCCTGCTTCTTACGGTATGACCGATACAATGGGACGTATGCACTCAGACGCTCAGTTCGCAGGTTCTTCTTCAGTTCCTGCCCACGTTGAGATGATGGGTCTTATCGGTGCAGGTAACAACCCAATGGTTGGTATGACTGTTGCAGTTGCAGTTGCTATCGAAGAAGCACTAAAGAAATAAGGATTTATGCGGTTTTTTAAGACCTCATAAATTAACCCATTCGAAAAAATCGAACAAATAACAGTTGGACACATCATTTTAAGGTTTTAACCTTTGATGTGTCCAATTTTTTATGTGAGGTTTTGGAAATGAGAAGACTACAAATGCAAACAACAAATTCAATTACTTTTGAGCAAGGGTGCAACAAATATCTTGATAATTGCCGACAACGCAATTTAAGACAAGGCACAATCAATCACTACAAACAAAGTTACACACAGTTCTATAAATTCTTTGAGCCTGAAACACCAATAGAACAAATAACAGAAAAGGCATATAACAGTTATGTGTTGCATTTGAGAAAGACATTACACAACGATGTTAGTATTAACTCATATTTGCGTGATTTTATCACTACAATGCATTTCCTAATGAATGAGGGTTATATATCCCCTTTTAAAATGCAGGCAATAAAGGTCGATAAAAGCCATGTGGAAACATACACAGATGATGAACTTAAAACTTTGTTAGCAAAGCCAAATATTAAAAAGTGTTCATTTACAGAATATCAATGTTGGGTAATGACAAACTTTTTATTCTGCACAGGTGTAAGACAACGCAGTTTAATGTTTATTCAAATAAAAGATATTGATTTTGATAATCATGTTGTTTATGTGAATGTTACAAAAAACAGAAAGCCGCTAATTGTGCCACTCAACCCAACAATGATAAATATATTAAGTGAATACTTGAAATACAGACAACACAAAAGTAAAGAAGATTTTTTGTTTTGTAATGTTTTTGGGCAACAACTTGTTAAAAGCACATCTTATCACATGCTTTATGAATACAACAAGCGACGCGGTGTTGAAACAACAGGCATACACAGATACAGACACACATTTGCGAAACATTGGATTTTAAGTGGTGGGAATGTTGTATCGCTTTCGCGCTTGCTTGGGCATAGTAGCCTTGAAATAACGCAGAATTACATCAATTTGCTTGTAAGCGATGTTGCAAAGCAAGTTAATGAAATAAATCTACTTGATAAGTTTAGCGGCAAATACAGTATAAAAATGCGTTAAATAGAACAATGCGGAACAGGTAAAAAGTATCTGTTTTAAATTAGTATAAATCAAAATAAATTGAAGCCGCTATAAACCAAAAAGCAACTTAAATAGTTGCTTTTATTTTTATGAATTTTTAGTCCTTGCACAGTTTTGTTCGCGGACTTTCAACCCTGTATGATATAATATGTGTGTAAGGTAAAGGAAGCGCTAACCGAAACCAAACAAATAAAATAATATCAAAACTAAAAATCGAAAGAGGTAATGAAAAATGAAAAAGAACCAAATTATTGTATTGGAAAATGGAAATGGTTTAGTAACAAAGGCATTCGCAAAGCAGGCAAGAATATTTGGAACATCTGAATACAAATTGTGGAAAGAGTTTGTAGCAGATAATGAGGGTGCTGAAATGGAAATCAGAAAAGTTAATAAAAACACTCGAAGCGATAAATACTGCAAGAACTTAACCTATAAGAATATGGAAGAACATATTAAAACATTTGCAAAAAAAGATGAAGAAAATAAACTTATGGAAGAGTTTAAAACAATAGTTATTCGCTCAAAGGTTCAAGTAAATCCATACAAATATGTGGTTGATTGGTTCAAGGCAACATTTCCAAATTACAAAGAAATCCAAAAGTCATTTGATAATGAAAATGTTGAAAACTCAAACAAAAATATTAAAATTAGTGCTTAATTAAAGAAAGGAATTGATAACAATGGCTAACAAGAATAATAAAATCAAAGGTTATGAAATCGACTTTACAACAAACACACTTTATATGAACTACAAATTCGCAGAAGCTTCAACCCAATATGGAACACCTGAATACAAACTTTTGCAAAACATTCGCAAAGATTTACCAAATATCAAAATGGTAAAGCGTGCAGGTCGCAACGCAAAGACTTGTAATGCCAATAAGCGTTTGACCTATGCTAATATGGAAAGTTATATCAAAATTCAAGACAATGCTGATGAAATTATGGCGGCTTATATGATTGCAAGAGAAGAATCCAAAAGCCAAAAAAGTCCTTATGCCTTTGTGCGTAATTGGTTTGTAAAACAGTTCCCCAAGTATAAAGAGTGTAAAGTGGTTGACCGAGAAAAGATAATTTCTTTTGCTGAAGCCGCTCCCCAAGAGAATGAGGAAAAAGCATCTTAAAAGGAGCATTTGAAATGCCAAAAGACGAAATAATACTTGACTATGAGTGGATTTCACTACCAAAAGGCGAGTTCAAGTTGTTGGTTATGATTGCTGATGTAGGTTCTAATTTAGGTTGCGCAAGTGATATATGCAGATATTTTAAACCACAAACCGCAAGTCCTGCATCAGCCACAAGAAATAGAGTTATAAATAATTTGAAATTGCTTGTTCAAAAGGGATTTATAACTCTAACAAAAAATGGTCGCAGATATACCGCTACACTAATAAAACCAATAATAAAAGAAATTGCGATAGAGCGACAGTATCTAACTAAAATCCTACATCACGAATACAGTCGCTCGGTCGCATGGGAAAATGTTTTAAAGGTTTATATTTGGTTGCTTGACAATGGTAATGCAGAATTCACCAATAGGCAAATAGAAGAAAAGATAAATGTTTCCGAAAGCACAATAACCGAAGCAAAAAATGTTCTGCAAGATTTTGGTGCGGTTATAATAAATCATTTAACCACAAAACAAGATGAAAATGTTTATAGGTGCTATGGGCAAGCGGCTGAACTTTCTGCCTTTTGGAGCAATACTTGAAAACAGTTATTTTTTGCTTGAAATAATATAGTTTATATTATAGGCAAAAAATAACTGTTTTTCCTTTGGGGTCAGACTACATCAATCGCAGTTGTGAAATTTTCATAATATAATGAAAGCGAATAGTTTCAAATACGCAACACTGCGTGTTGCTTAAATTGAAATATTCGCTTATTAAATCCAAGAGTAAAGGAGAATTAAAATGACACTTGAAGAATACAACAATAGAAAAATCCCTGAATATTATGACACAATGTATTTAGATGGTTATACACCACAAGAGATATATCAAGCACACAAAAAAAGTATGCTTGATAAAATGAATGAAGAAAAGGAAAATCCAACAGTTGAAATAGTTAGTGAGATTAAAAAGAAATGAAAACCAATAGCAAAGATAAAAAGAAGAAAAAGAAAAAATCAGTAATAGAAGCAGAGATTTTAATCATAATGCAGAAAAGCCTAAAAAAAGCATTGGATTTAGCATTAGATGAGATTTTAAAAGATTTTAAATAAATATTGCGGAAGCCGCTTATGTGAACTCTTAACCAAAGCAAGAGAGCATTTAAGCGGTAATGTGCCCCCTGTCAAGTAGACAGACTAAAAAACAAAAAGAATAAGTTAAATGAATAGATTCTTTCATCTCCCCCTGCTGCGCAGCAGGGGGAGATTTTTCGTCACGCGGCGGTGGCGAAGAAATACTCGAACGGTGTC
>JAZNZF010000038.1:0-2867 GCA_045594795.1 Acutalibacteraceae bacterium | reverse complement strand
AAGCACACCAAAAGGTATATTTTGCTATTTATAACAATACAGGTTCTGTGGTTTGTATTGATGATATTGTGTTATCAGAATCAATTGACCCAGAAGGTGTAAATTCCTTTGAAACTTTCACTGTAGGTGATCATCTTACTTATATTGAAGCAATGCCTACAGAGGGCACAGCTCCCAACTATCCAGAAAATGGAAAATGGGGTGTTGTAAGTAACAACGGTTACATAACCTATACTGACATTACTGATTCCAAAAGCAAGATAGCAAATACCTATACTGAAACTATTTATAAGGCTGATGGTACTTCTGCCCTTCAAACCGAGCATCAAGGCAGAAAGGTATCGAGTTGGACTTCTGAAAATAATCTAACCGTTTCTACCGCCAAGGCACATAGCGGTAACAAATCTTTAGAAATTAAATCTGCGGATATGGCTTATGCTACTGGTTTTAATATACCTAAGGCAGGTAAATATGCAATTACCTATTATATAAATAATCTTGATGCAATAAAAGCCGCAAGCAATTTATCAACTGGCACCAATTTCGGCTCTGCTGTTCTTTCTACCATCAATATTGGTGTAAATCGTACAGGTAGTGATGTTTATTATTCTGATTCGGCAAAATCTTCAACCATATCTGCACAGCTTCCCAATCATTTAAAACTCGCATATCACGGCGCATTTGTGGATTATACTTTTTCAAAAATAAATAGCGCAACTGATTTTAAAAAAGCAACCTTATCAAATACTGCTGCTGATGGAAGCGTTAAACCACCCGCAGAGCGTGAAAGCTATGTGTATAATCTTACCCCCGCAGAGCTTCACAGTGCAATATATCGCAAGGTTGGTGTAGTTGGTGATGTTCGATTTGATGAGAGCGGAAGCGGTTACTACATAGATGATAACGCTAACAAGGTGCGGTACATTATTTTAAACACTCAAAATAATGAATATGAACTACAGGAAGATGGAACTGTACTTTATCCTAAAATGTGGCTTTTCCGTTTCGGTCAATCTCAGTTTGATTTTCTTGTTGAAGCACTTAACAACATACCAACCGACTCTTGGAATGTTGTTGTAGCGGGTCACTGTCCAATAACGCAAGAAATTGGCGATAGAGAAGTAATGCAGGGTGTTTTGAGTGCTTATAAGAATAAGACTGCCTATAGTGGTACTTATGAGGGTACTGCTGAAGGTGGGGCAGCCTATACAAACCTTGCAGAGCCTTTGCCCGAAAATACAACTGACACAACGATATGGGTGAATGGATACCGCTTTTCGTCAAGCGGAATTTCTGCACAAGATGGAACTACGGTGTCAAATTTAATTCCTTGTAAAAACGGCGACATTATTCGTATTAAAGGTGTAACGCTTCGAGATAACACAGACAAAATTGCGGTTTACGGTAGTACCTTTACCGAGTTTGCAGGTGGGTATTATAATAATGACCTGCCTATTGCAACCGAAACAGTTGTAAAATATGGCGGTTCATCTAATGGAGTATATACCTTTACTGTTCAAACAGGTATTAGCCACACAATTACAGGTTTCCGTTTTGCAATGCTAACGCCTGCGGATACTAATTCAGTTATAATTACTGTTAACGAAGAAATAACCAACAGTGAGCACGGATACGATTATGTTAATGTGAATGTCGATTTCACAACCGCAAAAGGTAAACTTGCGGGATATTTCCACGGACACAATCATCAGGACAGCGTACATACTAATTACGGCTTCAATGTTATAGGTACTAGATGTGACGGAGCTGAGGAAAACACCGAAACATTGAAAAAGGAAAGAGTTGCGGCTACTACCACCGAGCAAAGTTTTGATGTATTCACCGTTAATAAGGCAGAAGGTAAAATCTACGTAACGAAAATCGGTGCGGGCGATAACCGTGAGATTTCGTATTAGTGGAGGTGCAACGGATGGAAATATTATCTATTGTGTTAAGTGCCGTCTTTGGTATAGGCGGTTTGGTATTTGGTATTATTTCGGCGGTGCGAAACAAAAAGACGGATGATACCAAAGAAGCCAAAGAGGATGGCATTGTTCTTACTGAACTCGGCTATATAAAATCAGGTATTGATGACATTAAACATAAGCAAGAGGGTCAAGATAAACAAAATCTTGAATTTGTAAGAGAGTTAACCGCTGTTGAAGAGTCGGCAAAGCAAGCTCACAAGCGTATTGATAAGCTTGAAAAATATCATACACCAAAATAATATTAGGAGGAATTTTTATGAAAACAAAAGCAATTAAATGGCTTAAAGCCGCAGGGATTCGCACCGTAAAAACTATGGCGGAAACTGCCCTTGCACTCATCGGCACAAACACCATCGGCATAACTGAGGTCGATTGGGTGGGCGTTCTTTCTGCCTGTGCCCTTTCGGGTGTGATTACTGTGCTGACCTGTATTAAAGGTCTGCCAGAACTTAAGGAGGAATAATAATGGCTAAAAAGGTATTTATTGGAGTAGGTCACGGTGGAGCAGACAACGGCGCCGTTGCCAACGGTCTTAAAGAGGACAACCTTAACCTTGCGATTGCTCTCGCTTGCAGAGATGAGCTTACACGCCACGGTGTAACGGTTGGTATGAGCCGAACAAAGGACGAGGCTGACCCCCTTGCAGATGAGATTAAAGAGTGCAATGCCTTTAAACCCGATTATGCCGTGGAAATCCACAACAATGCAGGCGGCGGTGACGGTGTTGAAATCTATCATCACTATGGCGGCGGCAAGGGTAAAACCTTAGCACAGAATATTTTAAACGAAATTATTGCTATCGGTCAGAACAGCAGAGGCCTTAAAACCAAAAAGAACAACCAAGGCAAGGACTATTTCGGTTGGATAAGGCAAACGGTA
>JAZNZF010000037.1:0-12623 GCA_045594795.1 Acutalibacteraceae bacterium | reverse complement strand
TGTGAATAATCTCCATAATTAGTCCTTGATTATTATTTTATATAAATATATTATATTATACATTTTTGCGACAGTCAACTATTTATAAAATAATTGTATTATCTTGCTGTGGTAACTTAACAAAATGGTGCATTGAAATATAAATAGTAACATATATAATAAAACTTAGGAAAGTATGTTAATTAGTAAATCCTAAATTTAAATAAAGTGAGGTAATTTAAATGAAATGTAAAATTGGTATTCGCCCCGTTATCGACGGTCGTTGGGGCGGTGTTCGTGAATCCTTAGAGGTTCAAACAATGAACATGGCAAAAAATGCCGCAAAATTAATTTCTGAAAATGTTCGCTATCCCGATGGCTCACCCGTTGAGTGCGTAATCGGTTGCACCACTATTGGTGGCGGCGCAGAGGCCGCAATGGTAGCCGAGCAGTTCGCTAAAGAAAATGTTGTTGCAACACTTTCTGTTACACCTTGTTGGTGCTATGGTACCGAAACCTTTGATATGGACCCAACAACCATTAAGGCTGTTTGGGGCTTTAACGGTACAGAACGTCCCGGCGCTGTGTACTTAGCCGCAGTTATGGCAGCACATGCACAAAGAGGTTTACCCGCTTTCTCTATTTACGGACACGACGTTCAAGAGGCTGACGATACTACTATTCCTGACGATGTAGCAGAAAAAATCCTTCGCTTTGCACGTTGCTCGGTAGCAGTTGGTTGGATGCGTAACAAGGCATATTTAAACATCGGCTCTGTATGTATGGGTATTGCAGGCAGCTATTGTGATGCTGATATTATGCAAAACTATTTTGGCCTTCGTGCAGAGTGGGTTGACGAGGTAGAAATCCTCCGTAGAATTAAGCTTGGCATTTACGATGAGGAGGAGTATCAAAAGGCTCTCTCGTGGGTAAAGGCTAACTGTAAAGAAGGCTTCGATAAGAATGCCGGCAAAAACTTCCCCGAAATTATTACTAAGTCAAAGGTAGTTGACCCCGATAAAGATTGGGAGTTCATCTGCAAAATGACAGTTATTATTAAAGACCTCTACTTTGGTAATCCAAAACTCAGTGAAATGGGTTGGCACGAGGAGGCACTTGGCAAAAACGCAGTTGTTGGTGGCTTCCAAGGTCAAAGACAGTGGACAGACTGGCTACCTAATGCCGACTTTACCGAGGCTATCCTTGCCTCTACTTTCGACTGGAACGGCACCCGCGCACCTATCGTTCTTGCAACCGAGAACGACGTTTGCAACGGTATGTCAATGCTCTTAGGTACAATGGTATCAAACTCTGCACCTTGCTTCCACGACGTTCGTACATATTGGAGTCCTGAGGCTTGCGAGCGCGTTAGCGGCTCTAAACCAAAGGGTGTTGCTAAAAACGGCTTTATCCACCTTATCAACTCGGGCGCAACCGCACTTGATGGTAACGGCGCTGCTAAAAACGCAAAAGACGAAGGCTGTATGAAGCCATTCTGGGAAATGACCGAGGCAGATGTTAACGCTTGTCTTGAGAATACCGACTGGTGTCGTGCTGACTATGAGTACTTCAGAGGCGGCGGCTTCTCAAGCCACTTCAGATGCAAAGCAGAAATGCCTGTTACTATGTTAAGACTTAACGTTGTTGAGGGTATCGGCCCTGTATTGCAGATAGCAGAGGGTTACACCGCAAATCTACCCGATAAAATCCACGAAAAGCTTGATAAACGTACCGACCCAACCTGGCCTACCACTTGGTTTGCACCCAATCTTACAGGCAAGGGCGCATTCAAAGATGTTTATAGCGTAATGGCTAACTGGGGCGCTAATCACGGCGTAACAGTTTACGGTCACGTTGGTGCCGATTTAATTACACTTGCAAGTATGCTTCGCATCCCTGTATCTATGCACAACGTAGACGAGGATAAAATCTACCGTCCACACTCTTGGGCTGCATTTGGTACCGAGAACGCCGAGGCTGCAGATTACGACGTTTGCAAACACTACGGCCCGCTTTATAAATAATAAAAGGGGAGAGTATAATGCTTAAAAATATTTCTCCAATTATATCGCCCGAGCTTTTAAAGGTGCTTTCCGAAATGGGCCACGGTGACGAAATAGTTATTGCAGACGGTAACTTCCCCTCAATGTCGGTTAATAACCGCGTTATAAGGGCAGACGGTATAAGCGGTACTGATATGCTAAAAGCAGTAATCAGCCTTATTCCGCTTGATACCTATTCCGACCCCAACGCAATGCTAATGCAGCTAACCGAAAGCGATAAAGATTTACCTACACCCATCTGGGACGAGTATAAGCAGATACTTACTGATGCCGAGGGTGATAACGTAAAAATGGGTCAAATTGAACGCTTCGCATTTTACGAACGCGCCAAGACCGCCTACGCAGTTATCGCCACAGGCGAATCCGCAATTTACGCAAACATAATTATCAAAAAGGGCGTAATTAAATAAAAATTAGGGCTGAAAGCGAAATGCTTTCAGCCCCTTTTTTGTGCTAACTATAGCACGGGAAACAAATTAGCAGCAGCAATTATTATCGCAACCGCAGTTATTACCGCAACCGCCATTGTTACCGCAGCCACCGCAGCAGCAGAGTAGAATGAGGATTATGATAATCCATAAGCAGCAACCGCCGCCAAAACCATTGTTATTACACATATGTTTTCCTCCTTTCCTGCCTTCAACAACATACTATGCCAAAACCAAAAAAGTGTTACTGCCACAAAAAATATTAAGAAATTATTAAATCTTAAAAACAATATTGACTTTCTCTGACTTTGCTGATAAAATAAAAGTCAGAAAAGGTCAGGAGTGATAAAATGAGATTAAGTGATATTATAACCCAGCGTATAATTGAAATGATAGAAAGCTCTGAAAACAACGTAGCAGAAATAGGCCGCAACGAATTAGCCGAGGCTTTCGGCTGTGTGCCAAGCCAAATTAACTACGTTTTATCCTCACGTTTTACACCCGAGCAGGGCTATATTATAGAAAGCCGCCGCGGTGGTGGGGGATATGTAAAAATCACCCGTGTGCAGCTGTCAAAATCCTCAGCAATAATGCATATTATTAACTCAATGGGCAGCCAAATAGATAACGCAACCGCACGTATTATAATAGAAAACTGCATACATTCGGGGCTAATTTCGGTTGAATCTGCGGCAATTATTGAAGCGGCGCTTTCCGGTACTGTGTTTAAAGAAATTCCGGTAGAGTTACGCGGTAGAGTCCGCGCATCAATGCTAAAACAAATGTTTTTAGCGTTACTATAATTAAGGTAGGTGCTTTATATGAAATGCGAAAAATGTGGTAAAAACATTGCAACAACTCACATAAAATCTATTATAAATGGTAAGGTTAGTAGTCTTAACCTTTGCGAATACTGCGCGGCACTTAACGGTTTATCGCAGTTAAATAACTCACTTTTTGGCGATTTGTTTTCTACCGACAAAAACACAGGCACTACAGATAGAGCTTGCAGTAGTTGTGGAACAAACTTATCTGAGATTGTAGCCTCGGGTCTTTTGGGTTGTGCCGACTGCTACAAAACATTTAACAAAGAGCTTAGCACCGCTATTAAGCGGGTGCATGGTAGAACTATGTATTCGGGTAAAATACCCCAAACATCTGCGCCGCGCCTTTACGATACTAGCCTAATATCTAAGCTTAAAAGTGAAATGGCAGAAGCGATAGACACCGAAAACTTTGAACGTGCCGCCGAGCTGCGCGATAAAATTAAGGAAATAGAGGCGAAAAAGTAATATGTACTACAATAATTCATATAACGATTCTGACGTTGTAATTTCAACCGATATTACCGTATCGCGCAACCTAAATAACTATCCCTTCCCAAATAAAATGGACGAGGTGCAAATAGCATCCGCTACCGATGAGATTATCTCCGCTATTTTTAAGGAAGGTAATTTAAACAAAGACAGCTGGAATATTATAACTCGTGTAACCCCAAAATCTGAGATAGAAAAGTTACTGCAAAAAGGTATCATTACAGAAAATTTTGCCAATAATAATAAGAACCTATTGGCATTTATCTCAAACGATAAAAGCACAAGTATAGTGCTTTGCTGTGACGACCATATTAAAGTAAATGTTAGCTATAAAGGTAACGTTTTAGAAGATGCATACGGTGTTATTTCTAAAATTGATAACATTATCTGCGGCGAGTTTAAGCTTGCATTTGATAATGCTCTTGGTTTTTTGTCTAGTGATATTAGTAACTTAGGCACGGCTATGAAGGCATTGGTTAAACTGCATCTGCCGGCATTGGAGAAAAGTGGCGATCTTGGTGAAATATTAGAGTTGGTTTCGCGGATCGGACTTAAGTTAGAAAAATACAACGAAACGGACAATTCTTTATATACTCTTACAAACCGCATAACTATGGGCATTACAGAAGCCGAGGCTATAAGAAACCTCGCTGCCATTGTTAGCCAAATAATTACTAAAGAACGATATCAAAGAATTGAATCCTTTAGCTGAGGTGATTTAATTGAAATATAATTTTAATGGTTTTACTGAAAAGGCAAATATGGCGCTCAATATCGCCATAGATACTGCAGGCAGATTTGGTCATACCTATGTTGGTAGCGAGCATTTGCTTTTGGGCCTTTTAAAAGAGGGCTCTGGCGCCGCTGCTATGATTCTAAAACAAGCCGGCATCAGCGAGGAAAATGTTGCCGCAATTATTATGAGTTCTATTGGTAGAGGCAACCCAACCTTATTAACGCCCGACCATTTTACCCCACGCGCCAAGCGTGTAATTGAATCGGCTATTAGGGAAGCTGGTGCCGAGCAGAAATCCTACGTTGGCACCGAGCATCTTTTAATAGGCATTTTAAGTGATAGTGATAACTACGCAACAAGGTTTATAATTGAGCTTGGCGGTAATCTGCAAAATATATTAACCGAGGCAGTAGAAACCTCGTATGGCGAACCGCGAAGCCGTTCTAACCAAAAACAAAACAAAAAAGAAAAAACCTCAACCCCAACTATTGAAAAGTTTGGCAGAGATTTAACTAAAGAGGCGCGAGAGGGCAAGCTTGACCCCGTTATTGGTAGGTCAAAAGAGATTGAAAGGGTAGTGCAAATCCTTTGTAGAAGAACTAAAAACAACCCTTGTCTTATTGGTGAGCCGGGCGTTGGTAAAACTGCTATTGCTGAAGGTCTGGCACAGAAAATTGTATCTGACGATTCGCCCGAGATTTTAAAGAACAAAAGGGTTATTTCTCTCGATTTAACCGGTATGGTGGCGGGTACTAAATACCGAGGCGATTTTGAAGAACGCATCAAAACTGCTATAGAAGAGGTTAAAAACGCAACCGATGTTATACTGTTTATAGACGAGGTGCATACCCTTATCGGCGCGGGCTCTGCAGAGGGTTCTACAGATGCTGCCAATATTCTAAAGCCTTCGCTTGCAAGGGGAGATTTGCAGTTAATCGGTGCAACAACACTTGACGAGTACCGAAAAAACATTGAAAAGGATGCGGCGCTTGAAAGACGTTTTCAGCCCGTGACAGTAGGCGAGCCAACCCCTGCCGATGCAGAGCTAATATTAAAAGGGTTGCGTGACAAGTACGAGGCGCACCATAAGGTAAGAATTACAGACGATGCAATAAGCGCCGCAGTAAAACTATCTTCGAGATATATTGCAGATAGATACCTACCCGACAAGGCCATAGACCTTATCGACGAGGCAGCCTCGAGAGTACGCTTAAGGGTGTATACCGCGCCATCCGATTTAAAGGACAAAGAGGCAGAGATAAAACGTATTTCTGAGGAGAAAAACGAGGCTATACGTTCACAACAGTTTGAGCAGGCAGCAAAGCTACGTGATACTGAAAAGAGGCTTCAAAACGAACTGAATGACGCAAAACGCGAGTGGGAGGATAAAAACAACCACGTTTCAGGAATTGTTAACGAAGAGGAAATAGCGGCTATTGTTTCTGACTGGACGGGTGTTCCTGTTTCTCAGCTAACCGAAGAAGAAAGTGCACGCCTTCTTAATATGGAGTCAGTACTGCACGCAAGAATAGTAGGGCAAGAGGTCGCAGTGGCGGCTGTATCAAAGGCTATAAGACGTGGCAGAGTGGGACTCAAAGACCCAAAACGTCCCATTGGCTCGTTTATTTTCTTAGGTCCCACGGGCGTTGGTAAAACCGAGCTGTGTAAGGCTTTGGCTGAGGCTATGTTCGGTGATGAAAATGCTATGATAAGGCTGGATATGTCTGAATATATGGAGCAGCATACCGTTTCTAAAATGATAGGCTCACCCCCGGGATACGTTGGTTTTGATGAGGGCGGTCAGCTGACCGAACTTGTGCGCAGAAAGCCGTATTCTGTTATACTTTTCGATGAAATAGAAAAGGCGCATGCTGACGTATTTAACGTATTACTACAGATTTTAGATGACGGTGTATTGACCGATTCTCAGGGGAGAAAGGTTAATTTTAAAAATACTATAGTTATTATGACCTCTAATGTTGGTGCAAGGTTTATTACCGAAAAACGCACCGCCTTTGGTTTTGCAGATAGTGTTAGCACCGATGATGACGAAAGAGCAAAGAACGAGGTGTTGTCAGAGTTGCGCCGCACTTTCAAGCCTGAATTTTTAAACAGGGTAGACGATATTATTGTATTTAATAAATTAACCGAGGATAACATTTTAAGCATCGCCGAAAAAATGCTTGATACCCTAAAGCAACGCCTACAGTCTTTGGGTATTACAATTTCGTTTGATAAATCTGCCATTAAGGCTGTTGCTAAAGCAGGCTTTGACGATGTGTACGGTGCAAGACCACTTCGTAGAGCTATACAAAGCAAAATTGAGGATAAGCTTAGCGAACTTATGCTTGACGGAACAATTAAAAAAGGAGATAGAGTTATCTGCGGTTATGAAGCCGACGATTACAAGTTTATAAAAGAATAGAAAAATGCTGCTTTACGATAACAGTAAAGCAGCATTTTTATTAGATTTGGTTGTACTTTTGCATAATAGCCTTAATTCTTTCAACGGGGTTGAGAAGCTGACTGATAGAATTATCATAGTTAAGTGTATCAACTAAGTATGCTATGTATTTGGACATATCAACGCTTACGTACCAATCCTTCTCTAATTGCTCGGGTCTTGTGTAAATAAGGTTTGTGGTAAACACCTTATCAATTAAGCCCTCTTTATAGAACTTATCAAACTGCTCGTAGCCGCTTGTGAAAAGGCCGAAGGTTGAGAACATAAATATGCGCTTAGCACCCATGCCTTTAAGCTTTGTTGCGATATCAAGCATCGAGTCGCCCGAAGCAATCATATCGTCAACAATAATTACGTCCTTGCCCGAGATATCATTACCAAGGAATTCGTGTGCTTCAATAGGGTTTCTACCGTTAACAATTTTTGAATAATTGCGGCGCTTATAGAACATACCAAGCTCTAAGCCTAAAACTGAGGAGTAGTAAATACACCTTGACATACCGCCTTCGTCGGGGGAGACAATCATTGCGTGGTCGCGGTCTAATTTAATATCGGGCACAGTTTTAAGCATTGCCTTTATCATTTGGTAGGTTGCCTGAACATTATCAAAGCCACCAAGTGGGATAGCGTTTGCAATTCTTGGGTCGTGTGCATCGAAGGTAATAATGTTAGAAACGCCCATTGCCACTATCTCCTGCAAGGCCATTGCGCAGTCAAGTGATTCACGCGCAGTTCTGCGATGCTGTCTTCCTTCGTAAAGCATTGGCATAACAACCGTAAGTCTTCTTGCTTTACCGCCAAGTGCAGATATAACCCTTTTTAAATCTTGAAAATGGTCGTCAGGACTCATTGGTACTTGCTGTCCATACATTTCGTAGGTTTCGCCGTAGTTAAAGCAATCAACAACTATGTAAGCATCAAGACCTCTGGCTGTGTGCTTTAAAACTGCTTTACCTTCGCCTGTGCCAAAGCGTGGGCAGTCGGGCTTTACAATGTAGGTGTGCTCGTCGGGCATTCCTCTCCATTGCAAAAGATAATAGTCAACCTTTTCGGCAAATTTTTCGCAACCCTTAAGCGGAATAATAGCAAGATCGCCAAAGGGTGTATGTTTGTTTTGTGCCATAATTTTGTCTCCTCCGTTTATTTTCCTAAATAATATATTAACATATAATTTTAAATTAATAAAGTATAAATTTGCATTTATTAAAAAATCGTCATATTTATTAACCTTTTGTTGATATTAACAATATTTTTTGGTATAATGGATATCGGTTAATTAAGTTAAGTATTGTGACAAAGTTTCGGTAATTAATTTAAAATTAAATTGTAGGTGAATTATGTGGGTAAGCTAATTGTTATAGAGGGTCTTGATGGTTGCGGTAAATCAACTCAACTTGAACTACTTGTAAAACGATTAAAGGAAAGCGGTATTAACTGTAGAAATATACCTTTCCCTAATTATTCCTCGCCCGCTTGTCAGCCCGTAAAAATGTATCTTAACGGTAACTTTGGTAAAAAGCCTGGTGATGTAAATGCCTTTGCTGCTTCTACTTTGTATGCCGTTGATAGATTTGCAAGCTTTAAAGAGGATTGGGAAAAGGATTACAAGATAGGCAATCCTATTATTTGCGGTAGGTATGTTACCTCGAATCTTGTCCATCAATGTTCTAAATTACCTAAGAATGAATGGCGTGAGTTCTCAAACTGGCTTTTTGATTTTGAATATACCAAAATGTCAATTCCTAAACCCGACGCGGTCATTTACCTTAATATGCCACAAGAGTACGCCGAAACACTTTTAATGAAGCGTTACGAGGGCGACCCTCAAAAAATGGATATACACGAAAAAGACAGAGAATATCAAGCCCTTTGTCGCGAAGCCGCACAATTTGCATCAGAAAATTACGGTTGGAAGGTAGTTGACTGTGTAAAGAACGGAAAAATTCGTTCCATTGAGGATATATCAGACGAGATATTTAATATTTCGCTTAATATAATTAAGGGAGAATAATATGATTTATATGTTTTTAGCTGATGGGTTTGAAGAAACCGAAGCATTGGCTACACTCGATGTATTGCGTAGAGCTGAAATAGAAGTTAAAACGGTTGGTGTAACAGGGTGTACTGTAATTGGCAGTCACGGTATTAGTGTTTTTGCTGATTTGGGTATTGATGAAATTTCTGTTTCTGATGTTTCGGGTGTTGTTTTACCCGGTGGAATGCCAGGGACTACTAACCTTGAAAAGAATGATACTGTAATCGAATGTGTAAAGTATGCCGCTAATAATAATTTATTAGTTGCAGCCATTTGCGCAGCCCCATTAATCCTTGGACATTTAGGAATATTAGTTGGCAAAAAGGCAACCTGTTTTCCTGGCTTTGAAAGTGAGCTTAAGGGTGCAGAAATTATTGAATTTGGTGTTGTAGGTGATGCTAATGTTATTACCGCTAAGGGCGCAGGTGTAAGTCTTGAATTCGGATTTAAAATTGTAGAGTTTATAAAAGATAAAGGTTTGGCGGATAACTTAAGGAAAACAATGCAATGCATTTAATTTTTATAACAAAAAAACAGGCACGGATTAAAGCTAAGGACTTTCGCAAAAGCCTGTGCCGAGAAATCAAGCAAGAAAAAGAATTAAAAATTTTAAATAATCTTATTAACTTAGATTGTTACAAAGAAGCGAAAACATTGTTTGTGTACGTATCAAAATCTTCGGAAATTGATACTTTTGGAGTTATTGAAAACGCACTAAAGCAGGGCAAAAGGGTTGCTGTGCCAAAATGTTTAAGCGGTACTAAAATGCAGTTCAGATACATTACTTCGGCGGCACAACTTAAAGAAGGCAGCTTTGGCATTATGGAGCCTATGGATAATTTACCCCTTGCTGATATTACTGAATGCTCTTTAATGGTTGTGCCAGCTCTTGCGGCCGATATCTTTGGCTATAGGGTAGGTTATGGCAAGGGATATTACGATAGATATTTAAATGGCAGTAAGGCAAAAACGGTAATGCTTTGTTATGAAAGTGATTTTTACTTTAAGGTATTACATAATAAATACGATTATAGATGCTCGTACGTTATAACCGAAAATAAGGTAAGAAAAACGAAAGGGGATAATAATGGATAATTTTAACAAACCATCACAACAAGATGATAATCGAAACGTTAATCCTACAGAAGCACCAAACGTTAACGATGAATTTGTTATCGGTAGCGGCTTTGTTATTGATGATGGCGGCATTGAGAAAAAAGAAGAGCCCCAAAAAACAAAGTCCAAAAAGAACAAGCGCGGAGTTGTTCGCACAATTATTTGGGCTGCGTGCATACTGTTAGTTTCGGCAACCCTTGCTATCGGCGGAATCTTTTGTGTAATTGATTATATGGGACTCGGCGGTTCTAAAAAAATAACCGTTACTATTGAAGAGAACGAATCACTCGATGCAATTGCTAACGAGTTAAAAGAAAAGGGCGCAATTCGTTTCCCTTTTTTATTTAAATTTTATGCAGATACCAAAGGCTATTACGAGCTATTTACTAAAGGTGCACATACATTTAACACCGATGTTGGCTATAGCGGAATCATAGCTGAGTTCACCACGGTTGAAGGCTATAGTATGGAAACTGTTACGGTAACTATTCCCGAAATGGCAACTATTGATGACATAGCTAAACTTTTAGAAGAGAAAAAGGTTTGCAGTCGTGCTGAGTTTATTAATGAAGTAGAGCATGGCGATTTTAAATATAGCTTTATTAAAGACATCCCTGAAATGAAGGTGCATTATAGGTTAGAAGGATACTTATTCCCAGATACCTATGAATTCTATGTTTGGGAATCGCAAGAAGGCGCACACTTTGCTATAGATAAGATGTTGCAGAACTTTGAAGCTAAGTTTAATGACGAGTATAAAGCAAGAGCTCAAGAGCTCGGTTATAATATTCACGATATAACAACTATGGCGTCTATCATAGAGCTTGAATGTAGCGGCTATTATGACGAGATGCCTAAGGTTTCGGCGGTGTTTTATAATCGTTTAAAACATTGGGGTGACCAGCCTAAAATGCTTGGTTCATCACCAACTGCCGAATACCCTTATGGTAGCGGTAATTTTGATACAAACAAAATTGAGGGTTTGCCACCCGGACCGCTGTGTGCACCAAGTGTTGCTGCTATTGATGCGGCATTGTTCCCTGATAAAAAAATGGAGAAGGTATATTTCTATTTCGTAACCGATACCGATTTTAAATTTTATTACACTAAAACCTTAGACGAACATAACCAAACCATATATTCGTTGCAGTTACAAGGCAAATGGGGAGAGGATTAAATCGTATGTCAATTATATTGAACCGACCCGAGTTGCTTTGTCCTGCGGGGGACTTGAGCCGATTATATGCGGCTGTTGATTACGGCGCCGATGCTGTATATCTTGCGGGTGAAGAGTTTGGGATGAGAACGGCTGCTTCAAACTTTAATTTGGAAGATATGAAAAAAGGCATAGAATACGCCCATTCTAAAAACGTAAAGGTTTATGTTACTTGCAATACGTTACCGCATAATGCCGAAATGGCACGGCTGCCAAATTATATTTCAGCATTGGCGGAATTGGGAGTAGATGCCATAATTGCCTCCGACCTTGGCACAATGGAGTTAATAAAAAAATACGCACCAAAGGTATCACTGCATATTTCTGTGCAGTCGGGAATTGTTAATTACGAAACTGCACGTGCGTTTCATAACTTAGGCGCTAACCGCATAGTCGTAGCAAGAGAGCTTAGTCTTGAGGAAATTGCCGAAATTCGCGCGAAAACCCCCGCTGATTTAGAAATTGAGGCTTTTACCCACGGCGCTATGTGTGTTTCATTTTCTGCTCGGTGCTTGCTATCAAGCTATATGACAGGGCGCGACGCTAATCGTGGCGACTGTGCACAGCCTTGCCGTTGGAGTTATTCCTTAATGGAAGAGAAAAGACCAGGTCAGTATTTTGATATAACCGAAACCGACAAAGGTACGTATATACTGAATGCAAACGACTTGTGTATGGTTGACCATATACCTCAAATGGTTGCAAGCGGAATAACAAGCTTTAAAATTGAGGGTAGGGCAAAGTCGCATTACTATACCGCGGTAACCACAAACGCATATCGCGGCGCAATAGATACATTTTTAGCAGACCCGGACGGATATACAACTCCTACTTGGGTTACCGAAGAACTAAATAAAATCAGCCACCGTAACTATTCCACAGGCTTTTATCTTGGCAAACCCCAAAATTCACAAACCTATGAGAATGCGGGTTATGTTCGCGATTACTCTGTCGCTGCTATTGTAGAGGGCTACGAGGACGGGTGCTTGTTAGTTAGGGTGAAAAATAAATTTGTTGTCGGATGTGAGCTTGATTGTCTTGAGCCAAGGGCTGTTCCGTTCAAGTTTAAGGTTGAAAAAATTATTGAGCAATCGGGTGAAGCGGTTGAGTCTGCACCACGACCAATGAGTTTGGTTAAAATTCCTTGCAATAGGGCTGTTAAAAACGGCTCGCTTTTAAGAATGAAGGCGTAAATTTTTAAAATTAAATATTCGGGCAGTTAAATGTATGCTTATAAAATATGTTCATTTTGCACAAATGGGCATATTTT
>JAZNZF010000036.1:0-14267 GCA_045594795.1 Acutalibacteraceae bacterium | reverse complement strand
TCCTGAATTACTAAATCAAGAATTTGTCGGGTCCTTTTCTTCTTTATCGTTGTTTAATTTTCAAGGTCCATTTGTCCGCCGCCCCATAGGGTCAGCTTGATTATATTACCACTTTTTAAACCCATTGTCAACACTTTTTTTCATTTTTTTAAAAACTTTTTTTGGGTATCAATAAATAGTGTTTAGCGGGGATTGTGGCACGATATATTGTGTGACAATTTTTGGTATTTTATGCAAAATTACTAACTGAATGTAGAAAATAATTTTTGCACTTCTTACGCGCGGGTGCGCGTGCGTATTATATATAGGTATGCCAATGGGGGTTTTAAGTAAAAAACCAAACCGAAAGTCAGAGAAAGTCAAACGTATTTACAAAATTTTAACAAAAAACCTATTGACAACCGAGAAAAATGGGTTATAATATAGATAGTTAGCACTCGGCACTTGAGAGTGCTAAAACCAAAAGGGGTGTGGTTTATGGAGCTTACGCCAAGGAAACGCGCTATACTTGCTGCTATTATTGATAGCTACATTTTAAGTGGCGAGCCTGTTGGCTCAAAGGCATTGTGCGAATTACTTGATATCGGAGTATCCTCTGCCACGCTTAGAAACGAAATGAGTGACCTTTGCCAGATGGGCTTTTTAAATCAGCCACACACATCGGCAGGTAGAATACCGACAAGCAGAGGTTACCAATTATACGTATCTGACCTTATGGCAAGTTCGGCTCCTTCCCCTGAAATTAAGATTGCAATTGATTCTATGCTACAATCAATATCCCACACTCCCGAGCAGATGCCAGCGCTTGCAACCGAACGGCTTTCTGACCTTACGGGGTTGCCTGCTTTTTCGGCAATACTTGCTAATGACAGCGCAAAGATAAAGCGTGTACGACTTATACCAATGGGTAAACGCACCTTGCTAATGGTGGTTATATCTACCGACGGTGTGGCGCGCAGCCGCATAGTTCTTAGTGATTGTGTTGTCGACGAGGCACTGCTTTCGGTATACAGCAACATCTGTAAAGCATGTATTATCGGGCACAGGTTATACGAGCTTAACCGCGCGTATTTGCAATCGATAGTTGCACGTCTTGGTGACTACAGTCTTTCAATAATGCCGCTACTTTCGACAATGTTTGAAATTATTGCCGAGATGTTTGAGCCACAGCTTATCTTTCGCGGTGAAGCCAACTTGTTTTCGGGATACAGGCAGCCTGCGACCGCAAGACTTGGTGAGCTTATTTCAGAAAAAGAAACTGTGCTTTCGCTGATATCGAGAATGAACGAACCTGTAGAAGTAATGTTCAGCGACGAATACAGTCCCGACACTTCGTCCGAGCCATGTTGTATGGTGGTTGCAAAATTCAACACAGGTCAACGCGAACTTGGAAGAATAGGTGTGTTAGGGCCCGCAAGAATAGCTTATGAGCAGCTTATACCAAGTATAGAATACTTTGCAAAACGCTTAGGCACACTATTGACCAAGGCGATGCGCGATATGGAGGATTAAAAATGGCAAAAGAAACCAAGAATGAAAAGAAAGCCGCCGAAACCGAGGCCGAAACAAAAGAGGTTGACGTTTCGATAGAAGACGACGAGCTTGAAAAACTACAAAATGAGCTTGAAAAACAAAAAGATTTAGCGCTTCGCACGGCAGCAGAGTTTGACAACTACAAAAAGCGTACCGAACGCGAAAAATACGCATCACTTGAATTTATGAAGGCTGACATTTTAAAGACCTTTTTGCCTGTTCTCGATAACTTTGGCAGAGCGCTCGACGCCGACCCGAGCGGTGAGGACTTTCAAAAAGGAATTGAGCTAATTTCAAAACAGCTTACCGAGGTTATGGTAAAGTTAGGGCTTTCGGAAATAGATGACGAGGGCAAGGAGTTCGACCCTGCCTTCCATCAAGCAGTTTTGCATATAGACGACGAGAGCGTCGGCGAAAACACAATAGTTAAAACCTTGCAAAAGGGCTACAAAATTGGTGATACTGTTATACGACCTGCTATGGTTCAGGTTGCAAACTAATCAATAAATTACATTATTATAAATTGGAGGAAATTATCATGGGAAAAATTATTGGTATTGACTTAGGAACTACAAACTCTTGCGTTTCTGTTATAGAAGGCGGCGAGCCGGTTGTTATTGCTAACGCTGAAGGCGGCAGAACAACCCCATCTATAGTTGCTTTTTCTAAGACAGGCGAAAGAATGGTTGGTCAGGTTGCAAAGCGTCAGGCTATCACCAACCCTGACAGAACTATCAGCTCAATAAAACGCGAAATGGGTACAAATCACACCGTTGAAATCGACGGCAAAAAGTACACCCCACAAGAAATTTCGGCTATTATTCTTCAAAAACTAAAGGCTGACGCTGAGGCTTATATCGGCGCACCTGTAACCGAGGCAGTTATTACAGTTCCCGCATATTTCACCGACGCACAGCGCCAAGCTACTAAGGACGCAGGTAAAATTGCAGGTCTTGACGTAAAGAGAATTATCAACGAACCTACTGCTGCTGCTCTTGCATACAGCGTTGACAAGGAGGACGACCAGAAGGTTATGGTTTACGACCTTGGCGGCGGTACCTTTGACGTTTCGATTATCGAAATGGGTGACGGTGTTCAAGAGGTTTTAGCTACTGCAGGTAACAACCGTCTTGGCGGTGACGACTTTGACCAGCGCGTTATGGACTGGATTGTTGCAGGCTTTAAAGCAGAAAACGGCATCGATTTAAGCACAGACAAAATGGCTATGCAAAGAATTAAAGAGGCTGCAGAAAAGGCAAAAATTGACCTTAGTGGTATGACTACCGCTGACATCAATCTTCCCTTTATTACCGCAGACGCTAACGGTCCTAAGCACTTTGAAACCACACTTACCAGAGCTAAGTTCAACGAGCTTACTGCTGATTTGGTTGAGGCTACAATGGGTCCTGTTCGTCAGGCACTTTCCGACTCGGGTCTTTCTAAAGACGATATCAACAAGGTTCTTATGGTTGGTGGTTCTTCACGTATTCCTGCCGTTCAAGAGGCAGTTAAGAGCTTTATCGGCCGTGACCCATTCAAAGGCATTAACCCAGACGAGTGCGTTGCTATCGGTGCTGCTATTCAAGGCGGTGTTTTAGGCGGCGACGTTAAGGGTCTACTTCTTTTAGACGTTACACCACTTTCACTTGGTATTGAAACTATGGGTGGCGTAAGCACAAAGGTTATCGACCGTAACACCACCATTCCTACCAAGAAAAGCCAGATTTTCTCTACCGCTGCTGACGGTCAGACCTCTGTTGAGGTACACGTTTTACAGGGCGAAAGAGAGTTCGCTAAGGATAACAAAACCCTTGGTGTGTTCAAGCTTGACGGTATTGCTCCTGCACCTCGCGGCATCCCACAAATTGAAGTTACCTTTGATATAGATGCTAACGGTATTGTTCACGTTTCGGCTAAAGACCTTGGCACTGGCAAAGAGCAGTCTATCACCATTACCTCTAACACAAATATGTCTAAAGAGGATATTGACAAGGCTGTTAAAGAGGCTGAGCAGTATGCTGCTGAGGACAAAAAGCGCCGCGAGGATATCGACATTCGCAACGCTGCTGACCAGATGATTTACACTACCGAGAAAACTGTAGCCGACTTTGGTGACAAGCTTTCCGACGAGGAAAAAGCAAATATCAACAGCGGTGTTGAAGCTCTTAAAGAAGCACTCAAGGGCGAAGATATCGAGGCTATTAAGCAAAAACAAGAAGAATTACAGAAGACTGTTTATGCAGTTAGCGAAAAGATTTACAAGGCTTCGGCCGAGGCTCAAGGCGCTGCAGGTGCCGAGGGTCAACCACAGGGTGACCCCAACGTATACGAGGCAGACTTTAAAGACGCCGACGATAATAAATAATTTTGAAGTTTTGCAGAGCGGTCTTCCGCTCTGCATACATATAGGGTATATGAGGAGCGTACATTTTGGCTGATAAAAAAGATTTTTACGAGGTGCTTGGAGTTGACAGAGGCGCCAGTGACGACGAAATAAAAAAAGCATATAGAAAAGCCGCAAAGAAATATCACCCCGACTTGCACCCTGGAGACGCGGAAGCCGAGGCTAAATTCAAAGAGGCTGGTGAAGCATACGAGGTGCTTTCCGATTCGGCAAAGCGTGCAAGATATGACCAATTCGGTCACGCAGGTGTTGACCCCAACTATAATGCCGGCGGCGGCTACGGTGGTGGCGGTTTCGGCGGCTTTGGTGATTTTGGTGACTTAGGTGATATATTCAGCTCCTTCTTCGGTGGTGGCTTTGGTGGCGGTAGTAGGTCTAATCCTAATGCGCCAAGGCGCGGAAATGACACCTCAGCTACTGTGAACCTCTCCTTCGAGGAGGCAGCAAAAGGCTGCACTAAAAAGATTAATGTAACTAAAATTGATACCTGTTCCGACTGTGGCGGAAGTGGTGCTGAAAAAGGCAGTACACCCACTTCTTGCCCCGCTTGTCACGGCTCGGGTCAGGTTAGGGTTACACAGAACACGCCTTTTGGTACTATGCAGACCGCACGCGTTTGCGACAAGTGTCGCGGAAGCGGTAAGATTATCGATAAGCCTTGCCGCAGTTGTGCAGGCAAAGGTAGAGTAAGACGCACTACCGAGCGCACCATTGATATCCCCGCAGGTATCGACGATGGACAGATTATTAACGTTCGCGGCGGCGGTGATGCAGGTGTAAACGGCGGACCTTCGGGCGACTTAGGCATTCACGTAAACGTTCGTCCACACCCGATTTTCGAGCGCAGAGGCTTTGACGTGTTCTGCGAAATCCCCGTAACCTTTGCACAAGCTGCCTTGGGCGCCGAGATAACAGTGCCAACCCTTGACGGTAAGGTTAGTTTACCATTCACGAGGGCACACAGCCTGGCGACGACTTTAAGCTTAAGGGCAAGGGTATCAAGCGCCTTAACTATTCGGGCTACGGCGACCAGTACGTTAAAATCGTTTTAGAGGTGCCTCGCGACCTTACAAAAGAGCAGAAAGAACTGCTTAAAAAGTTCGACGAGAAAACCGACGAGAAAAACTATAAAAAGCGCAAAAACTTTTTCGATAAGTTAAAGGATTTGTTCTAAATTAAAAATCCCCACCTATAGCCCAAGTGTTCTTAAGTACACTTGGGCAGTTTTATTCGCCAAGGCGAGTTATATTGCTTTGCAGTGATATTTGGACTAAAGTCCAAGTGATATTGCCTTCGGCAGTTTGAGGCGAATAAAATATCACTAAAACCGTTAGGTTTTAATATCACGATTGCGAGTAGCAATCATATCACTCTTTGCGAAGCAAAGAATATCACTGAATAAAAATTACTACCCAAAAAGAGACACACTCCATAGAGGTTTGGTTACTCTTCTTTGGGTAGTTTTGTCTTATATCATTACAAGTAGAAAAATTGTGTGCCAAACACTACAGGTTATTTAAAAGTTTTTCTTTTAGACTGTTGAGAGCATCTTCCGTAACATTAATATATATACAATCTGTGCAATTGCCTTGTGTATCAAGCTGTATGCAATCCAAAATACATTTTCCATGCCGCTGGTATATGCAAAATTCATTTTCGCAAAGTAATTGGAACATCGTATCACCTCTAATAAATTTTAGCACAAATTGTTTAAAATATCAAGTACGCGAAGTATTTTGAAATTATATTTACCTATACTAATTTATAGAATTATCGAGTAAATGAATTATAAGGTGATAACAATGAAACTGAATGAAGCGGTTGCATACAGAATAAAAGAGCTTTGTAAAGAACGCGAGATATCACAATATCAATTATATTTAAAAACAGGCGTTCCACAGTCAACACTAAGCACGATTATGAAGTGTTCTTACCCAAGTATGAAACTTAGAATAATATACGAAATTTGTGACGGATTAGAAATAGGTCTCCAAGACTTTTTTGATTCAGATGTATTTAAACGAGAAAACATAGAGGAATGTTAAATAAAAATCCCCACCTATACTTAGGTCGGGATTTTTGAGTTTTATTTAAGTTTTATGCCCAGTTGCCGTCTTTAAAGATTTGAACCTTGCTGCCGTCTTTTAAGATGGCTGTGATATTAAGCGAAGCAGTGCCTATCATAAAGTCCTCGTGTATCATTGATTCGTTTACTCCCATTTTTCTGCACTCTTCTAAGGTGTACTTTTCGTAATCCTTAATGCAGTTTGAAAAGCCCTCGCCTAAAGCTAGGTGACAAGCGGCGTTTTCATCGAACAAGGTGTTAAAAAAGAGCAGTCCGCTATTGCTGATGGGTGAATTGTGTGGCACCAAGGCGCACTCACCAAGATAATGTGAGCCCTCGTCCATATTAATAAGTGTGGTTAAAAGCTCGTTGTTCTTTTTTGCCTGCCACTCTACTGCCCTACCGTTTCTAAATTTAATATAAAAATCCTCTATAAGCTCACCACGGTAACAAAGCGGACGCGAGGAATAGACAACGCCCTCTGCTTCGCCTCGTTTTGGGGTTATGAAAACCTCCTCTGACGGAATGTTGGGGTTAAAGAAATTGCCCGAAAGTGTGTACTCGCCACCGCCCAAAAACAGCGCGTTGTTCATTAAGCCTACAATTAAATCGGTGCCGTTTTTATCGGTATAATGCAGTTTTTCTATACCTAACGAATTAAGGTAATCGCACCTTTTTTTAAGCTCTTTATTATGATTATCCCACGCGGCAAGAGGGTCTGCATCAACGCGCGAGGTATCCAAAATAGCCTGCCACAAGCGTTCTACCGCCTCAGCGCTATTACACTCGGGGAACATCTTTTTAGCCCATTTTTCACCGGGGACTGCGGCTATACACCACTGATATTTATTATCCATATCGTCGCGTATTGCCTTTAGCTTTTTATAGCGCGCCTGCACGCTTAATGCGTGCTTTTCGCGGTCTATTCCTTTGAGCCCGTCGGGGTCTTCTGAGAGTAGATATATCATACACGGCAAGGTGTCGCGCCTGTGCGAGAGCTTTTGCACCTCCCACTCCTCTACTGTTTGTAGGGTTTCTTTGCTTCTGTTATTGATATGCAAGGCGGTCAAAGGCTGATAATCCCACTCTACCTCTACCTTTCTTGCGCCCTCTTTGTATGCTATTTCTACAAGCGTTTTTACAAACTCGGGCTGGTCAAGGTCGGCGCGGATAACCACATCTTGCCCCTCTTTTAAATTAATGCCTTTTTTCACAATAAGCTTGGCAAAGCTTAAAAGTCTGTTACTGTCCATCAGTGTCACTCCATATTAAATAAACGTTTATATTCTCTCAAGGGCAATAAGAGTTGGACTCATCACGCCTGATAAATACTATTTATCAGGTCACAGAGTTCCTCTCAGTCGAATTTTTCGAGGGGCGAAGTGTGAAATTTGCAGTAAGGCTTTGTGCCTTGCAAAAATAAACACAAGCAAAACAGGAAAAAGCGACGAGTGGAACCGTGTTTAGTTCGGCTCTTATTGCCCTATATTCTTCATATCAAAGGCTGTTACGGTTTCGCCCTTGTAGTTTTCGATATAATCGAGCAGTTTGTCGGGGTCGTCGAAAAAGCCGATAAGCTCTTTTACCTGTGGCTTCATAAATCCACCTTCTACTGCGGTGTCAAGCAACTGCTCTAATGCGTTATAGTATCCGTTTATATTATATACCGCTATTGCCTTTGTATGCCTACCGAGTGAACGCAGAGTTAAAATTTCGAAAAACTCGTCGAAAGTACCAATGCCACCGGGGGTAACGATAAAGGCATCCGACATATCCTCCATAAGCTGTTTGCGTTGGCGCATTGTGTCGGTGCTATGAAACTCGGTACAGCCGCTAAAAAACACGCCGTCTGCATTAAAAAAGCGTGGTGCAATACCAATTATTTCGCCGCCGCCTTTATGGGCGCCTTTAGCTACAGCACCCATCATTCCGTTTCCGCCGCCACCGAAAACAAGCGCGTGCCCTCTTTTAGCCATTTTAAAGCCTAAGTCTTCGGTTTTCTTTATAAAATCGGGCGCTAAATCCTTACTTGCCGCGCCGTATACACAAATTTTCATTAAAATTCCTCCAAGGCTTTTCCGTTAAGTATTGCAGATACAAGCGTGTCGCCCTTGTACTCTAATTTAAGCGAAAAGAAGGGTGTATCGGGCTTTTCTATAAGCCTAAAAAATATTTTGTCGCCCTCCCAAATTGGTAGGTCTTGTACCGCAGTTTTCGGTATCCACTCTAAATTACCCTCATCACACGTCTTTAACTCGCCTTTATAATCGTAGCCTAAATACAGGTGCATATACTCGCCTTCCCAAGTGTCCGAAACAAAGGTAACTATGCCGCAGTATTTATAGCGGGTTAGGGTTAGTCCCGTTTCCTCTTTACACTCGCGTAATAAACATTCCTCGGGGCTCTCATTCTCTAAAAACTTACCGCCAATGCCAACCCATTTATCGTGATTTAGGTCGTTCTGTTTTTTTATGCGGTGCATCATCAGATACTTACCGCCCTTTTCTATATAGCAAAGTGTGGTATTTTTCATAATAGTATTCCTTAAATTTAAATTTTCCCACAAACAGCTGAGGTAATCGGTTTTGTGGCTTTATTACGCCTTAAAGTATTACTTTAAGGTCGCAGATTTTAAAAAGTGCAGAGTTTTATTTTTACAAAGTTTAAAGCACAGTTAATCCTTTGTGGATTGACGAGCATTTAGACAAAGTAAAAATGAAACTATGCTTTTTTAAAACGCAAATGAAGCCCCAAAATTGATTACTTAACTAAAATCGAATTCTGCTTTTCCGTTCTCTAATTTTAGTGCCGCATCGAAAGGCTTACCGTTTTTAGAAATGAAGCCTTTTATTTTTGAGGTCTTGCCCTCGCTTAAAAGCAGACGCGCGTTTGCTATTGATATAACCCTACCGCAAATAAAGCCGCTAATCTTAAACTTACAGCCTTCACGGTATCCGCTACATCCGTAGCCGTACCTACCTTTTAGCACGGGGCTTTTACATATTGGACACTCGCCAACAGTATCACCGTAAAAGCCGCTATCGGTGTCCTCCTCTATGCTTGTGCTTTTTTTAGAAAAGACCTCGGCTACCTCGCGCTTGGCTAAATCTACGCAATTATCAACCGAGATTTCACCACGAAACACCTTTTTAAGACCTCTGCCCACCGTACTTGTTTTGTATTTATCCATACTAATTTGCATACGCGAAAGCTGTTCTATGAGATACTCGCCATCGGGCAGAATGTGGTAAACGTCCTTTTTAAGCTCTATGTATTTGCTCTTTCTTGCGTTATCTATGATACCCGTTCTCGTTGCCTCGGTGCCAAGCTCTAAGCCCTCGAACATTGCGCGGTAATCCTCGGTATCATCGTAGTCGTCGGGTATGCCCTCAACGTTGCCCGCCTTTTCCTCTTTAAAGGGATTTTTAAGGTAGTTGTTAAGGGTTTCTATTGTGTAGTGCTTAGGCGGTGTGGTTTCCTTTTCCTTTAAAGCAAAGTTATGGTTTACCTTATCACCTATACTAAGCTTTGGTAAAATTTTATCCTTTTGGGTATACTCGTCGTACTTGGTCCAACCCTTTTCGAGTATAACTGTACCCTTTAAGGTAAACTCCTCAAGCTCGCCAAGTTTAATTTTAATTTCGGTTTTTTGCGCAACACATTCCTCACTGCAAAAAACCGCAACAAAGCGGCGCATAATGGTGCTATATACACGCATCTCGTCTTCTGATAATTTAGCTTTGTCGGGAATTTTATAGGTTGGTGTTAATGCCGAGTGCGACTCAATTTTCTTATCGTCGAAAATGGTTTTACTGTCTTTGAACTTTACAGGGTAACCAATGGCGGCAACGTTTTTTATTATGTCTGCAATTTTTTGTTTTTCTGCCGTTGCCAAGTATTCAGAGTTGGTACGCGGATAGGTTACATAGCCCTCCTCGTAAAGTTTTTGCACTACTTTCAAGCTTTGGTCCATTGGCATTTTATATTTTTTACCAAGCAGATTTTGTAGCTTTGAAAGTGAAAAAAGCTTGCCCGGTTTTAGCGTATCCTTTTTTGTTTTAACGTCGGCGACTTTGGCTTCTGTTTCGTTATACTGCCGACACAGAGCCTCACCCGCCGCCTTTTTTTCTTTTGGGAATTTTTGTTTAGACTGTAGCTCTATTACCTCGCCGCCAGTTTCCTCGGCGCTTGACGGTGAATAGTAAATTTCGGGTTTGAAATTGCGGATAGCCATATCCCTATCGTAAATAGCCTTAACTATAGGCACAATAACCCTGCCCACGCGCAAAAGCACGCCCGTTTTTAAAGTGGCATACCTTGTAAGGTTTACCCCGTAAAGCCAATCTATATAGGTTCGAGCATACCCCTCACCCGCAAGATTTTCATACTCATCGGCACTTTTCATTTCGGTTAGCGCCTTTTTTACGGTCTGCGGTGTTTGGTCGGGAAGCCACAAGCGTTTTTGCGGTTTGTTGCTTTTAAGCGCATTTTCTATGCAAAGCCTGATTATAATTTCGCCCTCGCGATCGGCGTCGCCCGCGTTTACAATTTCGGTTACGTCGTCGCGATTGCAAAGGTTTTCGATTACTTTGAACTGACGCGACACACCCTCGTCTGCCTCGCCATTATTACCTGCCCTTAGCTTAAATTTAAATGTATGAGGAAAACAGGGCAGATTTTCCATACTCCATCTGCCGCCGTTTACTACTCCTGTGTAGTCTTCTATATCACAAAGGGAAAAAAGGTGACCGAACGCCCAGGTAATTATATAACCGTTACCCTCAAGATAGCCTGCCTTTTTTGAAAAGTTGCCTATACCTGCGGCAATGTTACGCGCAAGGCTTGGCTTTTCTGCAATTATCAGTACCATTTTTACCCTTCCTTTCTTAATTAAAATTCGTTACCTGCGTTTAAGCTTCGCGCTATTTTGAACTGCGCCTTATCGCGCTTGGTTACAAGCCTTGTTTCTATGCCGTTTTTGGTACAAAGCTGTAAGGTTATTTTGCCTGATTCTTTTTTAGGGTGCCTTAAAACACGCGCGTCGCAAGGCTCATACTCGTCCCTTGCAACTGCGATATAACTAAACTTTTCGTCCTCATACGGTGCGTCGCCACCCTTTAAAGCTTTGTGTATTTTACTGCGCGATATACGTGCGGTAAAGTGGCACCAATCGTCTGCGGGCAACGGACAACTATCAACTCTCGGGCAGGGCGCAATAACATTTCCGCCGAGCCGCTTTAACACCTCTGCCGCCGATTTTACTGTAGCAAAGCCTTTTGGTGTACCGTTATCAACAATTAGTAATAACCCCTTGGTGCGTTGCCACATTAGACTTACGTATTCTTCTAATTTTTCTTTAGGTAGTTCGTTTATCATATACGAGGTAACTACCAAATCGTAGCTGTCATTTGGCAGTTCTGCGGCATCGGCAAGCTTCCACTCTGCCGTAACGTCTAAAGCTTCGGTTACCCTTTTGCCAAGGTTTAGCATTTCGGGTTGCCTTTCTATTAGAGTTATGCTATCAGTTTTCAAATGCTTAGCTATTGCAACAGCCGTAGCACCCGTGCCTGCGCCAATATCAAGCACCGTTTTTATATCCTTCTTATAATGGCGCAAACCTTCACCCAAAGCCGTATCTACCGCGCCACAGGTTGCAGGCATACGCGAAAGTATATATGCCACCGCAACTAAGTTGCTGTCAACAAAGGTTTTGCCATTGCGTTCCCTTTCTCGATACTCAGCACTTAAAGTAGCCGCTGCCGTTTTTAATTCTTTTATGGGGTACTGCCCCTCTATTTCGTTAAATAATTCTTTAATTTTTTGCGGTATTTCCATTTCACTTTCCGCCTTATTTACGCCTTTTTATGCGAAAGCTTCCGTCTTCTTCGCTACGGCGCTTTTTTATGTAATCGCGGATAAGTGATGCGCTTAAAAGTATTACAAACACTATGCCCGTAAGCCCTACTAAAGCCACAAGAATTATATAGAATATACGCCCCGTATCTGCGCTTACTAAGGAGCCTGCTATTCCGCCCTCGTCTTTAATTTTAAGGTTGGTTATAGTTTTTTCGATTACAGACTTGTCGGCATCGGTCAGCGTGGGCTTTGCGCCATAGTAGTTAAGAGAATAGTATTTACCGCCAACAATGGTGATATATTGCACCGAGCAGTAGCTATTCTTACCGTTTTGGACCTTTGTTGTAACCTCTAAAAATGTTCTGCCATCTATTCTCCAAGTACCGCTAAAGCCCTCTTTTATAAGCGCTTTTGCTATGCTTTTAAGCTCTTTATCGGTAGCCTCACTTATATCATAAATCTGAGTCGATAAATCGGTTGTTCTTTGGGACAAGGTAAACTGACTGCTATTGTCCTTATTTGCCGCAAACGAAATTATGCCGTTTTGCTCCAAGTGATTAGAAAACGACTCTACACTGTAGCCAAGTGCTTCAATAAATTCTTCGTTATCGTAAGCGGTGTCGGTGGTAATAACCGTAAAGCCCTTGGGATATTTAATTGTTGGGTTCTCGTCTATCCTAAAAATATGTATTGCCACAAGAGCCGCAAAGCCAATAAATATAGCTACTATAATTGCGATTATAAGCTTATTTTTTAATTTCATTTAATTTCACTCTAATCTATATTATTTTGCCTTTTTGCTGCGGTAAGGGTGTTTTGCATAAGCATTGCAATGGTCATTGGTCCTACGCCGCCGGGAACGGGTGTAATAGCAGCAGCTTTTTCCTTAACCGCCTCGAAATCTACGTCGCCACAAAGTCCCTCGTCGGTGCGATTAATACCCACGTCTATTACAACAGCGCCCTGCTTTACCATATCGGCAGTAACAAACTTAGGTCTGCCAACCGCCGCTACTATGATATCAGCTTTCTTTACTATCTCTTTTAGGTTTTGAGTTTTGCTGTGGCAAACCGTAACTGTGGCGTTAGCGTGTAGCATCAGCATTGACATAGGCTTGCCAACTATGTTAGAACGGCCTATTATTACACAGTGTTTGCCAGAAATTTCTATATCCTTTGCGCGCAAAAGCTCCATTACGCCCGCAGGGGTACAGGGTAAAAAGTCGTAGTCACCAATCATAATTTTGCCAACGTTTTGTGGGTGAAAAGCGTCTACATCTTTTTCGGGGGAAATAGCATTAATTACCGCTTCCTCGTTGATGTGACGAGGTAAAGGCAACTGACAGAGTATGCCGTTAATGTCTTTTCTGTTATTAAGTTTATCTATTATATCCAAAAGCTCTCCTTGGGTGGTGTCTTCGGGTAGTGCTATTTTTTCGCTATACATATTACAGAATTCGCATGCCTTTTCCTTGTTCCTTACATAAACTTTGGAGGCAGGGTCCTCACCAACAATTATTACTGCAAGGCCTGTAGTTACGCCTTGTTCTTTAAGCTTTGCAACCTCGCTTGCTACACGTTCCTTAACTGCTGCTGAAACTGCTTTTCCGTCAATTATTTTATCCATTCTCTTGCTCCTCCTCGATTTCCTCTTGCTCTAATTCTTGTACGTCAGAAAGGCTAAGGGTTATATCGTCGACCTTATCGCCGTGGAAAACACTTGTGTAGCTCTCGGTATCCACTTTTTCTCTTGTACGACGATAGATGATAATATACACTGTGATACAAGCAACTACAATAAGAGCTGATAAAAGCTGTGACACCCTTAAAGAGCCAAGCATTAGGCTGTCGGTACGAATGCCCTCTATTAAAAATCTACCTATTCCGTATATTATGCCGTAGCAGAGTGCCAACTGACCCTTAAAGTTTCTGCGTTTTATCAGGTAATTAAGTACAAAGAAGCCTATCGTGCAGAGTATGAACTCGTAAAGGAAGCAAGGATGAACAGGCATTGCGGGGTCTAAACTGCTTTCTCCCATAGCCACAATATGCTCGTATGTACCCGAAGTTCCCATTGAGAACATACCCCAAGGCAGCTCGGTATTGGTGCCAAAAGCCTCTTGATTAAAGAAGTTGCCCCATCTGCCAATGCCTTGTCCGACAATAAGCCCAACAGCACCAATATCAAAGACTTTGAGCATACTTTTCTTTTTAATTCTGCTCATAACAACCGCCGCGATAACCGCTCCGATTATGCCACCGTATATTGCAAGACCGCCTGAGCGAAAATCAAATATTGCACCCAAATCGCCTGAATAGTTTTCCCATTTGAAAACCACGTAATATAGCCTTGCACAAATTACGCCGACCGGTCCGCAAATAAGAGCTATATCCAGAACAAGGTCAGAGT
>JAZNZF010000035.1:0-6929 GCA_045594795.1 Acutalibacteraceae bacterium | reverse complement strand
AGATTTGTCACCGCTATGTGCCTTGGCGGTAGAAACGGTTAATAAATTTTCATGAGTCCAACCCGATACCGTTCTGCCTTGATGCTCGGTTTGAAGGGCAGAAGTACCATCAGCCTTATAAATGGTTTCAGCATAGGTATTCGCCACCTTGCTTTTGGAATTGGTAACATCGGTATAAGTTATATATCCATTATTGCTAACAATACCCCATTTACCATTTTCAGGATATTTGGGAGCGTTACCCTCAGCGGGTGTTGCTTCAACGTATGAAAGATGGTCGCCGCTCTCAAAATTATCAAACGAAATTGTGGCATCAGGATCGGTTTCAGGTTTTTCTTCAATAATCTCTGATAATACAATATCATCAATATAAACCTTCGCGCCTGTATTATTACAAATAGCAAAGTAAATCTTTTGATGCTCCTCCTTGGTTTCAAAAGTATGGGTTACTTTATACCAAGTTTCATCATTAGAAATAGTGCCATCGCCGTCACGGTCAAGCAAGCCATACGCACCGTCGTGATTGCCTTCGGTTTGAAGTATTTTATCACGAACAGGCGAAAGCATTTCCTCTATTGCTTCATTTTCGGCTAGCAATAATTCTTTTGTGTTATGACATCCTCTGGTTTGAGTATCTCCCAAACAAAGTACAAATTTAATGTTGCATTTATCGGCTATCTCTTTTGCAAGAATGGGCGAATTTTTCCCAAGGTTGGATGGATAATGCAAATCCGTCATTAAAACAAAGGAAAAACAGTCTTTTCCGCCAATCGAGTGCAAAGCATTAATTTCCGAAATTTTTTGGTTTATATGCTCTTGCCAATAATCGGGTATTGTTACCGTATTACTTAACTTGGCTATTTCCGCCTTATCCGCTTTGGTTAAGGTGTAGGTGTCCCCTTTATCGCCTTTAATAACAGGGATTTCTTGCACATTTCCGTTTTTATCTCTAATTTTTAGAATTGACATTACTTTTATGCCTCCTCAGTCATTTCTGCATTTTTGCTTTCAATAGCAGCTTCAATTTCCGCCAAATCGTCCTCGGCGAGTACACCTTTAGCAAACCAATCAGCAGATTTAAGTTTGATTTCGTAATCGGGCTTGTTGCCAATTGCTTTTAAAAATCCGTCTTTAATAAAATTCTGCAAACTAAACATTATGCTTCACCTCCACTTAAAGCAACATCTGTAATTAGGTTGTCGATATATGTATCAATGTCCCTCAAATAATTTGCATTGATAACTACACCATTGTTATTTGTTAAAAGGGTCATATTAGGTGATATTGAAGTAATACCGTCAACAGTTCCGTCTGCGGTTGATTGATATGTTGTGCGGTTATAGGGTTCATATGCGGTTGCAGTAGAACCTTCTTCTAGTTGGAAAGAGTTGCAGTCGATGTAGTTTTTATTTCGATAATTATACGATGCTATTCCTATACTTACGACGGTTTTTCCGGCAACAGAAGTTAAAGTAAAATGCTCCCATTCGGTATTTCTTTTACTTATTATCCAACTTTTTTGCCCATCGCTATATGTAAAACAGAATAATCCACTGTTCTCGGTAGTAACAACTGAGTCGCGTTCCGCTACTCTCGCATCAAAGGAAACTGTATATTGGGTATTTGGTTTAAAAGAAATTCCGCTCCACTGTGCACCTGAGGAGTCAATAAATGTTACTGCCGTTCTACCTTCGAATTCAACTACATCATACATAAAGTTACCTTTATACACATCTTCAGCAAGTGCCAAATTCTTCCCATACCTACTAACCTCAATACCGTCAAGCTCTTCAACATAAGGTGTATATTCGGTTGCGGTGGTGCCTTTTTCTTCTACTTGAATATCCCATCGTTGCATTAGTTTGTTAAATACTTCTTGTGCTTGAGGGAAAAATATTATATAAGGGCATAACGCTCCGTTTGTCACAGCATTATTTGTTTTTGTACTTTTTAAGATGCCATTATCAACAATCCATCTATAACCTTCACTAGAAACATTATTGGGATTTACACAAAAGCCAATATAACAACCACTAACATCAACAGAGGTATCTTTATCTTTAAAACTCATAATTAACGGTGCATTAGCAGCATAAAGACTTTTATAACTTGTATCAGCATAATCTGTGTATTTATTGCTACACAAATTTTTTCTTGCCAACTTACACCCAACACTATGCTCAATCGGTGATACGTCGTTAACCGTTATAGCAGTTCCGCTTACTTTAGCGTTCATATATTCGCTATCTTGAAGGGTTTTTAATTGTCCCGCCTTATACACCTTTTGCTCGTTCTCGGCAATAGTGACATTGTTTGCAGATATAATTGTGTTTTTTTCTGCTATACTCATACACTATCACCGCCTATCAATGCGTTTTGAATAGCAATAATTGCTTCTTGTTCGGCTATGATGTTATCAAGGGCGGTTTCAATGTTGCCGACTTCTTCTTTGGTTGCAAATTTATTGTCAGCTTCCTCTTTATTATAAACCTCTATCGACTTGCCATCGGGGTCAATCTGCACGTTATAGCCCTCAGGCATTTCACCCGAGCCTAAATATACACCCGATACACCTGTGTCGCCCTTTTCGCCTTTAAACTCACCGTTAGCAAGCTTAGTTTTTATTTCGTTTAAAACATCATCTGCATCGCCAACAATTGTCTTAGCTTCATCAGCGGAGCTTTCAGCGGCTTCCTGTGCAGACTTGGCAGCCTCGGCACTTTCGGCGGCAGATTTGGCAGATTTATCCGCGTCAGTTGCGTTTTTATTTGCTTGTTCTGCAGACTCATAAGCATCAGCCTCGGCTGTTTCTACTTTAAGCTTTGTTTCTTCCGCCGCCTCACTAGCCTCTTCCGCCCGACCCGCAAATATCTCTGCATTAACCAAAGCACTTGATATACCCATTCTGTACGCATATTCTGACGGAGAGCCAACACCCGAATGAGTATAGAGCAGTTTACCGGGCGGTGAGATGTACACCTGATTTTCAACCGCCTTTTCATCCTCGTAGGCAATCTTTGTTAGAACCAAATGAACGTGAGCCACACCGCCTGCGTTGGTAACATTGTCGGGTATGGGGCAAGTGACATAAATAGTGCCATCCTCTTCATCAGACGTTACATCCAAAAATCCCGTTGAATAAAATCCGCCCGCACCGTCAATAAACTGTATTCGCGCCTTGACCACATCGGGATTTGATACCGCCTCAATTAAAATATCACCCTCGAACCGCACATCTGTTATGTTGTGTTGCCCCTGCACACCTGCCTTCTGCTCGGTCTTGGGCGATATGCTATCCCCGTCCACCGTGAATAAAATTGTTTTGTTTTCCATTATCATTCCTCCAATATTAAAGCGCCCCGATGTTACTCGGAACGCTTTAAAATTATTTTTTATTGATGTTTAGGATTGTGTTAATATCCTTTGAATTAAATCCCGCTTCTTTAAGAGCTTTTTTCTTTTCACTGCTACTAACAGTACCGCTACCGTCTTTGTCAGCATTTTCCTTGCTCATTGCTTCTCTTGCAATATAATAGCTTGCAGGACTTATGCCCGCCGCTTCCAGCTTAGCTGCAGTTTTGTAATAATTATTAGTGGTATGATCGTAATCACTAACATTGCTTTTAGCCTTGGCATTGGCATAGGAGTATAAATCCGAAATAACAGCCGCCTTGCCCTCAGACGGTAAGCCTTGATACATTGAGTTTGACATTACTTCCTCTAAATACTGCCTTGAATACTGACCCTTATCGGTAGCGTACTGCACATATTCATCAGCGGAAAGATTTACAGTTTTGCCGTCAACCTCAAAGCTGGTCTTTGCCCTTTTTGGAATAACACCGCTTTCGCCTGTATCAACAAAAATTTTAGCAAGCTCACCATTAACTTTATCATCCTTAACGGTAGATACATAACCGGGTGAAATAAAGTTTTCAAAGGCTCGAAGTAAAATATTATCGTTTTCCTCAGTTCTGCCCCAAGCATCAATGTACGGCACTTTTTTGTTTTCCGCACCGGGGATTTTACCAAGTGCCTTCTGGTATGTAGTTTGTATAATTTTGGGGAATGCAGAATTCTTGTCAATAAAGTTTGTTCGCCTTGTATCATCAAAGGTTCTTGCAATCTGACCGCCTAAGGTTGGAACATATTGCGAGAAGTACGAAGCAAAAATATTTGTTGTAAAATCACCCATTTTATTTTCGGAATAAGCAATGGTTTCAATGGCATCGTTAAGACCTTGAAGCATTGAAAGTTCAGTCATCGGAGCACCTATAGCCGCAACCGCATCGAAAAATCCTAAGGCTTCATCATTACCCTCACCACTGAATATTTTTGCAGTTTCAGCACCTATCATAAAGGGTAATACTGCAGGGGCGGCGAAATCTATGGTATATGTAAAGTTACCAAAGTTAATTGCGTATGGTTGCTTACCCGCCATTCTTTCAAGCGCATCCTCGTCATCATAATCCATACCGCCCGAAATAAATCCAAGCGACCAGCATAAAGCACCAAGAAGCATTATACCCGTACCTGTAAGACCTGCCGATAAACCGTCAATTAACTGTGCACCGGAAAACTCACCTTTTCTAGCCGAAATAAAGGCATCTAAAATAGAAGTCGCAATACCGATCGGGCTATATTCAATACCACGCTTCAAGATATTAATAGGTGTCTTTTTAAAGGGGAGTAAACCTTCAACCGCTACACCCGCCGCCTTAGAAACAATACTTGCATCCTTGCCGGGATGAGCTAACTTATTAAGGGTCTGTGCAAATTGGCTTACATCACGGTAGGTTGCCTTTTGTGCTTCCTTAATAGCATAAGTTCTAAGCTCCTCCAACTGTGCGGGAGTAATGTTCTTAACATCAAGCCCACGTGCTTGCATAGCACCGCCAAGAGCACGAATATAATGCCCCTTAAGGAATAACGCATCTTCCTTTTCAAGCATATCAAAGTTAAACTGTCGTGCCTTTTCAAGCCAAGCAAATGCCTTAGAGTTATAAACCTTCATTTGGTCTCGGATTTGGTCTGTAGGGTTCATTTTACCGCCACCCTTTATAATATCCTCAACCTTTTCAAAATCCTTAGTAGCAAATGCTCTGTATTCGGGTTTTAACAAGCCAAATGTTTTAGTACGGTTTTCTTTATCAATAAAAACCTTTTCTGCCAAAGCGGCAATTTTATTTTTCGTACCCACCGCAGGAAGAAACACGCCATTACCTACAACATTTCTCACGTGCGTTCTGGGATTTCCCAGCATAGCAAGATAACGCCAAGAATTAAATTTATCCACCCAGGAGCTTTTAACCTGCGAAGCAACATCCTTTATTAAATCCTCAACAACGGCATCTATTTCGGCTTCGCTTTTTGAATTAGCAAGTATCTTTGCCAAATGTGGGTCAATCTCAACAATTTTATGCTTTTCACCGTACCTAGCCTCAATATCCTTATTAAGTCTTGCAACAGTGCGTGTAACATAATAAAGCTGACCAATACCTGTCATTTGTTTAAGCAGTCTTAAAGCCTGAGTAACTTGACCCGACTGTGTACCAATATCCGCAAGCTCTGCGATATATTTCGTAACATCATTAGCATTGCCTGTGTCAGCCGCCTGTACCAACAGTTGTTCACCAAGTGCAACATCAAATTTTGTAAGACGTTTACCGCTATTAATAATGTTTTCCCATTCCTGAACAGCACCGTTAATATCAGTTTTTATTTTGCTTTCGGCTCTGCTCAGTGCCGCCTTATCCGAAATCGGCTTATAGGTTCTCGCACCGCTTATAATATTTCGCTTTTCAGTTTCACTCATATCGGCATCAAGATGACCACTTTCCAAAACATTACGCATAAACTGATTAACGTTTTTGCTTTTGCTAATTTGCTCAGGCAATGTTACATCCACCTTTGGATTTTCACCCTTTGGCATAGTGCCGTGTTGCTCGGCAAGGACCTTTAAAGCATCATCCGAAGTAATCTCACCGTTGTTAGCCATTTGCAAGAGTTCAGGTGCGGTCTTACTCCTTGCAATATCGGGAATGGAAAATTGATCTATACTATATTTTTTTGCATCCTCGTCTAATGCTTCTTGTTTAGCTACCTTTTGTTCTTCATTTAAGAACTCGTCAGGCACATACTTAAGAAATTTCTTATCTTTAGGGTTGATTTTTGAAAACAATTCGGGTATACTAATACTAGAGATTGGTATCAGGTTTGTCCGTGTTTGATTTTCAAACGCCGTATTACCCATGACGCCAGTCTCTATTTTTGTTAATGCAACTGCTAAATATAACCTGTTGTTATCATCAATATACTGTTTAATTTCAAACTGAACAGGGATTATATTTTCACCATCTTTTAACGCACTAAGTAAAACATAGACTTGTTTAAGACGATTGTTCTCTCTAGGTGTTCCCTTACCTTTGTCGGTATGCGTTTCAATAAGTAATGAAGAATCAAGTAATTTCTGCAAATTAACAACAACTTTTGCGAAATCGCTGTAATTGCCACCATACGCTAATTGTGAATGAGTGCTTTTACGCAATCCCCCCATAGTAAAATCGAACTCAATTTCAACCGCCTTAGTTGTATAATGTTTTAAATACCCAAGAGCCTGCAATTTCTTTAGCAAATGCTTTTCTGCCTTGCTTTTAATAGAGTTTTCAAGATATTTAAAATCAATTCCACTATCTTGTGGCTCTGCATATTCCACTATATCAATTTTAGACTTTCTTAAAATATCAGCTCTTTCACTCTCACTCATATTGGGAGTGATTTTTTTATTATCCGGTATAGAATACCTAATATCCTTATGCTCAGTGGGGGTTTTATTATTCACATCCTTAATTTGGTTTGAAGAAAAGGCAACAACCACATTAGCGGTTTTATCTGCAAGCACGTTGTTTTCCAATAACGAGCCGCCGTGGTCA
>JAZNZF010000034.1:0-32258 GCA_045594795.1 Acutalibacteraceae bacterium | reverse complement strand
TCCCTCGATAATGACGATTCTGTTTTAGATACTGATTGTATACTTAAAGAACAAAAAGATAATAGTATATATACAATACTTTTTAACTACGGAAAATATTTAACTATATCCGCCTCTCGAAAGGGCGGAAACGCTATGAATTTGCAAGGCATTTGGAACGAAAAAGAATTTGCGCCTTGGAACTCTGACTACCACCTAAATATTAATGCTGAAATGAATTACATGCCAACACTTAAGCTTAATCTTGATGAGTGCTTTGAGCCTTATATTACTCTTACAAAAGAGCTAACCGAAAGCGGTAGAATTATTGCTAAAGAGTGGTTTGGAATAGAAGGAACTATAGTTAATCACGTTACTGACATGTGGCGCTTGGCTAATCCCGTTGGAAGACATTATTATGATAGTTGTATTTATGCGTATTTTCCTGTTGCTTTAGGTTGGATGCTACAAGGTTTATACGAAAGATATGAGATTACAGGTGACGAAGCATTCTTAAAAGATACTTTTTATCCATTGGTTGAAGAGTTTGCTGAAACATTAATTAAACTACTATATACCGATGAAAATGGAAAAATGTATTTATCTCCAGCTACTTCACCAGAAAATAAATATATGTGGGATGATAAAGTTACCTGCAGTGTTGGTAAATTTTCAGAGATGTTTAATGCAATTACCCGCGATGTTTTCCGTATGGCAAGTATTACTGCAGATAAGCTCAATATACCCGATAAAGCTAAAAAATATGCTGAGTATAAAGAGAATATTATGCCAACACTTATTGGCTCAGATGGACGAATTCTTGAGTGGGATAGGGAAGTTGTTGAAAGAGACGTAAATCACCGACATGTTTCCCACTTGTATGCTCTGCATCCACTTAAAGAAATTACTCCGTATGATACACCTGAGCTTGCCCAAGCTGCAGCAAAATCCTTGAATGTTAGAGGCGACGAGGGTTCGGGCTGGTGTATAGCATGGAAGGCAAATATGTGGGCAAGATTATTCGATGGCAATCGTGCATTAAAATTACTTGATAATCAGTTAAATCCTGTTGACAGCACATTTGATGTTATCAAGCTTTTTGGTGGTGGTACATATCCAAATCTTTTCTGTGCGCACCCGCCTTTCCAAATTGATGGAAATTTTGGCTTTACATCAGCTATACTGGAGATGCTTGTTCAATGCAACGGTAATGACGTATACATACTTCCTGCGTTACCTGATAAATGGATAAATGGTCATATTAAGGGTATAAGGATTAACGGCGGCGCTACTGTTGATATTAAATGGGAAAACGGCAAAGCAACAGATATTAAGATTCTACCTGAAGAACTATCTAAAAACTTTAATATTATAATTAAATAACGCAAAAACTCGCAAGCAAATTAAAGCTTGCGAGTTTTTATATCTATTGATTATACCTTAAGGTGAATAGGTAAACCGTTTTTCATTTTTAAAATTTGTTCGCCTCTAATTAATGGAAGAAAATAATTTACTGCTTCGTCTTTAACATTATTACAATCTTCATTAATCCATTCTTTAGGGAAGAATCGTTCTTTATTAGCAACCAATGATGCATCTACTGTATCAACTACTACTGTATATGGAATATTGCTTAATCTTCTAAATGCCATCATTTTACCGCTTTCACCATTAACCGCACAAATTACTGCTTTGCTTGCAATGTGTTCTGCTTCGTCGATATCGGTTTTCGAAGCAATGTGCGATGAACATCTTTGCATAACATTAAGCTCTATTGAACGGACCTTGCATTTAATTTCTCTGCTTACCTCGTTTTCTAAAACTTTTCCAATTCCACTTAGTGCTTCATGGCCAAAGCTGTCAACGATTCCTTTGCCGTAATCAATATCACTATTCATCTTTTCGAGTTTTACACCTTCTGAAACTGCAACGATTACAGCTTTATGAACTTGACGTACCTTTCTAACGTCGTCCAAAAATTTAGAAATGCTAAGCTTACTTTCGGGTAGATAAATTAAATGAGGTGCAGATTCGCCGTTTGCACGCAAAACGCAGGATGAAGCAGTAAGCCAACCAGCATGTCTGCCCATAACTTCAATAATTGTAACTGAGTCAATGCTATATACAGAAGAATCACGAATAATTTCCTGAATAGAAGTAGCAACATATTTTGCTGCCGAGCCAAATCCTGGGGTATGGTCTGTGTATTCAAGGTCGTTATCTATTGTTTTAGGTATTCCTATAATTGAAATTTTTTTCTTTAAAGCTTTTATATACTTGCTAAGTTTTGCAACAGTATCCATTGAGTCGTTACCGCCAATGTAGAAAAAAGCGCCTATACCGTGCCTTTCAAAACAAGCAATAATTCTATTATATATTTCTTTGTTTTCTTCAATAGTAGGAAGCTTATATCTACACGAGCCAAGACAAGTAGATGGTGTCTGCTTTAATAGTTCCATATCATAATCAGTTCTGATTACCGAATTGAGTTCTACAAGATTATCATTAATAATGCCTTCAATACCGTTGATTGAGCCAAAAATATGCTCGATTTCGGGTTGCTTTAGTGCCTGCTTGAAAACGCCTAAAAGTGAAGCGTTAATAGCGCAGGTTGGTCCGCCTGATTGTGCTACTGCTATATTCATATAATACTCTCTTTCTTACCGTTAATTGCTCAATATAGTCGGAGATGTGTGGACTTTCTAATTTGAATGCAATACCCGGTATTTTAAAAAATATAATAAATAATATCTGTAAAGTAAAAACACTTGACAGGGATGATTTTATGTGTTATAATACCACAGTAATTTAGTTAGGGGTGGTTTCGTGGCAAAGGACTTGAATTATTCCGCATTGCTCGATTATTACGGAGCCATGCTAACCGAAAAGCAAAGAGAAGCTATGCTTCTGTACTATAATGAAGACCTTTCGCTTTCTGAAATTGCTGAAATTACCGGCACGTCGAGGCAAGGGGTTATGGATATAATTCGCAGAAGTGAAGCACAGCTAAATCAGTTAGAAAGCGGTCTTTCACTAAGCTGTTTGTTTAATAATATTTCTTCTGCAATATCAGATTTAGAGTCTGTTATCAATAGTACCGATAATCGACAAATTAAAGATGCTTTAAATAAAGTAATAGATAAACTTCAGTAAAGGGGTGTAGACATGGCGTTCGATAATTTAAGCGAAAAGCTTAATGGCGTTTTTAAACGTTTGCGTTCAAAAGGTAAGCTAAGTGAAAAAGATGTTAAGGATGCCATGCGCGAGGTTCGCTTGGCCCTTATAGAAGCCGACGTTAACTATAAAGTTGCCAAAGATTTTACCAATAGTGTTACTGAAAAATGTATTGGTGAAAAGGTAATGGAGAGCCTTACAGCACCGCAAATGGTTGTAAAAATTGTGCGCGACAGTATGACCGAGTTAATGGGCGGTCAACAGGTAAGAATAAATACTGCCTCTAAAATTCCAACCGTAATTATGATGTGCGGTCTGCAGGGTTCAGGTAAAACCACCCACAGCGCTAAACTTGCTAAACTTTTAAAAAAGCAAGGTCACAGGCCTATGCTTGTTGCGTGTGATATTTATAGACCAGCCGCTATCGAACAGTTAAAGGTAGTGGGTGAATCGGTAGGTGTACCGGTTTTTGAAAAAGGCACACAAAAGCCCGAAATCACCGCTCAAGAAGCTGTACGTCACGCAAGAGATTATGGCAACGATTTCATCATTCTTGATACCGCCGGCCGTCTTCATATCGACGAAGAGCTTATGCAAGAGTTAGCCCGTATTAAATCTGCGGTTGAAGTTAATGAAATAATGCTTGTTATTGACTCTATGATTGGTCAAGATGCAGTTAATATTGCTAAAAGCTTCAACGACCTATTAGAAATCAACGGTGTTATTTTAACCAAACTTGACGGTGATACTCGCGGTGGTGCCGCACTTTCGGTACGCGCGGTAACCGGTAAGCCTATAAAGTATATCGGTACAGGCGAAAAGATGGACGACCTACAAGAATTCCACCCCGAACGAATGACATCAAGAATTCTTGGTATGGGCGATATGCTGTCGTTAATCGAACGCGTTGAAGAACAGGTTGACGAGAAAAAGGCGCTTGAAGCTGCCAAAAAGCTTGAGGAAAATAAGTTTGACCTAAACGATTTATTAGACCAGTTTCAGCAATTAAAGAAAATGGGCTCTATGAAACAGATTCTTTCAATGTTGCCCGGTATGAGCAATCAATTAAAAAATGTTGATATTGACGATAAGCAGTTTGCGCGTATTGAAGCGATTATTCATTCTATGACTAAAAAGGAAAGGTCAAAACCCGAACTACTTAATGCATCAAGAAAACGTCGCGTTGCCGCGGGATCGGGAACTACAGTTGAAGAGATTAATCGTCTGCTTCGTCAGTACGAGCAAATGCGTAAAATGTTCCGCCAATTAAACAATAAAGGTAAGGGTAGCCGCCAAATGCGTCGTATGGTAAACGGAATGGGCGGTATGCCACCGGGATTCCCAATGTGATTTATTAACAGTAATTTCTGTTTTTAGATAAAAATTTTATTATTAGGAGGTGTAAGACAGATGGCAGTAAAAATCAGACTTCGCAGAATTGGTGCTAAAAAAGCTCCTTTCTACCGTGTAGTTGTTGCTGATTCTCGTTTTTCACGTGATGGTCGTTTCATCGAGGAAATCGGTTACTACGATCCTACAAAGCAACCTTCCGTTGTTAAAATCGACGGCGAAAAAGCTAAGAAATGGATTGCCAACGGTGCTCAACCTACTGATACCGTTAAGGCTCTTCTTAAGAAAGATGGCGTTCTTTAATCCTATTCTTAACTCGTTTTCATAGTTTTTGAAACAGCCGCTGAAAAGCTATGGTAATCGTTTATTTTATTATGCGGCAGAATGGAGATTAATATGACTGAATTATTAGTTACAATCGCACAAGGTTTAGTTGAACAACCAAGTGAGGTTACTGTTACTGTTGATGAGCCCAATGAGGAGGGCGTAGTTGTTTTCCATCTTCATGTTGCAGAAAACGATATGGGTCGTGTTATAGGCAAACAGGGTAGAATTGCTAAGTCAATTCGTACCGTTATGCGTGCAGCTGCAAGCCGCGAAGGCAAAAAAGTTGCTGTTGAAATCGACTAATTGTAAATATGGCGGTCGTACTTATCGGCCGCCATATTTTAAAATTAAAAGTGTTGAGGATTAATATGATTAAAAAGTTTATAGAGTGTGGCGAAATTGTTAGCACACACGGAATAAAAGGCGAAGTTAAAATTAACCCTTGGTGTGATTCGCCTCGTTTTTTAACTAAATTCAAAAAATTATATTTAGACGAACAGGGTAGCTCAAGCTTAAAAGTTTTCAGCTCAAGAGCTGCTAATACTGTTGTTTTAACTAAATTCGAGAATATTAACAGTGTTGAAGAAGCGGAAAAACTACGTGGCACTGTTGTTTACATAAAACGCGACGATGCCGGTCTTAACGGTCGACATTTTGTTCAAGAAATTAAAGGCTGCATTGCTTATCATTGCGACACCAAAGAGGAACTTGGTGTAGTTACTGATGTTATATCCTTGCCCGCTAATGATGTTTGGCAGATTTCAAAAAACGGCAAAGACTATTTAATACCTGCTATTGACGACGTTATAGTTTTGATTGACGTAGAAAAGAACAGTGTGATTATCAATCCAATGAAAGGTATATTTGACGATGAAGATTGATATTATGACCCTTTTCCCTGATATGTGTAATGTTTTTTTGCACGAGAGTGTAATAGGTAGGGCAGTAGCATCTAACAAGGTTGAAATTAATTGTCATAATATACGCGATTATACAACCGACAAACACAATCGCGTTGACGATGCACCATACGGCGGCGGAATGGGTATGATTTTACAAGCTCAGCCTATATACGATTGCTATAAAGCTATTACCGATGACCTTGATTATAAACCATATGTTATATATATGTCGCCTCAGGGTAAAACCTTTAATCAGGCAAAAGCATGCGAGCTTTCAAACCTTGACCACATAGTTCTCCTTTGCGGCCACTACGAAGGTGTCGACCAAAGGGTTATTGATGAAATTGTAGACGAAGAAATTTCTATTGGCGACTATGTAATTACCGGCGGTGAAATGGCGGCGTTGGTAGTTGCTGATGCAGTTTCTCGTTTGTTGCCAAATGTTTTATCCGACGATGTATGCTTTGAGGATGAAAGCCATTTCTCAGGATTATTGGAGTATCCACAATATTCAAGGCCACAGGTTTGGAATGGTCGAGAGGTCCCCGAAATACTTATGTCAGGTCATCACGCAAATATTGAAAAATGGAGAAGAAAAAAATCTTTAGAGGTTACCTTAAATAAGCGTCCAGATCTTCTTGAATCCGCAAATCTTAGCGAAAGTGATATAAAATTTTTGTCGGAATTAAAAGAGCGATAATTATTTATATTGTTTTTTGCCTTAATATTTAATTTAGTTAGCATTTTGCACAAATATAATTTATATTTTTTATCACACATTGGAATAAAATTAGAACTAAAAAATTTTCTTGTCAATTTTCTTGACGAATGAATATTCTGTGGTATAATATTTATAAAGTTAATTATTATATTTTTAGAATATTCTTTATATGATAGGAGATTAAAGTTATGTACGTTAAAGATGTTGTTGTGCAGAATCAGGTTGGCTTACACGCTCGTCCTGCTACCTTCTTTATTCAGAAGGCTAATGAATTTAAGTCTCCCATTTGGGTTGAGAGAGAGGAAAGACGTGTTAACGCAAAAAGCCTTTTAGGAGTTCTTTCTCTTGGCATTCTTGGCGGAAGCGAGATTCGCATCATTGCCGACGGCCCCGACGAGCAAGCTGCTGTCGACGGACTTGTTGAGCTTGTTGAATCAGGCTTTGCTGAATAATATTGTATTTTAGGCTGATTTATCAGCCTTTAATATCCGGGTGTGGCTCAGTTTGGTAGAGCGCTTGAATGGGGTTCAAGAGGCCGCTGGTTCGACTCCAGTCACTCGGACCAGAAAAACCGACTTGTTTCGACAAGTCGGGTTTTCAATGAAATTCGCCTTACGGCGAGTGAAATAGCTTCGCTGTGAAATACGCTAACGCGTATGAAATATTTGCATCGCAAATGTTAAGAGGCGAATTTTATTTCACTTTCTGCGTTAGCAGAAAATTTCATAATCCGTTAGGATTATTTCATATTTTCCGTAAGTAAAATATTTCATTCTAAAATATGTAGGGGTACGAACATATAGGTTAAAAAATAAAAGAGCATCGAATTCATGCACCCTTTCCAAAACCGCAGTATAATACTGCGGTTTTTTATTTTTGCTTAATTAGAACTAAGCGGCCGATTGAACCCAAGGATTAGGTGTTGAATACGCCAAAAATCCTCGTATAACAATATACGAGGATTTTTATTATTTAATTATTTGCTTTTCACTATCCAATAAAAATTGATGCAGTTCGGACGCGTGCTTACCTATTTCTTCGGCAAAACGAGCAAAGGTATATTTGATATGCTCGTCATCGGTTTCGTCGGCATATGCTTGATAATTTTGTACCATTCGCATAGATTCTTCCCACATATAATAAGCTCTATCTCTTATGCTAATATTAAAGCCGTGTTTTTTCTCCATATAATAACCTCCAGTTAAGGTTATTGTTTTGCATTGTTTATAAAATATACATAAAAATACCGCCCGATAAAATAATTATCAGGCGGTAGTATTATTGTAATTTACCTTTTAAAGCTCTGTCAAGCCAAACTGCGCCAACGTCTAATGCGGTATATAGCCCAACTTTTTCGCTTTTTTTAACAACCCTTTTTGCTGCGGGAATGCTATCATCTGTTAGCAAAAGTTGTACCGAAACCTTTTCTGCGATATCAGCATCGCCAACCTTTTGGGTGCTTAGTATTTTAAGTAAAACAACATATTTTTCATCAAGGTTGCCATAATAAATTTCGTTCTTTTTTCTAACCATAGGCTTGCCCTTGTATTTTAAAAGCTTTGAATTATCCATTAGAAATTCTCCTTATTTATAGTTGATACAGACAGGGCGTATAACCCTGTCTGCAATTGCTTATTCTGCAATATAAAATTTTACCATATTCTGCAGTAGAAGGTCGCGGTCGACCTTTCTTATAAGACTGCGAGCATTATTATGGGTAGTGATGTAAGTTGGGTCTTCAGACAAAATGTACCCGACAATTTGATTAATTGGGTTGTAGCCTTTTTCTTTTAAGGCACTATAAACTATGCACATAATTTCACGGATTTCACGTTCTTGCTCGCTACCGATTGAAAAAGTCATAGTCTTGTCATTCATATATCATCACTCCAGTATTTTTTATTATCTATATATTACTATACTTTTTAATAAAAAGCAATATAAATTTACATTCTTAATGCCGCACCAAGCTGATTAAGTTTATCAAAAACCTTTTTCATAACCTTTTCAACCTGTTCGTCAGTTAGCGTTGCCTCGTTTGACCTTAACACTAAACTAAACGACACGCTCTTTTTACCTTCGGGGATTTGTGAACCGCTATATACATCGAATAGCTTAACCTCTTCGCATAATTTACCTGAAGCCAATTTAATAGCATTCATTAGGTCGCCAACAAGAATGTCGGTATCGCAAAGCAACGAGATATCTCTTGCAACTGCGGGATAGCGGGGTAGGGGCTTAAAGATTATTGGCGCTTTATCAAAGTTATATACAGGTACTAACTCAAGTTCTGCAGCATAAACCTTGGTGTTAATGTTGTATTTTTGGGCAGTTTTAGGATGTATTTCGCCTATAACACCAATCTGCTTGCCATCTAATAAAACAGCCGCTTGTCTGCCTGGATGGTAGTACGGCTCGCTTGAGACTGCAAACGTAACGCTCAAACCCAAAACTTCATAAAGTTCCTCTATGATTCCTTTTAAGGTAAAGAAATCTTCATCTGCACCATAAAATCCTAAACACAGGGCGGGAATTTCATCAGGCTGTTCGGTAATCGGCATTTGTTTTGCTTTGAATATCTTACTTAACTCAAACATTCTAACTGCGTCAATTTTACGGTTATAGTTGGTTGAAAGTGTGGTAAGCATACTTGTTATAAGCTGTGTGCGCATAGTTGAATACTCTTCGCCGAGAGGGTTAAGTATTTTAATACCATTTTTGCGCCAATCGTTGTCGGGAATGTTTAGATTGTCAATAGCCTTACTGCTAATAAACGAGTAGGTGGCAATTTCGCGTAGACCTTTAGATATTAATGTTGACTTAATTTTATTGTCAATAATTCTTTCGGGAAGCAGTCTACCACGAGAAACAACGCCTGTCATACGTTTGCCTTGCATATGGTTGTAGCCATAAATTCTGATAACCTCTTCGGCTATATCGGCTTTACCTTCGATATCATCTCTAAAAGAGGGTACAAAGCTTTGTAGAGTATCACCCTTTAAGGTAGTAGGAATTTCAAGCCTGTTTAATATTTCGACCATTGTATTAGCAGGAATATCCACGCCAAGTAAATCAGTTACGCTTTTAACGCTTACGTTTAATTCTCTGGGATCGGGCAGACCTTCGTTAAGGTCAATACTACCGTCGATAATATCACCTGCATCAAGCTCGTATATAAGACCAAGCGCACGCTCCATTGCATATTCAACGTTGTTAATGTCAACACCGTGCTCAAAGCGACTGCTCGATTCGGTGCGCATACCAAGAGCGCGGGCGGTTTTACGGATATTATCTCTGCGGAATTTTGCGCATTCTAAAAATAGTTCGGTTGTGTCATCTTCAATTTCGCTGCTAAAGCTACCCATAATACCTGCAAGGCAAGATGGTTTTTCAGCGTCTGCGATTACAAGCATTGATGAGTTTAAGGTATGTTCTTTTTCGTCGAGAGTAACAATTATTTCATTCTCGGTTGCGTTTCTAATAATAATTTTGTTACCCTCAACCTTTTTCTTGTTAAACGCGTGCATAGGCATACCTGTTTCAAGCATAACAAAGTTTGTAATGTCAACAATATTATTAATAGGGCGCATACCTGCTGATTTGATACAGGCTTTAAGCCATTCGGGTGACTCTTTTATTCTAAGGTTAGTAACAACTCTTCCGTAGTATCTGGGGCATAAATCATAATTAAGATTTTCAATTTCAATATGCTCGTTAATATCTCCGCCAACAGTTTTATAGCTTGGCTTGGGCTTTTTAAACTCTTTTTGTAAAACGGTGGCAACCTCTCGAGCAATGCCTAAAACGCTTTGACAGTCTGGACGGTTGGAAGTTATGCTGAAATCAATAATATAATCATTCATATTTAGTATTTCGCGCATATCCGTACCAGGAGTCGGCTCGCCGTGTAATATCATAATGCCGTACACACCGGCGCCCTTGTAATCTGCTTCTGTTAGGCACAATTCTTCACCCGAGCAAAGCATACCGTTTGATGCAACGCCACGCAGTTTACCCTTAGTAATTTTCATACCGTTAGGTAAAAGCGATTTATGGAGTGCCGCAGGAACATAAGCACCCTCAAAAACATTTTGTGCACCAGTAACTATCTGTACGGGCTCGTCCAAACCAACATCAATTTGGCAGATAAGCAAATGGTCTGAATCGGGATGCTTTTCTATTTTTAATATTTTACCGCAAACTACGTTTTGCATAGTTTGTGAAACGTCAATTAGTTCTTCAATTTCAAAGCCCGCAAGGGTCATTTTATCGCAAAGCTCTTTTACCGATACATCAATATCAATATAGCGTTTTAACCAGTTAAGTGATACTTTCATAGTTTAACTCCTTTAATTATTTATCGAACTGCTCTAAAAAGCGTTTATCGTTTTCAAATAATAGCCTGATATCGCTTATTTTATATCTTGTGGTAGTAAGTCTGTCAAGACCGATGCCAAAAGCAAAACCGCTATATTCATCAGGGTCGATGCCGCAATGCTTTAACACGTTAGGATGAACCATACCTGCGCCTAAAATTTCTATCCAACCTGTACCTTTACAAACTCTGCACTCGCTATCCTCACCCTTACATTTAGGACAACTAACGTCAACCTCAACACTTGGCTCTGTAAAGGGGAAGAAGGATGGACGGAATTTTACCTTTGTATCGCCGCCATAGATCTCTTGTGCAAACTGCTCTAAGATGCCTTTAAGGTCGCACATATTAATGCCTTTATCAACAACAAGACCCTCTATTTGATGGAAAACAGGTGAGTGTGTTGCATCAACCTCGTCGGCACGATAAACTCTGCCTGGACAGATTATGCGTATCGGTGGTTTTCTTGTTGTCATAGTTCTTATTTGTGCAGCAGATGTCTGTGTTCTGAGCAATAGCTCATCAGCAAGATAAAACGTATCCTGCATATCTCTTGCCGGGTGGTCGTCGGGAACGTTAAGAGCTTTAAAATTATAGAAATCAGTTTCGACTTCAGGACCGTCAACCACGTCGAAGCCCATAGAACGAAAGATATCTATCATATCGTCAAGTACTATGTTTAATGGGTGTAAACCACCTTTTTTAGTTTTAGTACCGGGCATTGAAATATCAATGGTTTCTTCTTTTAGTTGCTGTTCAATAGCCTGTTCTTTCAAAGTAGCCGACATTTCATCGATTGTTGTTTCAATTTCAGAACGCACCTTGTTTGCTAATTGACCAATGATAGGTCTTTCCTCAGGGGATAGACTACCCATTTGTTTTAAAACGGCAGTTAATTCGCCTTTTTTACCTAAATACTTAATTCTGATATCTTCAATATTTTGCTCGGATTTAGCGTTTGACAGCGCGGTTATGGCGCTAAGTTTAATTTGTTCGAGTTGTTCTTTCATATATTTACCTCCTAATAAAAAAAGCCCGTCCACAAAGGGACGAAGCTAAAATCTCCGCGGTACCACCCACATTTTTGCTAACAAAAGCAAACACTCTTGCAACTTTGTAACGGTGTTACCCGTCGGCACTTAATAAACTTAACAGTTGTTAGGCACCGCCACTCCGGAACGAATTTTCTGTTTACTGTTTATAAACCGTGCTTTCAGCCTAACGGCACAGTATCTCTGATACAACCTTGTAAACAGTACTTAATTTCCATCACTGTGTTTTATACTTATAATAATATATCACTTATTTTGTAAATTTTCAAGTGTTTTATTTGATTTTTATAATTAAGTATTGTATAATATTTTTAAGGAAGTGGTTAAATGGATATTTTTCACGAGCAATTAGTTAAAATTAAACCTACAGCTACAGTCGTTATATCAAAAATTATTATTTGGATAATGGCAGGTATTTTATCGGCAATTTCATTATATGTAGCTTTAAAGTTTACACCGCTTATATTGTTTGTAGCGGCAGGTGTTATATATTTTGCGTACAAAGCTACAGCATCGTTTAATATTGAATACGAATATTCTGTTACTAACGGTGTTGTTGATGTAGATAAAATTATTAATAAAAGCAGTAGGAAAAGACTATATAGCTTTGAATGTAAGCAGATAGAGTCTATAGTTAAGTACAACAAAAACAACAATAAAACGCAGCCAATTAGTCTTTGCACAGACGATATGAGTAACGCATTGCTGTTTGCTGTTAATACTAACAACGGCAAACTTAATTTAGTTATTTCTCCTAATGAAAAGCTACTTGAGTACATTAACGTGTTTTTGCCAAGAGCCGTTAAGTTTAACTAATTATTAGGTCGGTGAAAACCGACCTTTTTGTAAATTGATTTGAGGGTTAAATTATGAAATTATTTTTTAGTAATAACATACGCGACGTTGAAAATAAGGCTGAATTATCAGGTTTTAGTACAGCTCGTATGATGGAAAATGCAGGCAGTACCGCAGCAAATGTAATAATCGAAAAATTTGCAGTAAAAGATGCTAACTTTGTTATTATTGCGGGTAGTGGAAATAATGGCGGAGATGGGTTTGTAACAGCACGTAAATTATATGATGCAGGTGCAAAGGTTTCGGTTGTTTTAGCTTGCGGTATGCCCACGACAAGTAATGCAAAGGAAGCATTAACTAAGCTTTCTAATCTTGCAATACGCATTTTAAATGCAAATGATGATGAGGTATCCGCCTTAATGCAAGATGCCAATTATATTATAGATGCAATTTATGGCATTGGCTTTCACGGTGCAATTGAGGGCAATGCTTATAGTTTAGTAGATACCGCTAATAAATTAAACGCGACAAGAATTGCACTTGATATCCCAAGTGGTTGTGAATGCGATTCCGGTAAGATAGGCAACATTTGCTTTGATGCTGATATTACAATATCTTTTATTGGCGTTAAGCCCTGCCACGTATTATATCCTGCGTCAGATTTTTGTGGTAAACTTGTTATGGTTGGCATTGGTATACCAAAAGAACTTTTGCAGAATATCGACTCAAATATATCAATTATTGAAGACGATATGGTCAAAAAGGTTATTCCAAGGTATCGCAAAAACTTCCATAAAGGTAGTATGGGCACAGCTTTGCTTGTTTGTGGTAGTTATGGAATGGCGGGTGCCGCTGTTTTAAGCGCAAAGACCGCACTAAGCAGCGGTGTTGGTATTACAAAAGTAGCCTTACCGAATAGTATATATAACATTGCAGCATCTTCTTTTTTAGAGGCAGTTTATATTCCTTGCCCGACAAACGAGAATGGCGGCTTTGGTATAGACGCATATAATAAAATCGCATCTGTTGAAGCCTCGGCAAAGACTCAGCTAATTGGTTGTGGTTGTGGTAATTCACCCGAATTCTTTGCACTTGCACAAAAAATGATTGAAAATGCTAATATACCAACGGTAATTGATGCTGACGGAATAAATGCGCTAAGCCAAAACATAGATATATTATTGAAAAGCAAGGCACCTATTGTAATCACGCCGCACCCTGCAGAAATGGCGCGTCTTTTGAACATCTCGGCAGCCGACGTGCAGGCAAACAGATTTGCTGTTGCTAGCGGATTTGCAAAAAAATTTAAAGTAACTGTTGTTTTAAAGGGTGCTAATACGATTGTTGCGTTAAAAGATGGCTCTATGTTTGTTTGCATGCACGGTAATCCGGGTATGGCTACTGCAGGCAGTGGTGACGTTTTATCAGGTATAATCGTGTCACTAATTGCCCAGGGATTACAACCTGAAATTGCTGCGATTTGCGGCGTTAATATTCATGCCGCTGCTGGAGACATTGCCGCTTCCAACTTATCTATGCACTCTTTACTTGCATCTGATATTATAGACAGCTTGCCTATGCTTTTCAAAAAATTAGAAGGTTAAAGGTAAGTGAATATTTTTGAAAAGATTACTTTGTGTTACTCTATGTTTATTCATTCTTTCGGGCTGTAGCGCCTCAAAAATAATAACCATACCAAACACCAGGTATTCTTGTATAGTTAGTATATCATTTGTAGGCAAAGAATATATGTATAAGTTAGATAAGAATGATGACTATAAGTTTACTGCTTGTGGTGAAACTATACCTATTGATTTTTGTGTAAATGGTAATAATGTAACAGTTAGTTATAATAAAGTAAGCGCAGAATATGTAGATGCTTTAAATTACTCACATATTGCTATTATTAGCGAAATTATTAATAGCAGTATAAATACACAAGTTTCTCCTGATTACAACGGCAATTACATTATTCACGGCAACTGTAGAAACATAGAATATTCTTTGCATATTAATAAATCAGGTTATCCGTTGAAAATTACGTCTAAAAATAGTAATTTAATTGCAAATTTCACTAACATAAAAGAGGTAAATAATGGAAATTGAAAACAGTTCTTATCAAGAACGAATAAAGGCACTTCGGAAAAAAGCTATGTCGCTACCCGAAAAACCGGGTGTTTATATTATGCGCAATAATAAAGGCAACATAATTTACATCGGCAAGGCAAAAATACTTAAAAATAGGGTAAGTCAGTATTTTGGCAGCAGCTATAATCATACTGATAAGGTACGTCAAATGGTCTCAAACGTTAAAGATTTTGAGTATATCATTTGCGACAGTGAATTTGAAGCCCTTATTTTAGAGTGTTCGCTTATTAAACAAAACGCACCAAAATACAACATACTTTTAAAAGACGATAAAGGCTACCATTATATTAAAATAACCAATGGATATATAAGAACTATTAAAGCGGCTTTGCAAAAAGATGATAATAATGCTGAATATATCGGTCCTTATAGCTCGGCTTGGGTTGTTAAGAAAACCGTAGAAGAAGCTTGTAAAATTTTTAAACTACCACAATGCAATAAAGATTTTACTTTTAAAAGAGAGCAGAGCAGGCCCTGCCTTAATTATTATATTGGTGCTTGCTCGGCTCCTTGCAGTAAAAAAATTAAGCCTGAAGAATATAACGCTTCGGTAGATGAGGCAATTAATTTTATCAAAGGCGGCTCAAAGATTTCTGTAAAGCATTTGCAAAAAGAAATGGCAGAAGCTTCCGATAAGCTTGATTTTGAAAAAGCGGCTAAGCTAAGGGATAGAATAAAGGCAATAAACAGTATAAATGAAAAACAAAAGGTAATATCCTGTACCTATTCTAATCAAGATGTTTTTGCCTTTGTAAGTTCCAACAAAAAGGTTTGTGTTGAGATATTTATATTTAGAAACGCACGACTTACTGATAGAAAGCATTATTATTTAGATTTAAACGAAGAGCTTTACCGATTTAGAGCAAACTTTATTAAGCAATATTATCTAAGCTCAGATATACCCCAAAGAATTGTTGTTGACGAGGAAATTGAGGATTCTATACTCATCGCTGATATGCTATCAAAAAATCTTGGTAAAAAGGTTGAAATTGTGTTGCCGCAAATTGGCGAGCAAAAGCGCTTAGTTGATATGTGCAGAATAAATGCTACCGAATATTTAACCGAAATAGAGGGTAAATCACGCCACGCAACGTCCAGCTTAGATGAATTGCAAACAATTTTAAAGCTAAATTCTGTCCCTAACTATATTGAAGCGTATGATATCTCACATACTATGGGACATGATAACGTAGGCGGAATGGTAGTTTTTAAAAACGGACGGCCTTTAAAAAGTGCATATAAAAAGTTTAAAATTAAGTCTTTTGTTGGTCAAGATGATTATGCATCTATGGCAGAAGTTTTAGAAAGAAGATTCACTGAATATAAAAATGCTAAAGACAAAGAAAACGGATTTGGTAAATTACCTGATTTGATTTTACTTGATGGAGGAATAGGGCAGATTAACGCAGTAAAAGAGGTCCTTAAGTCTTTAGATATTAACGTTAACATTTTCGGGATGGTAAAAGACAATAAGCACAAGACTAGCGCTATTGCAACCGATGGAGGTAAAATTACCATAAAAGCCAATCGAGCGGCGTACACTCTTATTTCTTCAATACAAGAAGAGGTTCACCGCTTTGCGATCGGATACCACAGAAACAGATCTACTAAGAGTATGCTTTCTACTGAACTAACTGCAATTCCAGGCGTCGGTAAGGCAACCGCCGACAAGTTAATTAAGCATTTTAAAAGCATTAATTCTATAAAGTCGGCGAGCATTGAAGACCTAAGCAAAATAAAAGGTATGTCTAAAATTACCGCTAAAAACATATACACATATTTTAATACTGATCTTTAATTTTAAAGACGTATATCTATTGTGGATATACGTCTTTTTGTAATTATACAATAAAATTTTAAATATATATTATTAATAAAGTGAGGTGCGTTGTCTTGGAGAATGATAAATTTAATAACGATAAAGCAATGTTCAATAAACTCAATTTGTCGGCTTGGTTTAAGTTTACAGTATATAGAATTGTATTTGTTATTATATTAATACTTGCCTTAACCCTTATAAAATTTTGCTTTAAGGAGATATTTGGCGAAATAAAGAGCTTCTATAATAGTAATATTTCGGTTAATATTACGGCTGATTACTTTAGCTCGTTAGGCGGTAATATCGGCGATGCTTAGTTTCAACTTGTTTAAAATTAAAGTACACGTGTCCTATGTTTTTACTGTTTTTATAACCTTGCTTGCAGTATTAGATAATACCGGTCTTTTGTTTATTTCATTTTTAGCAATACTATTTCACGAAATAGGACACATTATAGCAATTAAAATAATAGGCATTAAAGATATTGAGCTTATGTTGGTTTTAGGCTCTGTGCGTGTGGAGATGAAAAGCTATTTATCTGATAAACTATCCGTGATTGTTTCGCTGTGCGGTCCTTTTATGAGCTTTATTCTTAGTGTATTTATATTTTTTAATAATTACTATTTAGCGTATTTTGGCGCGGCTAACCTAATTGTATTTATATTTAATATGTTACCTATAAACGGGCTTGATGGCGGAGATGCTTTGAAATATGTATTAATGCGACTTTTTAATAAAAATAGTGATAGCATATTTAGAATGATTTCTTTAATATTTACCGTAAGTTTTACCGCTATTTGCGGTACTTTTTTTGCTGTAAAACTATATAATCCTACACTTTTAATCGTAGGAATATATTTAATTATTATGTCAATTAAAAAAGTTTAAGTTGAAAGATTTGAAGTTTTGGTTTAAAATGTATTTAATAACCCTAATTGGAGGAAGTTTAAGTGACAAACGAAAGGTTTGAACAATTATTACTTTCGGTGCAAAAGCCCGGCAGATATTCAGGCGGTGAACCTGGAAGTATTATTAAAAATAAAGAAGATGTCGACGTTAGGTTTGCTTTCTGTTTTCCCGATACTTATGAGATTGGCATGTCTCACCTTGGAATGAAAATTTTATATTCTCAGTTCAACTCGCGCGATGACGTATGGTGCGAGAGAGTTTTTGCGCCCTGGACCGACTTTGAGGCTGTTATGAGAGATAACGACCTGCCCTTATTTGCCTTGGAAAGTCGTGACCCTATTTCAGAATTTGATATTATTGGGTTCACACTACAATACGAAATGAGCTATACCAATGTTTTAAATATGCTCGATTTAGGCGGGATTCCTGTTCGTTCTGCAGATAGAAAGGGATTAACACCATTAGTATGTGCAGGTGGGCCGTGCTGCTGTAACCCAGAACCACTTGCCGAATTTGTCGACTTGTTCTTTTTAGGTGAAGGGGAAGAGGTCGATTTACAGATAATAGACCTTTATAAAAAGCATAAAGAAAAAGGGGACAAGCAAGCCTTTTTGCGTGAAGCTGCTAAGATTGAAGGTGTATATGTACCGTCTTTGTACAATGTTAAATATAAAAGCGATGGTACCATTGAGGAGATTACTCCTATTGCGGACGCACCAGAAACTGTAAAAAAACGCATAATTAAAGACCTTGATAATTGTTTTTATCCAACCAACTTTATCACCCCGTATATCGAAATTGTTCACGATAGGGTAATGCAAGAGATATTTAGGGGGTGTATCAGAGGATGTAGATTTTGTCAAGCAGGTTATATTTATAGACCTGTTCGCGAAAAGAGTGTAGATACCATAAACAAACAGGCTAAGGCTCTTTGTGAATCTACAGGTTATGATGAAATCTCTCTATCTTCCTTGAGTACAAGCGATTACACAAATATTGAGCCTTTGCTTAACAGTATGCTTGACTGGTGTAACAAAGATAATATAAACGTTGCTCTACCGTCTCTAAGAATTGATAACTTTTCAGAAGACATACTTGAAAAAATCAGTTCGGTAAGAAAAAGCGGCCTCACTTTTGCACCTGAAGCCGGCACCCAAAGACTACGTGATGTTATAAATAAAAACATAACAGAAGATGAAATCCTTAACACCTGTATAACCGCTTTCAATGGCGGTTACACCGCGGTAAAGCTATATTTTATGTTAGGTCTACCTACTGAAACAGAAGATGATTTAAAAGGAATAATTGCATTAGGTCAAAAAATTGTGGACGCATATTATAGTATGCCAAACAAACCAAAAGGCAAAGCGGTTAACGTTTCAATAAGCGTTTCAACTTTTGTACCAAAACCTTTTACTCCTTTCCAATACGAGCCACAGGACACGTTAGATATAATAAAATACAAGCAAAACCTACTAAAAGATAACGTATCTTCTCGTAAAATTTCACTTAGCTATCATGATTCGTCTACAAGCTTTTTAGAAGGTGTTTTAGCGCGAGGTGACCGTAGACTCTGTAACGTTATTGAAAGGGCGTGGAAAAGCGGATGTAAATTTGATAGCTGGAGCGAGTGCTTTATGCTTGATAACTGGCTTAACGCTTTTGAAAAAGAAAATATAGACCCTAAATTCTATGCTAACAGAAAGCGTGAGTATGGCGAAGTTTTACCTTGGTCGCACCTTGATTATGGAGTAACCGAAAACTTTTTAATAAAAGAAAACAAGCGTGCACATTCAGAAACCACAACCCCAAATTGTAGGGAAAAGTGCGCTTCTTGCGGTGCAAACTGTTATGGGGAGGGTGTGTGCTTTGAAAAACGTTAGAATTTATTTTAAGAAATTAGACCGAATGAAATTCGTTTCACACCTTGATATGAACAGATTTATGTCAAGACAACTGCGCTTGTCAAAGCTTCCTATTTGGTATACCGAGGGCTTTAATCCACATCCATACGTAACCTTTTTATTGCCGTTATCATTAGGGTTTGAGAGCGAGTACGAGATTATGGATATTCGCCTAACTGATGACGATTATCCTTTACCTTTGGTAAAAGAAAAATTATCATCGGTTATGCCAAGCTATATTGAGGTTTTTGATGTTAAAGAGCCTTTAAATAAACCTGGCAAAATCGGTTTCGCTAAATATAAAATCACATTCAAAGAATATGATGATGACTTTGTAAACCAACTTTCAAAATTTATGCTTAGCGATAGCATTATTGTAGAAAAAGTCGGTAAAAAAGGCAAGGTAAAAACGATAGACGTTGCCTCAAAAATAAAGGATTTTACTATTCATCAAGATAACAACTTTGTTCAATTAACTGTTACTTTGCCCGCAGGTAGCAATGATAGTGTTAATCCTACACTTTTACTTTCTGCTTTTAAAAACATACCACATTATTCTATAACGAAAATTATTGTATATGATGTTGATATGCGAATATTTCAATAAACCGGAGGTTAAAATTATGAAACACGATTTAACAATGCTTGTTGATTTATACGAGCTAACAATGGCAAACGGTATGCTTCGAAATGATATGAAGGATACTATAGTGTACTTCGATATGTTCTTTCGTCGCGTTCCCGACGGAGGCGGATATGCGATTATTGCTGGTATTCATCAGTTAATCCAGTATCTTGAAAACTTAAAGTTCAGCGAAGAGGATATCTCTTATTTAAAAAGTCTGAATTGCTTTAGTGATGAGTTTATCGATTATCTTGAAAATTTCAAGTTCACTTGCGACGTTTGGGCTGTACCCGAGGGAACACCCGTTTTCCAAAAAGAGCCTTTAATTACTGTACGCGGACCTGTTATTCAGGCTATGATGATAGAGACAACCCTCTTACTAATGATTAACCATCAGTCTTTGATTGCAACTAAAGCAAACAGAATTGTAAGGGCGGCAGGGGATTGTCCTGTTGTTGAGTTCGGCGCAAGGCGCGCTCAGGGTGCATCTGCTGCGGTTTTGGGCACACGCGCCGCATATATTGGTGGCTGTGTAGGCACCTCTAATTTAGAGGCTTCAAAGCTTTATGGAATAGCGCCTTATGGAACAATGGCACATAGTTGGGTACAAATGTTTGATACCGAATACGATGCTTTCGCTACCTATGCTAAGTATTATCCGCAAAATTGCGTTCTGCTTGTTGATACCTATAATGTATTAAATTCAGGAATTCCAAATGCAATAAAGGTGTTTGACGAGGTGTTAGCGCCGCTCGGTTGCAGACCAAAGGGAATAAGAATAGATAGCGGCGACATTACCTATTTAAGCAAAAAAGCACGAAAAATGCTTGATGCTGCAGGATATAGAGACTGTAAAATCCTTGCTTCAAACTCACTTGACGAGCATATTATTCGTGATATGAAAAATCAGGGCGCAATGGTTGATAACTACTGTGTTGGTGAAAGATTAATTACAGCATCATCTGAACCCGTGTTTGGTGGTGTATACAAGCTTGCCGCTGTAGAAACTGATGGTGAAATTGTTCCAAGGATTAAGATAAGTGAGAACGTAGAAAAAATCACTTTGCCCGGCTTCAAAACTATTTGGCGTTTGTTTGATAAGGAAAGCGGCAAGGCAATTGCTGACGTCGTTACCTTAAAAGATGAAATCATTGACGGCAATAAACCTTACGAGTTATTTGACCCTCAGCACACCTGGAAAAGAAAGACCGTTAGCAATTTTATTGCAAAGGATATTAGGGTTAAGTTGTTTGAAAACGGTAAAAAAGTATATAACAGCCCTAACGTTTCAGATATACGAAACTACTGTTTATCCCAAGTAGATACAATGTGGGAAGAGGTTTTGCGTCTTGAAAATCCGCATAGGTATTATGTAGACCTTTCACAAGACCTTTGGAATTTAAGAGACAATATGCTTAGTAAGTTTTCAAAGTAAAGGAGTATATTTATGAAAAGAGTTTTTTGTGCTTTTGTAGCTCTAATAATTTCACTTACGTGTGTTGGTTGTACAAATACAAGCAATAAAGGCGAAGTTAAAATTGATCACTCAGTAGACGTTACAAAGCTTGCGCGAGAGGGTAGAATACCTGAGGTAAAGTTCATCGTAGGTGATTCCGTAGATGGCGTTAAAGATGCGTTATTCGAGCTTAGCGCTGGCATGAGCCATAATGACTTTGTTGCTAATATGCAGGACGCGGGATATACTGCTGACGGTAGCGAGTATTCGAGTTATATTAATATTAACGAATCTAACGGTAGAACTATACTCTCAGCTGCCAACGAAAATAACGAAGCAGTATATTGTATGTATAATACAGAAAACGCTGACTCCGGAATAGGTGCTATTGCTGTTATTGGTAAAGCGTACGAGTTTGACGGAAATACCGTAATTGACTATGTAAAAGGTAGCATTGATGAAAAATGCACTGAAGCTTCTGCTGACAGCGATTTATCATTTTTACCTAAAGCAGATGACGGTGCTGTTTGCTTAACTTATGAGCTTGGCGTTTATAAGCTTGAGTTTTATTTTTCAAGTTATAATACACTTTCTGCCACCGTTTTATACAATACAGAAATTTGGAAATAAGTGAAGAAATGAAAAGAACTAAATTACGCGATAGAAGATTACCAAACTATACTAAAGGCGAAGAAATATTTAATATGGTTACCCATATTGTCGGAGGCGGCATCGGCGTTATTGCGCTTGTGCTATGCGTTTTGTTTTCGGCATTAAAAGGCGATGTTATCGCAATTGTTAGCAGCGCAATTTACGGGGTATCACTCATATCACTTTACTGCATGTCAAGTATTTATCACGGACTACATAATGGTACTGCAAAAAAAGTAATGCAAGTTTTAGACCATTGCACAATTTATTTTCTAATAGCAGGAACGTATACACCCATATTACTATGTTCAATTATTAAAGTTTCTGTTGCATGGGCTTGGGTTATGTTTGGTTTAGTATGGGGGCTTGCTGCGCTCGCAACCGTATTTACAGCTATTGATTTAAAAAAATACTCGATATTTTCAATGATTTGTTACATAGGTATGGGCTGGTGTATCGTTATTGCAGCTAATGTTACCATAAAGGCGCTTGACACCACTGCTTTGGCGCTTTTATTAGCAGGCGGAGTTTCATACACTGTTGGCGCTATACTTTACGGAATAGGATCTAAAATTAAATATTTCCATTCGATTTTTCACATATTCGTTGTTATAGGCAGTATATTGCATTTAATTTGTATATTGTTTTATGTAATATGATTTATAAAAAAGCACTCGATTACAAACTAATCGAGTGCTATAATTTTGTTATTATATTTCTTTAAGTTCCCAAAAGTAACGTCTTTTTGAGGGCGGAAAATCATTAATCAACCCATATTCAGGGTCGTAAAATTTACCGTTTATATATAATGACCAATGCCAGCATTTTGGTGTCTCAAGGCTAAGTAATGCTATTTTAGGAAGATTATCTTTTAATGTAACAGAAGTTTTTGTTCCAATAATAAAAATTCCGTATTTATTCAGAATGCTTTCCATATCCTTAAATTTTGTTTCGCGGTCGGTTTTACAGTCGGTAATTATATCTGCAACCGATTTTCCCGTTAGCATTGCCAATACAGCTTGACCGCACTGTAAAGGGGTAGGTTCGTATATGTGAATAATAGTTTTTGGTATAGGCATACTTTCACCCAATATAAGTAAATCTTTTTACGGTTTGATTTTCAACCAAAATGTCGTCGAACCACATTGTCGCAGGGCGCACCCATAACTTCTTATCTCCATACAAAGCTTTATATACAACCATTTGTTCCAACGTTTCAGAATGGGTGGAAATACCCACTACCTCATAAATATTACCCTTATAATGCTTATATTTACCTAACTTAATATCAGACATTATTTTGAAACCTGCCCTTCAAGGCTGTCAAAATACTCACAGGTTTCGTTAAGGATAGTGTCCATTTTATTTTTCTTTTCCTCAATGCTGAGTTGTGACATTACAACTTGCAAAATATCTGACTTTAATATTTCAGTTTTTCCGACAGCCAAGGTAACAAGCTCTGCATAGTTTTCGTCGCTGCTCGAGGATATTGTATTTTTAAGGGAGGCGGTTCTTAAAACCGCTTTGCTAATAATTGTAGATGCATAGTCAAAAGCTTCTGGGTCCTTTTGGTCAGCGGAAATTGGCTTATGTACAACAGGTGGTGGGGGAAGTGGGATAGAACTTTCTTCGCTATGCTCGGCATCATTGTTGCTATTAAGTTTTTGTAGCAGGTCGTCGACATATTTTTTGCTTTCGTACAACTCACCTTTGAGAGTGTTATTTTCGGCAGACAAAATGTTAATTTGTTCTTCTAACTCTGCAAGAGTTTTATCATTGCTTTGTTTTAGAATTTCTAATTGATTTAGTAATACTACATTTTCCTTTTTAACACAATCAAGCTCCTCGGTATCAGGAATCTGTGCTGCTTCTAAAAACTCAATTTTTGTGTTAGCAATACTAAGCTTTTCGCGTAATTGTTCATTTTCCTGAAAGGCCAAGCTTAACCTCTCGTTAGTGTCGTTTAAAAGATTTTGCAAGGTTTTTTTACGCATTTTTTTCACCTCTAAGATATTATAATATATTTTTATTATTTTTTCAACAATAATAATTTATTTAATATATTGTATTATTTTGAAGAAATTTGTTAAAATCACTTGACAATAAGCTTAAAAATTTATATATTTAAAATAACGTTTTTGCATCTGTGTTGAGAGCGAAATCAAGTTAGCTGCCGTAATCCCTTAATTGAGGATTATGAAAAACCCTTTGCGGAGGGCAACTAACAGCGATTTTGCGGGTATCGCGCAGAGCTTATTTAGCTTACGTGACACTTTGTGTCCGCAAAGGGGGATGCTTAAATGGCAGACAATTATATTATTAAATTAGAAAACATTTCGGTATCGTTCGATGACGAACAAATCCTGCGCGATTTTACGCTTGCTATTAAGGATAAAGAGTTTGTAACCTTGCTTGGCCCTTCGGGCTGCGGTAAAACTACAACCCTTCGTATTATCGCAGGTTTTGTTGAACCTGACGAGGGTACCATTTTGTTTGACGGTAAAAAAATTAATGGTGTTCCTGCATATAAAAGACAGGTTAACACCATTTTTCAGCGTTACGCACTTTTTCCTAATATGAATGTTTATGACAACATTGCGTTCGGTTTATCGGTTAAAAAGGTTCCTAAAAAGGAGATTAAAGAACGGGTTACCGAAATGCTAAGGCTTGTAAATCTTTCAGGCTTTGAAAAACGTAATGTCAATAACCTTTCGGGTGGTCAGCAACAACGTGTTGCTATAGCACGAGCTATTATAAACCGTCCTAAAGTTCTTTTACTTGACGAGCCTTTGGCGGCGCTCGACCTGAAAATGCGCAAAGATATGCAGGTAGAGCTCAAAAACATTCAACAGAGCCTCGGTATAACCTTCGTATTTGTTACACACGACCAGGAAGAAGCTTTGGCTATGTCTGACACTGTTGTTGTTATGAACGATGGTGAAATTCAGCAAATCGGCACACCGCAAGATATCTATAACGAGCCTCAAAATGCGTTTGTTGCTGATTTTATTGGTGAGTCAAACATACTTGATGGCATAATGAAAAAAGACTTTTTAGTTAATGTTTTCGGCAAGGATTTCACATGCCTTGATAGAGGCTTTGAGCCCAACGAAAATGTTGACGTAGTAATCAGACCCGAAGATATCGATATAGTACCAAGTCAGCAGGGAGCACTTACCGGTACCATTACATCGGTTACCTTTATGGGTGTGCATTATGAAATAATTATCGATATCGATGGCTTTAAATGGATGATTCAAACAACCGACGAGCATCATGTCGACGAGTTTGTTGGACTATCTATCGACCCCGATGCTATTCATATTATGCACAAGTCCAAATATTCCGGTTTATATGGTGACTATAGTTCATTTAGCGACGAAATAGACCAATTGAGTGAGCTTGAGGAGGATGAAGATTGAATAACAAACCGTTCGGCAGCAGATTAATTGCTTCACCGTATCTGGTTTGGATGGCAATTTTCATCATTGTTCCGTTAATAATGGTTGTGTATTACGCATTTACAGACAGTAGCGGAGCATTTACTTTTGAAAATATTACTCAGCTTTCCAGATATGGCGAAACCCTTGCAATTTCATTGTTATACGCTTTTATAGCAACAATTATATGTTTGTTGCTATCATATCCTTTCGCCTATTTTATGGCACGAAAAAGCGAAAACGCTCAAAAAACCATGATGATGCTCGTTATGTTACCGATGTGGATGAACTTTTTAATCCGCACATATTCGTGGATTACAATCTTGTCTAACACCGGCATCATCAATAACGTGTTAAAATGGCTCGGGCTATCTCCGGTTCAGCTTATCAACACGCCCGGTGCTGTAATTTTAGGTATGGTTTATAACTACATACCCTATATGATTTTACCAATTTATTCTGTTATGTGTAAAATCGAAACACCGCTATTAGAAGCAGCTGAAGACCTTGGCTCTAATGCGTTTTACAAGCTAAAAAAAATAATTCTTCCAATGAGCTTGCCAGGAATTATTTCGGGCATAACTATGGTATTTGTACCTGCAGTAAGTACGTTTTATATTTCTCAAAAACTCGGTGGCGGCAAAACCTTACTTATCGGCGACTCCATCGAGGCGCAGTTTATGAGTGCTAGTAACTATAATTTAGGTGCGGCGCTATCTCTTATTTTAATGGTATTTATACTTATCAGTATGTTTATTATGAACAGGTTTGCTGATGAAGATGGGGGAGTGCTAATATGAAACATCTCTCAAGAATATATACCTTTTTAATCTTTTTATTTCTCTTTGCACCACTTATAGTTATTGTTGTTTATTCTTTTAATCTTTCAAGCAGCACGTCTGTGTTTACAGGTTTTTCGCTAAAATGGTATAAAGAACTTATTTATAATACCGAACTGATAAATGCATTAAAAAACTCAATAATACTTGCTTCGCTTTCCTCGGTTATTGCAACCATAATTGGTACAGCAGCTGCAGTTGGAACCCATGCATTCCGCAAAAAATGGACAAAAAGTCTTACTATGTCAGTAACAAATATCCCTATGATGAATCCTGATATTGTTACCGGTATTTCTATGATGCTTTTGTTTGTGTTCGTTGGCGGTATAATCTCTAAAAGCAGTTCGTTAAATTTCTTTACTTTATTAATCGCGCATATTACTTTCAACATTCCTTATGTTATGCTTTCGGTTATGCCTAAGTTAAAACAAACTGATGCACATTTAGCTGAGGCTGCGGAGGATTTAGGATGTACTGCGGTAAAATGTTTCTTCAAGGTTATATTACCTTGCATTTCGTCGGGTATTTCAACCGGTTTTGTTATGGCGTTTACATTATCTCTTGATGATTTTGTAATCAGCCATTTTACAAGCGGTTCTGATTTTCAGACACTACCAATTTTGATTTACTCAATGACCAAACGTAGAGTTAAGCTTGATATTTATGCTCTTTCTACGGCTGTTTTCGTAGCAGTGCTCATTCTGCTGATATTAAACAACGTTGCTAAATCCAGTGATGATTCTAATGCAAAACACAAAAAGCATTCTGTATACCCCAAAATTTGCAGAGTAACGTCTGTTGTATTAGTTGTTGTTTTATCAGCCACAGTTATACTTTTTTCTAATTTTACAGATAAAAACGCCAAGCCTTCTATTAATCTTAGAGCAGAGTATACTCGCGAGTTAGCAGGCACCGAACTTAATGTTTTTAACTGGGGCGAATATATGTCTGATGGGTCTGACGATTCGTTGGACGTTAATGCAGAATTTGAAAAACTTACCGGCATTAAGGTTAACTACACCAATTTTGATTCAAACGAGGCTATGTATTCTAAAATCAAAAGCGGCGGTATTTCCTATGATGTCATAATACCTTCTGATTATATGATTTCCCGTATGGCAAACGAGGGTATGCTTAAGAAGTTTTATCCGGAAAAGCTTTCCAACTATAAGTACATAGACGATATGTATAAGAATGTTTATTTTGACCCTAAGAATGAATATTCTGTTCCGTTTTCTGTTGGTATGGTTGGAATTATATATGACAAAACTGTAGTTTCTAAAGTAGATGCATCCACCTGGAACGTGCTTTGGAACGAAAAATATAAAGCTGATGGCATTCTAAACTTTAATAACCCGCGCGATGCTTTTGCTACAGCTCAACTATTATTAGGTATTGATATTAATACCACAAAAACTAAAGATATGAAGGCTGCTGCAGAAAAATTAAAGGAACAAAAAAATGTTCTTCAGTCCTACGTTATGGACGAGGTCTTTGATAAAATGGAATCAGGCGAAGCAGTGGTTGCCCCGTATTATGCCGGGGATTACCTCAGTATGAAGGAAAATAACAATAAGTTAGCATTAGCTTATCCAAAAGAAGGCACTAACATTTTTATTGATTCAGCTTGCATTCCTAATACTACACAAAACTATGAAGCAGCGTTAATGTATATTAATTTCCTTTTAGAGCCTGAGGTAGCACTTGCAAACGCAGAATATATCTGCTATGCGACACCGAACAAAGCTGTTATGGATATGAAAAATTATACCTATTATGATAACGAGATTTTGTACCCAAGCGATAAGAATAGGCCAAAATGCTTTTATTACCATAACCAGAGCGTTGAAGTAAGAAGATATATGGATAAACTTTGGGAAGATGTTAAACTTTCTTAAATAAATAATTTTAATTCACTCTGTAGATATACCTAACGGTGTAGCAGTAAACACCATGACCTACGATAACTATGGAAATATTCTCACAAAGAATGGCAAAACCTACACCTATGGTGATAGTAGGTGGAAAGACTTACTGACTGAATACGATGGTCAGTCAATCACTTATGATGATGGCGGTAATCCCATTAATTACTTAGGTCATACACTCACTTGGGAAAAGGGAAGACAGCTAAAATCTTTTGAAGATATTACCTATACCTATAATGCAAATGGTATCAGAACATCCAAAACTGTAAACGGTGTCAAACACGAGTACACACTTGACGGCACTAACATCGTTAAAGAAACTTGGGATGGTAACACTCTCGTACCTCTTTACGATAACACCGAGTCTGTTTGCGGTATAACCTACAACGGCACTGCATATTATTTCTTAAAGAACCTGCAGGGCGATATTATTGCTATAACTGATAATACAGGTAAAGATGTTGCAAGATATTCCTACGATGTGTGGGGTGTTTGCACTGTAACACAGGATATTTCCAACTGTGATATTGCCAACATTAACCCATTCCGTTACAGAGGTTACTATTTCGACCGTGAAATAGGTATGTACTATCTCCAGTCACGCTACTATGACCCGACTGTGGGTAGGTTTGTGAATGGGGATAGTGCAAATCTTATTAATTTGAGTGCAACAAACCTATTCATTTATTGTTTTAATGAACTAGTGAATTTAATTGATTTAAATGGGAATTGGCCCGTGTGGATAATAAAAAAATTAGTAGGTGCTAGTTGGAAGCAGTTAAATGTAGCTGAACAAAAATTGGTTTGCAAATACCCGTTTCAAGCTAACTCAGTTGATAATGCAAGAAAACAAACTGAAAAGTGGGGTAAAAAACTTTATGGAAATAGTTTTTCAAAGGATGATAACGAGGCAAATGCTTTTAGACACGCTTTTTGGAGTGCGGCAATTACATATGGAATTGGAGTTAAGTATGCGAAGTTATTTACCGATGCGCATGAGTATGGTGAAACGGGAGAATCCTCAAAAATGGATCTTAAAAATAATGCAGTTGGCATGCAATTGGGTGATTGGTATAAATCACTAAGAAAGGTATGGACGACTAAGGATAAGAATAAAAACAAGAATCCTAAAAGGTATTTTTTCTACAAATCAAAAAAATCTATTTTACAAACGATGCATATGATAATATAGCTACTATTATTTATACTGCCGCTAAGAAAGGATTATTGAAATGGTTAAGATGAAAATTAGGAAATATATGGGTGTTTTATTGTTTTTAACTACTTTTATTGTATTGATAACATTCATATCACATCGTGATAATTTAGATTTATATGACAGGTTGTTAATTACATGTGAAGAAAGTAATACGATAAAAATAAAAGATATAACAAATTTTGATTGGGATATTGCGTATATTGATAAACAGAATTATGGTGTTGGAGAACAAATTCTACAAAAAGGAATAGTAGGAGACTTTAAAGCACTTGAATCTGATTTTTTATATAGAATAGCTTTCTGCAAAGACAACACTCTAGTTTATGACCTAATTTTAAATGAAGATTTTATTTCAATAGATAATTCAATTTTCGAATTTACTCCACAAACAACTTTACATATTAAAAGAAGTCAAGAAAATCCCGAACGGTATTTATTGAGTACAAAGGATTGGCAGGATTAAATAATCAATCAAGGAGATATGGGGCGGTCAGCAAAAGCTGACCGCTTTTTCTATAATATAATTGCCATTGCATATTAAGAACATCTCCACAGTGGTCGGTCTAATATAGCTCGTAACCTTGACATCTTAAATGGCATAGAGTATAATTACTATTACAAGGGTGAGCGTATTCAGAGAGCAACCGAATCGGCAGTGGAACTGCAGAGAATTAGCGGTTGCAAAACCGAAAATGTGGTTTCCAAAACCCTAAAACACTCTGTATTCTACCACTATGATACAGAGGGAAATCTCACTAAAAAACGCTATGTTGATGGAAATGTAGTAAAAACATATTCTATCGAACATAGAGAAGACGGGTCACAAGTTTATACCTTGCCAACGAACGTAGTAAGCCACAGCAAAAACGACCATTTGGGCAGACTCGAATTCGACGAGCTACAACTTGGCAAAGGCTTTGTAAGCCGTAAATTTAGTTACCATGACGGTGTTGCTACCTACAAGCATGTTGATAATGATAAGCTTAAATCTACTCCAACAACCTCTCTTGTAAGCACTATTCGTTTCAACAACGGTAGAACGCTCGAATACGAGTATGATGCAGAGGAGCGTATTACCTCCGTTGTAGATAAATATGTTATAGACGGAAAAAACATTGAAAACGTATACGAGTATACCTACGATACCTTAGGACAGCTCTTAACAGAGGTTGTAAATGGTGTTGTGATTAATACTATGACCTATGATAACTACGGTAATATTCTTACTAAAAACGGAATAGAGTACAATTATGACTCTCTATGGAAAGACAAGCTTGTTAGCTACAACGGTCAAACCATAACCTACGATGCTGGTGGTAATCCGCTGTCTTATCTCGGTCATACGCTTACGTGGGAAAAGGGTCGTCAACTCAAATCCTTTGATAATATTACCTATACCTACAATGCAAACGGTATACGCACTAGCAAAACAGTAAGAGGTATAACTCACAGATACTTTTTGGAAGGAACAAAAATCCTTAGTGAAAATTGGGATAATAACACTTTGGTTCCTTTATATGATAGTGCAGATGAAATATGTGGAATAAAATATAATGAAATATCATACTATTTCATAAATAATCTTCAAAATGATGTAATTGCAATAACCGACGCTAACGGAGAAACAATTGCAAGGTACTCTTACGATACATGGGGCGTATGTACTATTGAAAGCGACAGTACAGATTGCAAAATAGCTACTATAAATCCGTTTAGATATCGCGGTTATTACTATGATTCAGATATTCAAATGTACTATTTGCAAAGTAGATATTATAATCCAGTTGTGGGTAGATTTGTTTGCCAAGATACTGCAAGTATTCTTAGTTGTTATGGTTCGGAAGTGCTGGATATTAACCTGTTTGCTTATTGTGAAAATAGCGTTGTTACCTATGTGGATTATGATGGGTATAAGGCTAGAGATTTGCAGTCGTATCTTAATTTAAAACATGGTAAAACAGGAAAATTTAAGATTAATATCAAAAAAATGATATTAAGATTTCAGCTAATTTCGATATGTTAGGTGATTTAGCAATAAAAACTATTAAAAGAATTGAATATATAACGTGTTTTAGAAAGGGAATAGAAAAATATTGGAAAGGGAAATTTGAGGTTTTTGGATACAAGGTTTCTCTTACTACAGATATAAACGTTAAATACTCCAAAAGAAAAACACTTCAACGTTATAATCCATCTAATAGAATTGTTGTTATGTCTTATAACTCATTAGGTGTAAGTTGTGTTGTAATGTCACTGTTTGGTTGGAGGAAAGACAGACCTGGATCTATGCACTTGTATAAAGGTGATAGTAGAAGTGACGGGTATTACTCTGTTGATGACTTTGAGCGAGTATGTGCACATGAGTTTGGGCATATACTTGGAATAAATGATTTGTATAATGCATCTAATAAAATTAGGAAAAAATATTCTTACAAAGGAAATTACTCTATGATGGGCAGCCAATGGGAAGCTAAAAGCGTTAATAATTATGATGTTATAAAAGCTTTGATGGCATATAAGAACAATAGAGAACAAGGATGGGTTTAATGAAAATCACAGCTATAGGTTATATATTTATCTTATTGTTTGCAATTTTTATATGTGGTTGTTCAAAAAGTAATGAAGTTGATGATTATGATATGATA
>JAZNZF010000033.1:0-5518 GCA_045594795.1 Acutalibacteraceae bacterium | reverse complement strand
AAACGCAGAAATTGTTAAAAAAGTTTGATTTTTGCTTTCAAAGATACTATAATAGTGTTTGTAGAAACACTGCGTGTTTCATATTGTGCTGTGCACAATATGCGTTTGCGTATCACGCAAACAACAAAACTATTGCAATCGAATGTAGCTGACAAGCAAAATGCTTGTCAGGGGCAGAATATATTCTGCCAAAACGGTTATAACCGTTTTCTACAATATAGATTATAATATATTTATTATATAAGCAAAAGCATTTTTGAAAGGCAAAAATTATGTATAAAATAAAAGCTAAAAAAATACTAAACCCCACCGTAACTCAGATGGAAATTGAAGCGCCCTTCGTTGCCGCAAAGGCAAAGGCTGGGCAGTTTATAATTCTGCGTGTAGACGATGAGGGTGAACGCATCCCCTTAACCGTTGCGGGTTATGACAGAGAAAAAGGTACCGTTAAAATAATATTTCAGATAGTAGGCGCCACCACCCTTGCCCTTAATAAAAAAGCAGAGGGCGAGTATATTGCCGACTTTGTTGGCCCTCTTGGTAAGCCTACCAATTTAGAGGGTCTGCATGAAGTGTGTATTGTAGGTGGCGGCGTTGGCTGTGCCATTGCCCTGCCTATTGCCGAAGCTTTGCACAAACGTGGCGTAAAGGTACATTCAATAATTGGCTTTAGGAACCGCGACCTCGTTATTTTAGAAGACGAATTCCGCGCCTGCTCCGATACCCTTACAATTATGACCGACGACGGCTCATACGGTGAAAAAGGTGTTGTAACCGCGCCCCTTAAAGCCGCTATCGAGGGCGGTGCTGAGTTCGATGAGGTTATCACCATCGGTCCACTTATTATGATGAAGTTTGTTGTTGCCACTACAAAGCCTTTTGGCGTTAAAACCACCGTTTCTATGAACCCTATTATGATAGACGGTACGGGTATGTGTGGCGGTTGCAGATTAACTGTTGGCGGTGAAACCAAGTTTGCTTGTGTTGACGGCCCCGATTTCGACGGATTCCTGGTTGACTTTGACGAAGCTATCAGCCGCAGCAGTATGTATAGCGATTTTGAACGCCACGCTTACGATAGTAGCTGTAATTTATTTAAGGGGGCAGAGTAATGGCAAATATGCGAAACGATAAAAATCCTATGCCCACTTTAGACCCTAAGGTACGTGCAACCAATTTTAGAGAGGTTGCCTTAGGTTATAGCGAGGATGCCGCTATAGACGAGGCTATGCGTTGCCTTAACTGTAAAAATATGCCTTGTGTAAAAGGCTGTCCCGTTAAAATACATATTCCACAGTTTATCGAAAAGGTAAAAGAGGGCAACTTTTTAGAGGCTTACAAAATAATTTCAGAGTCCTCTTCCCTACCCGCCGTTTGCGGTAGAGTTTGCCCACAAGAGAGCCAATGCGAAAAATATTGCGTTCGCGCCATAAAGGGCGAAAGTGTAGGCATTGGAAGGCTTGAACGCTTTGTAGCAGACTGGTATAACGACAACTGCTTAGAGCCGCCACAAAAACCAAAGTCTAACGGCAAAAAGGTAGCCGTTGTAGGCTCGGGTCCTTCGGGTCTTACCTGTGCAGGTGACCTTGCAAAAAAAGGCTACGAGGTAACCGTTTTCGAGGCTCTGCATTTAGCAGGCGGTGTGCTCAGTTACGGAATCCCTGAGTTTAGGCTCCCTAAAACAATTGTGCAAAAAGAGGTTGACACCCTAAAAGCGCTTGGTGTAAAAATAGAAACTAATATGGTAATAGGCAAAACCCTTACCGTCGAAGAGCTTTTCGATATGGGCTTTAAATCAGTATTCATTGGTAGCGGTGCAGGTCTGCCGCGCTTTATGGGTATTGAGGGTGAAAGCCTTAAGGGTGTTTATTCGGCTAACGAATTTTTAACCCGTAGCAACCTTATGAAAGCCTACAAGGAAAACAGCACTACCCCTATCCTAAAAGCAAAAAATGTAGCTGTTGTGGGTGGCGGTAACGTTGCTATGGACGCTGCACGCACTGCGCTCCGCCTAGGTGCCGAAAAGGTATACATCGTTTACAGGCGCAGCTTACAAGAGCTACCTGCCCGTAAGGAAGAGGTAGAACACGCAATCGAAGAAGGTATTGAGTTTAAGCTTTTATGCAACCCTAAAAAGATTTTAGGCTATTTGAACCCCGACGACCCACGCGACAAGCGAAACGGCACAGTTACAGGTATAGAGTGTGTAGAAATGGAGCTTGGTGAACCCGACGAGTCGGGTAGGCGCAGACCTATAGAAAAGAAAAATAGCGAGTTTGTACTGCCTGTAGACTGCGTAATTATGTCTATAGGTACAAGTCCCAACCCACTACTTCGCGACACTACCGAGGGCTTAGCTGTTAATTCGCGCGGTGGCATTATAGTTACCGAAGAAACGGGCGAAACAAGTATAAAGGGTGTTTACGCAGGCGGTGATGCTGTAACGGGCGCCGCAACTGTAATACTTGCAATGGGCGCCGGCAAAACCGCCGCCGAGGCTATAGATAAGCAGTTAAGTTAACTACCTTACCTATTCACTTTTCACTATTACTTATTACTTAAAAACGCACCACTCCCGTGGTGCGTTTTTTTAGTTTCCTGCTCCGATGATAATGTTTGTGCTCAATGTTTTGCCTGCGCGGTAGTAGGTAACTTCAACCATATCACCGGGGAAATGGTCTTTAAGCGCCCTTTCGTACTGTGTGTACTCTGAAACTTCGGTATCACCGAATTTTGTGATTATATCACCGCGCTTGATTCCTGCCGCTTCGGCAGGGCTGCCTTCGTCGACCGCCGCTACAACCGCGCCCGTTGGGTAGCCGTAGAACTGTAGCACGCGCGAGGTATAGTTATAGCTTATCGATATGCCGGTGTATGCCTCACCCTCGCCCTCGTGCGCGATAAGGTCGTCACAAATTTTAGTAACCGTATCAACAGGTATAGCAAAGCCCATACCCTCGTAACCCTCGCTTACAAGCTTTGAAGAGTTAATACCTATAAGCTCGCCTTTAGTGTTTACCAATGCGCCGCCCGAGTTACCGGGGTTAATTGCGGCGTCGGTTTGAATAAGTTTCATATTACCGTCGGTAGTGGAAATCTGCCTATTTAAGCCGCTTATTATTCCAAAGGTGGTAGAGCCTATAAACTCCAAACCACCAGGGCTTCCTATTGCCACAACGTACTGACCTACCTTAAGCTTACTGCTATCGGCAATCTTTATGGCGTTAAGCCCCGTTTTGTCTATTTTAAGCACCGCCAAGTCGCAAGAAATATTATAGTTTATAACCCTTGCCTCATAGCCTTTTTCGGTGTCGTTATTAAGGAAAACACGGATACTTGAATTACTCGATTTTATGGCGTCTGCAATAACGTGGTAGTTTGTAATAATATATCCGTCTGCCTTATATATTACACCCGAGCCACTGCCCGACGTGGTAGACTGCCCACTAAAAAAGCTTTGCACCGCAAAGGTGGTTTGCACACCTACAACGCTATCCATAGCCGCTTCGGATGCAATGCCAGCCAACTCCTCTATAGAGCCTGTGACTTCTACAATCTTTTGAGTGGTAGGCTTGTTGCCGTTTTCGGTTAACGGTGCTTCAGTTTTATTAAGTGAACTGAGTATATAAAAGCAACCTGATGTAATTATTGCAGTAATAACCGCAACCGCTATTAAAGAGCCTATCCCGTAGCCGCCTGCTTTTTTCTTTTTAGGTGGCTTTGGGGTAGGTGTTTTTTGTGCAGCCTCAGCCGCCACACGCGGATTATACATAGGTGTCACCCGTGTCTGCTCGTTTTCACCATAGCTGCCACTCAAACGAAAGGACTTTGGCTCAATCGGTGGGTTTTCGGTATTTTCGGCGCTAACAAAAAGCTCGTATTTTTGGACCGCCTCATGCTCGTTATTTTCTGTGGGTTCTTTTTCGGTTTCTCTGTCTTCACTTTTATACGGGGTTGCTGAATCGAAACCGTTTAAACCGCTATTTTGATATTCGTTATTATCCATACTTATCTCCTTTTAAAAGGTATGCTTTGCATACCTTTTTTAATTTTACCACTTGTGCTTGCTTTTTTCAATTATATTATATCAAGATTGTTACGTAACACACCAAAATTTGTTAATAAGCTGTAAATTTTTTAAAAAGTTGCATTAGTTGCTGCAACGTTGCATTAGAACCTTGCTGTAATATGGGTGCTTTAAAGAATTATTTGCTGCCCAGAAAAATTTTTTCTTTAATTTATTTTACCCGAAAATTTATTAAAAAGGAGGAATATTATGCGAAAGGTAACTTTTTCGGTTACTCCAAGCGGCGCTATAGAGCCCCCGCGCTTCTCAATAGGCCACGTGGGTGAGCATAACGCCACCACCCTTGTTATCACCTTGCCCGAAGAGCTTTGTTCCGCGGCGGAATATTTTAGGTTGGCCATTGGCAGTTACCAAACCGAACAGCTATACCCCACAGGTAATACCTTAAGCTATACCGTACCGCAATGTATTTTAATTGGCGGCACTCAGTTTTTGCAGGTAGAAGGGTACAAGCACAGTGGCGAGGGTGAGCTTTTGCTTATTTTTAAATCCGACATCGGAATAGTAGAGGTTCTTCCCTCGGTGGACCCATATAGCGAAACTACCGACGAGGTGCTCTGTGAAGTGGACGGGGCTTTAGGTAAGCTTCATTATTACGTTACCAAAAGCGACGAGCTATCAGCAGAGCTTAAAAGCACCGCCGAGGAATGCGCAAGCATTCTTGAGGAGGCTAAGGAAACGCTTGATGGCAAAGCGGATAAAGAATATGTTGATAATATTACAGGCGACATTGAAACCGTACTTGATAAAAAAGCCGATAAAGCCACTACGCTTGCAGGTTATGGAATAACAGATGCTTGCACACAAGAATTGGCCTTTTATATACAAAGCGATTGTAATAGTTATACCGAAGAGCTAAGTTCTAAAGCGTTTGTGACTTATGAGTATGACGGTAGCACAACCTTTTTAGATGTGTATAATAAAGAACGCTATGTTTTTACAACACCTGTGCACTCTCTCGAGTTGAGCTATCCCAGCGGTGATTTTATCTTGTCTCTTGAATTTACTGTATCGGATGAAGGGTTTACATTAATTCTACCAAATAGCAGATATATTGGCGGTGTGCCCACCTTTGCACCGGGCGAAACTTGGGAGCTTAATATTATGAACGGCGTTGTAGTTGGGGGCTTGGTAGAATGAGTTTACTATTACGCAGACGGGCTTTAATGAGCCTTAAAAAAGGCATACTTCCCCAAAGCTACAAGCAGGTTGAGTACATTGAAAGCACGGGCACGCAGTACATAGATACAGGCTATAAGGCTAATCAAGACACCTCAGTAGAGGCTAAAGTTTTTAGCTCATCTATAACTAATCAAAGCTTTTTCAGTAGCCGAACGGGTATGTATCAAGAAACTTTTTCAGTGTTCATTGCTAACAATGCCATTAGACACGATTATAATACATCTCAAGTACCAACCACACTAACACCTG
>JAZNZF010000032.1:0-5647 GCA_045594795.1 Acutalibacteraceae bacterium | reverse complement strand
CATTACTACAACAATGAACGTATTTCCTTAAAACTAAAAGGAATGAGCCCGGTACAATACCGAACTCATTCGCAAGCAATTTAATATTTAATTTTGTCTAAACTTTGGGGTTCACTTCATTTATTAAACAGGGGTGTTTTTATTACTTGCACAAATTAAAAACTTATTGTATAATAATCAGATAAAGCACAGAACTGGAGGGTGTGTATGACACACGAAAATCAAAACAAAACCGTAAGCACATTGCCGCTTATTGCCTTGCGCGGTTTGGTTATGTTTCCTAATATGCTTTTGCATTTCGATGCGGGCAGGGAAAAATCGATAGCCGCACTTAACGCTGCAATGTCCCAAAATAAAGAAATACTACTTGTTGCACAAACCGATATTATGGACGAAGACCCAAAAATAGACGATTTATATTCCTTTGGCTGTATTGCTAAAATTAGGCAGATGCTAAAGGTAAACGAAAACGAGGTGCGCGTACTTGTAGAGGGTGTGCGCCGTGTATATCTATGCGGTATTACCGATAATAAAAGTTACTATCTTGGCGACTGCTTCGATGCGCCCGATTCTACTTCGCGCGCAACCGTTATCTATAAGCAGGCGGCTATACGTCATATCAAAAATTTGTTTGGCGAGTATGCAGCTTTGGTGCCAAGGCTTTCTAACAATATAATTATGTCGGTGCGCGCCGCCGATAATATTGGCTATCTTGCAAACTATATTGCATCAAACCTACCTTTTGAGGTAGAGGACAAGCAGGCAGTTTTAGAAGAACGCAACCCTGTTAAACGCGCAGAATTAATTGCAGGTATGTTAGAGCACGAAATAGAGCTAACCTCTATTGATGCTAAAATATCCGAAAAGGTTAAGGTGCAAATGGACGCCAATCAGCGCGAGTACTATATGCGCGAGCAGTTAAAAGCGCTTAATGAAGAGCTTTATGGAGAGTCTAATCCCAATGAGGAGGCCGACGAGCTTAAGGCAAAAATTAAATCCTTAAACCTGTCTTCAGAGGTTGCCGACCGCCTTTTAAAAGAGGTAGATAAACTGCAGAAAATGCCGTTTGGCTCGCAAGAGGCAAGCGTTATTCGTAATTACCTTGATGTTTGTATTTCCTTGCCATTCGGTACATACACCAAGGATAACACAAATATTAAACGTGCGCGTGCCGTTTTACAGCGCGAGCATTACGGCTTGGAAAAGGTTAAAGAACGCATTGTAGAAACCTTGGCGGTGCATTCGCTAACAGGTAACACGGGCGGTAGTATACTCTGCTTAGTAGGGCCTCCCGGTGTGGGTAAAACCTCCATTGCGCGTTCGGTTGCAAACTGTATGGAAAGGCGCTTTGCACGCGTTTCTTTAGGCGGCGTGCACGACGAGGCTGAAATTCGTGGCCATAGGCGCACATATATTGGCTCTATGCCAGGTAGAATTATTGATGCTATAAAGCTTGCAGGCAGTGCAAATCCCGTTATATTGCTTGACGAGATAGATAAGCTTGCCAGTGATTACAAAGGAGACCCATCTTCAGCGCTTTTAGAGGCGCTCGACCCCGAGCAGAACAGCACCTTTAAAGACCATTTTCTTGATATTCCGTTCGATTTAAGCCGAGTGTTTTTCATAACCACAGCAAATAATATGGATACCATTCCGGCACCCTTGCGCGACCGTATGGAGATTATCGAGCTATCGGGTTATACAAGGCTTGATAAGTTTAATATCGCAAAGAAATATCTTGTTAAAAAACAACAGCAAAAGAACGGTGTTAGCGCACAAAACTGTAAAATTACAAATAGCGCTATACTTGAAATTATCGATAACTACACAAAAGAGGCGGGCGTGCGTAAGTTAGAGCAGTCTATAGCCACCGTTTGCCGCAAAGCAGCTACTAAGATAGTTTCAAAAGAGTGTAGCTCGGTTTCGGTAACCGCACAAAACCTCGGGGAGTATTTAGGAACACCGCGTTATAAAGACGAGGCTCTTTTACCTACCGATGAGGTCGGTGTTGTCAACGGACTTGCGTGGACTAATGTAGGTGGAACACTAATGCAGTTAGAGGCTTCGGTGCTTTCGGGAACAGGTAAGTTAGAGCTCACAGGTTCACTCGGTGACGTTATGCAAGAGTCGGCAAAAACTGCGCTAAGTTATGTTAGAAGCATTGCCGATACCTTGGGTGTTGATAAAGATTTTTATAAAACCAAAGATTTCCATATAAACGCAACCGAGGGAGCAATCGCAAAAGATGGTCCTTCTGCAGGTGTAACAATGGTAACAGCGCTTGTATCGGCACTAACGGGCATCCCCGTAAAACGCGACGTTGCAATGACGGGCGAAATAACCCTACGTGGCAGAGTGCTTGCTATTGGCGGCTTAAAAGAAAAGACAATGGCGGCTTATTCGTCAGGTGTTAAAACTGTTTTTATACCAAAAGCTAACGAACAGGATTTAGCCGATATTGACCCAACTGTTCGCGAGGCACTAAACTTCATTCCCGTTACTTATGTAGACGAGATTTTGTCTTTAGCACTGGTTACAAATATTCCAAGTAGGCAAACCGAGTCAACTGTTATCCCACAGCTTCACGTTAAGCAAAATAATGCAACCGCAAAACAGTAGGTGATTCTTTATGAATTTTAACAACATAGTTTTCGAAAGCTCATTTGGTGTTTCCAACCAACTGCCCGCTTCAAATCTGCCTGAAATATGCTTTTCGGGTAGGTCCAATGTGGGTAAATCCTCGCTTATAAATAAGCTTGTTGGCAGAAAAGCGTTGGCAAGGGTAAGTACAAAACCCGGTAAAACCGTAACAATAAATTTTTTTAAAGCGGGCAATACTCGTCTTGCCGACCTTCCGGGCTATGGCTATGCCAAGGTATCCTTTTCGGAAAAGGAACGTTGGGGCGAGCTTATGGAACACTATTTTGCATCGGGTAGGAATATAAAGCTTGTGGTACAGCTTGTAGATATGCGTCACGATGCTACTGCTGATGATATTTCTATGATAAATTATCTTATCGAAACGGGATATAATTTTGTAATTGCACTCACCAAAAGCGATAAGCTAAATAAATCGGAACGTGAAGCCAGGCTAAATGCCTTCTTAGAACAGTTCGAAAATCTTCCCGAGGGTGTTTCGTACTTCCCGTTTTCTTCGCAGAATGGCGAGGGCGTCGATACCTTAAAAAGCCTTATAGAGCAGCATTTAGGTGAATAATATGGGATACGAAGCTTTTGCTAATTTTTACGACCAATTAATGCAGAACGCAGATTACAAAAAACGCACCGAGTATCTTCTATCAATATTTAGGCGCTTTGATAAAATTCCTACATTACTGCTCGACCTTGCTTGCGGCACTGGTGGATTTACCGAGCAGTTTTTAAAACACGGTATCGACGTTATTGGTGTAGACGCTTCTGAGGATATGCTTAATAACGCGCGCGAACGACTGCCTCAATGTTTGCTTTTAAACCAAAGGGCCGAGGCGCTTGACCTATACGGCACGGTTGATGGTGCGGTATGCTTAATGGATAGCCTAAATCACATAACAGATTATAACGACTTAAAAAAAGCTATAGCACGCACAGCTCTGTTTTTAGAGAGCGAAAGATTGTTTGTGTTCGACCTAAACACCGAGTATAAGCATAGGGAGATTTTGGCAGACAACTGCTTTGTTATAGAGCAGGACGGTGTGTTCTGCGCCTGGCAAAATTCAACCGATAGTAATCTTACAACCGAAATAACGCTTGACTTTTTCATCGAGCAAAACGGTGCTTATATTCGCGAAAGCGACGAGTTTTTTGAACGTGCATATTCTAAAGAACAGATAGAAGAAGCCTTACTTGATGCCGGTTTAGAGCTTGTTGCGGTTTTTGATGATATGACCTTCGATGAACCCAAAACAACAAGCGAAAGGTTATATTATGTAGCAAGAAAAATATAATAATATAAAGGAAGTTTTTAAAATGGGTAAGCTAATACGTTGTATCACCTCTGACGGAGCGGTTATGATGACCGTAGTTGATACTACCGATATAGTTGAAAATGCAAAAAATATACACGATACCACACCCGTTGTAACTGCAGCAATCGGCAGATTGCTTTCGGCTGCTTCAATGATGGGTAATATGCTAAAGGGCGAGGATAATAGTATCACTCTGCGTATAGACGGAGGCGGACCTGCGGGTTCGGTGGTTGCAGTGTCAGATGCCGAGGGTAATGTTCGCGGCTATGTGGGCAACCCACACGTTACAATACCGCTTAAACCTAACGGTAAGCTTGATGTTTCGGGCGCTGTGGGTAACGAGGGCAACCTATATGTGTTAAAAGACGTCGGCTTAAAAGAGCCATACAACGGTGTAATACCCTTGGTGTCGGGCGAGATTGCAGAGGATATAACAGCGTATTACGGTACAAGTGAGCAGATACCAACCGTGTGTTCACTTGGCGTACTTGTTAATTCCGATAGAAGCGTTGCTTGTGCAGGTGGTTTCTTAATTCAGCTTTTGCCCGCAGCCGACGAGGGTACTATAGATAAAATAGAGGCTAATATCAAAGAGCTTAAGCCTTTTACAACTATGCTTGCTGAAAATATGGGATTAGAGGATATAGCAAAGACCGCGCTTGAGGGTTTTGAAACCGAGGTTTTGTATACCCAAGTTGTAGAGTATAGATGCGATTGTTCTGCCCAAAGGGTTAAGCGCGCATTACTAACTTTAGGGGACGATGAGTTAGAAAGTATGGCATCCGAAATGCCCGAAATTGAGCTTAGTTGTCATTTTTGTAACAAGCGTTATAGCTTCACTCCCGAGCAGGTAAGAGCCCTTAAAAAAGACCGATAAAATTATTTTAAAAAATTTTAAAAAAAGTGTTGACAAACGTGAAATAGTATGGTAATATATCATTCGTCGCCGGTGATAATCGGTGGTGAATCGATGTGGGAGCATAGCTCAGCTGGGAGAGCATCTGCCTTACAAGCAGAGGGTCACAGGTTCGAGCCCTGTTGTTCCCACCATTGTTGGCCTGGTAGTTCAGCTGGTTAGAACGCTAGCCTGTCACGCTAGAGGTCGTGGGTTCGAGTCCCATCCAGGTCGCCATTCGCCTCTGTAGCTCAGTTGGTAGAGCAGGGGACTGAAAATCCCCGTGTCGTTGGTTCGATTCCGACCGGAGGCACCATGTTGTGCGGATTTAGCTCATCTGGTAGAGCGCCACCTTGCCAAGGTGGAGGTAGCGAGTTCGAGCCTCGTAATCCGCTCCAAGGACGCTTAAAAGTAAAGATTTTTAAGCGTCCTTTTTTAACTCAAAATTAATATGGCACCATAGCCAAGTGGTAAGGCAGAGGTCTGCAAAACCTTTATGCCCCGGTTCAAATCCGGGTGGTGCCTCCAAAAACCTTCTCGGACGAAGTTCGGGAAGGTTTTACTTTTTCACTTTTCACTCTTCACTTTTCACTAAATCCGTCCGAGAAGATTTTTGGAAGTAATAAGTAATAGTGAATAGTGAAAAGGTATCAGATGTAGCTTTTTGCCAAGGCAAAAATCATTTTTTATTATAATCGGGTGAAAAGTTTTAAGTCCTGCATCTTTTTCGGCACCTCTACTCAACATTGCGAACCGAAAAAGATATCGGTTCGAAAAACCCCGAAAC
>JAZNZF010000031.1:0-5004 GCA_045594795.1 Acutalibacteraceae bacterium | reverse complement strand
TCTGACGGTTATGCACGCAATTTTCTTTTTCCAAAAAATCTTGCAATCGAGGCTGATGCCGCTGCTATGGGTGAATTACGTAGCAGAGAAGAGTCCAAAGCGCATCACATTGCCGTTGAAAAGCAGCAGGCTACAGATATTGCTAACAGAATAAACGGCTCAGACATTATTATTAAAGCTAAGGCAGGTGCAAGTGGTAAGCTTTTTGGCGCAATTACCTCTAAAGAAGTTTCTGGCGAACTTAAGAAATTGTTTGATATTAATATTGATAAGCGTAAAATCACTATGAATGATATTAAATCCTATGGCGAATACACCGCAGAGGTTAAGCTTTATAATGGCATTTCTGCAACTATAAACATTAAGGTTGAGGAATAATTATGGCAGATACAAAATTTATCGATTTTGAAGGTGAGCAGCTTCCGTTTTCACTTGAGGCGGAGCAGTCGGTTCTTGGTGCTATCCTAATTGAACCACAAAGCTTATTACAGGTTGCCGATACCCTAAAGCCTTTTCATTTCTACATACCGCAACATCAAGCAATTTTTAAAGCGCTTACCGATATGTTCGAGCTTAATTCAACTATCGACCTTGTTACCTTGCTTGAATGGTTAAAGAAAAACGACGTATACGACGATGCTGGTGGTAAGGAGTATCTTACCCGTCTTGCACAGTCGGTTCCTTCTGCTGCAAACATTAATACTTATGCTGCTATTGTGCGAGAAAAATATACCGTTCGCGCTTTAATTGTTGCATCTCGCGATATTATATCAGATGCATCAGATGGTAAAACCGAACCCGGATTACTGCTTGACAGTGCAGAGCAGCGTATTTTTAACATACGTCAAGATAAGGATGTAGCAGGACTTAGGCATATCGGAGATATTATTGAAAATGAAACCTTTGTTCGCTTGTCAAAATTAGCCAACGAAGAAACTCGCAAGGACTTTATTGGTATCCCTTGTGGAATTTCGGCAGTAGATAAGTATACAACAGGACTTAATAAATCCGACCTTATTATAATCGGTGCCCGTCCAGGTATGGGTAAAACATCTTTCTGTTTAAATATTGCAAGAAATGTTGCGGTTAATAGCGGTAAGACTGTTTGCTTTTTCTCACTTGAGATGACGCGCGACCAGTTGGCACAGCGTATGCTTTCTAATGAGGCTTGTATAAAAAGTGAAAAGCTGCGTACGGGAGAGCTTACAGAGGAGGATTTTGTAAACCTTGGTATTGCAAGCGAACGCCTTAGCAAAGCGCCAATATATTTTGATGAAACTTCGGGTATAACTGTACCTGAAATTAAGGCAAAGGTTCGCAGAATGAACGGAAAATGCGACGTTGTTATGATTGACTATCTTGGTCTTTTGCGTTCATCAACCACAAAAGAAAACCGCGTGCAAGAGGTTTCTGACATTACAAGAAACTTGAAAATTATGGCTAAAGAGTTAAACATACCCGTGGTTTGTTGTGCTCAGCTTAACCGTGGAACCGAAGGCAAGGGCGGTAATCATATTCCGGCGCTTTCTGACCTTCGTGAATCAGGTTCTATCGAGCAGGACGCAGATATCGTTATGTTCTTGCATCGCGAGGCTTATTATGCTTCAAGTGATGGTCAAAGTGCTGATCAAACAAAAGCACAATGTATAATTGCTAAAAACCGTCACGGCGAAACCGCAACGGTTGATTTACATTGGGATGGCCAGTTTACAAGATTTTCTTCTCAGGATGTGTTCCATTAATGCTTTCAAAGCTAAAAGCTGCTATTGACAGCTATTCAATGCTTGCGGGCGCGCAAAATGTTTTGGTTGCCCTTTCTGGCGGCGCAGATTCTGTTGCATTGCTCGTAGCCCTTAATGAAATTTCTAATGAATATAATATTGAATTAAGTGCAATACACGTTAACCACAACCTACGTGGCGACGAATCTTATAGAGATGAAATTTTTTGCAGAGATTTATGTAATGCATTTAATATTCCTTTAGTAGTAGAAAGTGTAGATGTAGCATCTGCTTGTAAGGATACAGGTGAAAGTGTTGAGCTATGTGCAAGGAATATAAGATACCACCTTTTTAACAAACATTCTAAAGGTCTTATTGCAACCGCCCATACTGCTTCCGATAATGCTGAAACTGTTATTTATAACCTTTGTCGCGGCAGTGGTATTACAGGCATTTGCGGTATTCCACCTGTAAGGGATAATATTATTCGTCCATTAATTAATTGCAGTAGGGAAGATATATTAGGGTTCCTTAAAGCCAAAGGTCAGCCTTACGTTGTTGATAGCTCTAATAATAGCGATGACTACACGCGTAATAAAATCCGTCACAACATAATACCTGAGCTTTTAAATATTAACACTAATTTATTTGAAACTATCAAAAACAATTCAATTCTTTTGCGACAGGATGACCAATATTTAAACAATGTTTCTGCTGGCGCATATAGCACTTACTATAAAAATAATATGCTTTTGAGAGAGGTTAATAATTTAAGTCCTGCGATTTTAAGTAGAGTGCTATCTTTATATTATAAAGAAACTTTAGGCATTGCGCCTGACTTTAACCATATTTCCCAAATGCAACGAGTAGCTGCGGGCGAAATTAAGCGCTGTTCTTTGCCTAAAAACAGCTTTTTTGAATCAAATAGCAAAGGATACTGCATCTCTAAAACAAGCGAAGGATTGAATATTAACACAAAAATTGAGTTAACAGAAGAATCGTTAAGCGAATATTTTGCGAGTGTAAAAAAAATAAATGCAGAACAATATAAAAATTTAATTAATGTTTACAATTTGTTATTCAAATTTTCAATTGATTGTGATAAAATACAAGGCAACGTGATTTTACGAACACGAAATTCTGGGGATAAATATCGACCTGTTGGTAGAAAAATCACAAAGTCCTTGCGTAAACTTTTATCCGATTCTAAGGCCACTATGAACGAGAGCAATTCTTTGCTGCTTTTGTGCGACGATAATGGTATTTTCTATTCTAATTTATTTGGAATTGACCAACGCGTTGTTGTCGATGAAAGTTCTAAAAACATCATGGTTTTATGTAATATGGAGGGTAATTATGCATAACGACATTAAAGATATTCTAATTGACCAACAGCAAATAAAAGAGATTAATAAAAGGTTAGGTACAGTTATTTCTAAAGATTATAAGGATAAAAAGCTACTTTTAGTGTCAATACTAAAAGGTGCGGTAGTGTTTATGTCTGATATAATGCGTGAAATTGACTTACCTTGTAGAATTGATTTTATGGTTGTATCCTCGTATGGCAAAGGCACGAAAACCTCTGGCGTAGTAAAAATAGTTAAGGATTTAGATATTAATCTTGAAGGCTACGATGTGCTAATTATTGAGGACATCCTTGACACAGGCTTAACACTTTCGTACATAGTCGATATATTAAAAAGCAGAAATCCTAACAGCGTTAAAATTTGTACTTTTTTAGATAAGCCCGAACGCAGAATTGCTGATATTAAAGCTGACTATGTAGGCCAAGAAGTTCCTGACGAGTTTGTTGTTGGATATGGCCTGGATTATAACGAAAAATATAGAAATTTATCCTATGTAGGTATTCTAAAGCCTGAGGTTTATACTAAATAATTCTAAGCTTAAAGGTATAATTAAAGGAGTTGTAATTTTTTTGAAAGAAAATCTTAAGAAAACATTGCTGTATATTGTAATTCCGATTATTTTAATTGCATCGGTAATGTTGGTAAAGACATTAAGCCAAAAGAGCGACCAAAAAAAGTACTATGAAGTAGTACAGATGTTCAATAATAATGAGGTTTCTGAGTACACCTTAAATCTTTATAGTGGCGAACTTAAGTATAAATTAAGAGGAAATGACGATGCTATATATCGTTATTCCGTTCCTAACGTTTCGCTTTTCGAGGCGGATATTCATAAAAGTGTAATTGAAAATAATATTAAAAATAAAGACAGCCAAGATAAAATAATTAAAGTCGATTATGTTGATAGTGGTAGCCAGATGGGTACTATATTAAGTATTGCGCCCACCTTGCTTTTACTTGGTGGTATGGCTTTCTTCTTATTCTTTACCTACCGTCGTATGAACTCTATGGGCGGCGGAGATAAAATAATGGGCTTCGGTAAAGCCAAAATTAAAAATCCAGGTTCTGATGGCAGAAAAACTACCTTTGCCGACGTTGCAGGTGCCGATGAAGAAAAGGAAGAATTATCAGAAATAGTAGAGTTTTTAAAAGCTCCGCAAAAGTTCAAAGAGCTTGGCGCAAGGATACCTAAAGGTGTTTTACTCGTTGGCCCTCCGGGAACAGGTAAAACCTTGCTTGCACGTGCAGTTGCAGGTGAAGCGGGAGTACCTTTCTTCTCGATTTCAGGTTCTGATTTTGTTGAAATGTACGTTGGCGTTGGTGCATCGAGAGTGCGCGATTTATTTGAGCAAGCCAAGAAGCACTCTCCTGCCATTATATTTATTGATGAAATCGATGCGGTTGGTCGCCAACGTGGTGCGGGTCTTGGCGGTGGTCATGATGAACGCGAGCAGACCTTAAACCAATTACTTGTTGAGATGGACGGCTTCGGTTCAAATCAGGGCGTTATTGTTATTGCTGCAACAAACAGACCTGATATTCTTGATAAAGCTTTACTTCGTCCAGGACGTTTTGACCGTAGAGTTACTGTTAATTATCCCGACGTTAAGGGCAGGGAAGAGATTCTTAAGGTTCATGCACGTGGTAAGCCGCTTGGCCCCGATGTAAGCCTAAAAACTATTGCAAGGTCAACTGCTGGATTTACAGGTGCAGACCTTGAAAATCTTCTTAACGAAGCGGCCTTGCTTGCTGCTCGTGAAGGTAAAAAGGCTATAACACAGCCTAATGTTGACGAAGCAACAATAAAGGTAGTTATGGGTAGCGAAAAACGTTCACACGTTATTAGTGATAAGGATAAAAAAATAACCTCGTATCACGAGGCGGGTCATGCTATTGTGTCATATTTCCTTAACACT
>JAZNZF010000030.1:0-49722 GCA_045594795.1 Acutalibacteraceae bacterium | reverse complement strand
TAATGAATTCACCTCTTGCGGATAGAGTTCGCCCAGAAAACATAAATGAAGTTGCAGGACAAAAGCATCTTTTGGGCGAAGGGAAGATTCTTCGCAGAATAATTGAATCGGGCGATATACCACACCTTATATTCTATGGTCCCTCGGGCGTGGGAAAGACCACCGTTGCGCGCATTATCGCGGGGAGAACAGGCAAGAAGCTATGCTATCTTAATGCCACCACCGCATCAACCGCCGATATCAAGGATATAATAAGCTCGATAGGTACCATCGATGCCGCGAGCGGAATACTGCTTTATTTAGATGAAATTCAGTATTTTAATAAAAAGCAGCAGCAGATATTGCTTTCCTATATCGAAAACGGTGATATAACGCTTATAGCGTCAACCACCGAAAATCCGTATTTTTATGTTTATAACGCGATATTGAGTCGCTCAACTGTTTTTGAGTTTAAAACGCTTTCGAGCGAGGATATAACCTCTGTAATAATTCGAGCTACCAATATCCTCACCAAAGAAAACGGTAGGGAAGTGGAGCTAAGCTATGATAACGCTCGCAAGATAGCGCGAGCTGCCGCGGGCGATGTTCGCCGCGCACTCAATATGTTGGAATTGTGTTTTATGTTAACCGTGAGCGAGGAATCCTCAGAAATATCCGATGATATGGTCGAGCAGATACTCGCTGGCAATTCAGTGCGCTATGACCGCGAGGGCGAGGAGCATTATGATATAATTTCGGCATACCAGAAATCTATGCGTGGCTCCGACCCTGATGCCGCGCTACACTATTTAGCAAGGCTTTTGGAAGCGGGTGACCTGCCCTCTGCATGTAGGCGGCTTATGGTTTGTGCCGCAGAGGACGTTGGTCTTGCAAACCCACAAATTTTGCCAATAGTAAAGGCGGCTGTGGATATCGCAAATGCGGTAGGACTTCCCGAAGCACGCTTGCCACTTGCCGATGCGGTGGTATTAGTTGCAATAAGTCCTAAATCCAACTCGGCACACGATGCAATCAATGCCGCTATGCGCGATATCGAGCAAGGCAAAAATGGACCAGTGCCAAGAAATCTACAGAACAAGCATTTTGACGGTGCCGATAACGATAAACCCGGTCAGTTTTACATATATCCACACGATTATCCTGACCATTGGGCAAACCAAAACTATCTGCCCGAACCCTTGCACGACGTAAGCTATTATCAGTTTGGTGATAATAAAACCGAGCAGGGCTATAAGGCGTATTGGGATGCGGTTAAGTCGCGGAATAAAAAATAGGCATATTGCAAAAAATACAAAAGGGTGACAGTATGTCGGTTTTTGAGAGAATATATAAGGTAGTCTGCACCATACCAAAGGGCAAGGTGGCAACCTACGGTCAGGTGGCTTTACTTGCGGGTAATCCAAGATGGGCAAGGGTGGTAGGCTATGCTCTACACAATAATCCTGCACCAATAGCAATACCTTGCCACAGGGTAGTAAACCGCGAGGGCAGGGTAGCTGAGGCGTTTGCTTTTGGTGGCGGCAACGAACAGCGCAGACTTTTGATAAGCGAGGGTGTAACCTTTTTAAAGGATGGTAGGGTGGATTTAAAAAAACATTTATACAACCCATACAATGAATAAACGGTGTATAAAGCCTGTATAAGATGTATAATTATACAGTATAAATGTATAAAGCACCGCATTTATGTATAAACATAACAAACTATAAACAAAGGAAGCTTTTAAACAGCGGCTTTCTTTGTATAAATATACAAATATTTTAAAAAGGTATTGACTTTATGCCTTTAAAGTGGCAGAATATAGTTAGCAATTATAAAGCGGCTATACACCGCATAGAAATTTTTTGGAGGAATTAATAATGAAAAAACTATTAGCACTTATTATGGCAGTAGCTATGGTTGCAGCATGCTTTGCAGGTTGCGGCGCAAAAAAAGGTAACACAATTGTAGAGGGTAAGCTTACAATGGGTACAAATGCTACCTTCCCACCTTACGAGTATACCGACGACAGCGGCAAAATCATCGGTATCGATGCAGAGATTGCTGAGGCAGTTGCAGATAAGCTTGGTCTCGAGCTTGTTATTAAGGATATGGAGTTCGATTCACTCCTTACTGCAGTACAAAGCAATTCTATCGATATCGTTTTCGCAGGTTTAACCGTTACCGACGAGCGTAAAGAGGCTGTTGATTTCAGTATTACATACGCACAGGGCGTTCAGGTAGTTATCGTTCCTGAAAAGAGCAAGATTAAGGATATCGACGGTTTAACCGGTGCTAAAATCGGTGTTCAAGCAGGTACCACAGGCGACATCTACTGCACCGACGAGTTCGGTCAGGAGAACGTTAAGCAGTATCAAAACGGCGCTTTAGCAGTTGCTGCTCTTGCTAACGGTCAAATCGACTGCGTTGTTATCGATAACGAGCCTGCAAAAGCTTTCGTTAAGGCTAACAAAGGCTTAAAGATTCTTGAAACCGAGTATGCTGTTGAGGATTATGCAGCTGCTATTTCTAAGGAAAACAAAGCTTTAACCGAGGCTGTAAACAAGGCTATGGAAGAGCTTAAAGAGGATGGCACTATCGATACCATCATCGGTAAATACATTAAAGCCGAATAATTATAAAAACAGTTATTAGGGGCGGCTTTCGTCGCCCCTAATTTTGTGCTTTTGAGAGGAAAAATAAATGAACCTACTTACCTTCCAAAGTTGGCTGGAAAATGCGCCCGAGTGGATAGCTTCGGTACCCTCGTGGTTGCAAACCTTTTTGTTTCAGCTATACCAAACCTTTATATACCAAAACCGTTGGACCTTTTTTACCAACGGCTTAAAAATAACCTTTATAGTTACCATTGGCGCGCTTGTCCTTGGTATAATTATAGGTTTAATTGTTGGTATAGTTCGTACCTCATACGAAAACATATCGAAAAATAAAAAGCCCAACATTATCTTGCGGGCGGTTAATGCCTTTTGTCAGTTGTATCTTACCGTAATTCGTGGCACACCTATGATGGTACAGCTTCTTATAATGGGCTTTGTTATTATGGTGCCAAAGACCGATAACGGTATGATAGCTTGCGGTATCGTAACACTTGGTATTAACTCGGGTGCTTATGTTGCCGAAATATTCCGTGGCGGTATTATGTCTATCGATGCGGGACAAATGGAGGCAGGCAGAAGCCTTGGCTTTAACTATGTGCAAACTATGTGGGAAATAGTCATTCCCCAAGCATTTAAAAATATTTTGCCCGCACTCGGTAACGAAATGATTACGCTTTTAAAGGACACCTCACTTGTGTCTGTAATAGCTCTGCGTGACCTAACAAAGCAGGCACAGAACATAGTAAGTATTACATACCAAGCCTATGTTCCTTATATAAGCCTTGCGCTAATTTATCTAATAATGGTAATAGTTCTTACCAAGCTTCTTGGAGTTTTAGAGAGGAGGCTTAGAAAAAGTGACCACTAATAATGCAATTATTAAAACCGAAAACCTTATTAAAAATTTCGGCGAGGTTAACGTTTTAAAGGGTATATCAACCGAGATAAAACGTGGCGAGGTGGTTGTTGTAATTGGCCCCTCGGGTTGCGGAAAATCCACCTTTTTGCGTTGCTTAAATCTTCTTGAAAACCCAAGCGGTGGTAAAATCATTTTTGAGGGTACAGATTTAACCGATAAAAAGGTTGACGTAAACACGCATCGTATGAAAATGGGTATGGTGTTCCAACAATTTAACCTGTTCCCACACAAAACTATTATGGGCAACCTTACCTTAGCCCCAATAAAGCTTTTGAAAATGCCCAAAGCAGAGGCAGAGAAAAAGGCTTTAGAACTGCTTAAAACTGTAGGCCTTGAGGATAGGGCAGACGCTTACCCCTCACAGCTTTCGGGCGGTCAAAAGCAACGTGTTGCAATAGTTCGCGCACTTGCAATGAACCCCGAGGTAATGCTTTTCGATGAGCCAACAAGCGCGCTCGATCCTGAAATGGTAGGCGAGGTTTTAGATGTTATGAAAGACCTTGCAAAAAGCGGTATGACAATGGTGGTTGTAACTCACGAAATGGGCTTTGCCCGTGAGGTTGCAGATAGGGTGCTGTTTATGAGCGAGGGTGTTATAGAAGAAGAAGGCACACCAGAGGAGCTTTTCTCTAATCCTAAATCCCCACGCACTCAGCAGTTCTTGAACTGTGTACTGTAAATTACTAAGTAGAATAGTTAAAAAGGAGAAAATATAAATGAGAGTTATTGTTTGTGACAACTACAAGGAAATGAGCGAGGCGGGCGCAAAGATTATTGCAAGCCAACTAACACTAAAACCAAATAGCATTTTAGGTCTTGCTACCGGTTCTACTCCTGTGGGAATGTACGAAGAATTGATAAAAATGAATAAGTCGGGGGAAATTGATTTTTCCGGTGTTCGCACCTTTAATCTTGACGAGTACTATCCTATCTCGCGCGATAACCGTCAAAGCTATTACTATTTTATGAAAGATAAACTATTCTCTCATATAAATATAAGTGAGGGCAACACCAACATTCCTAATGGCGAAACCGACGACCCAGAGAAAGAATGTATGGAATATGAAAAGAAAATAAAGGCTGCCGGCGGTGTGGACATACAGGTGCTTGGAATTGGCAGAAACGGACATATTGGCTTTAACGAGCCCGATGCCGCGCTAAATTCGTACACCCATCTAACCGCACTTACCGAAAATACGCTTAATGCAAACTCGCGCTTCTTTAGTGAAGATGAGGTTATGCCCACTAAGGCGCTAACTATGGGTATTGCTACAATTCTAAGTGCTAAAAAGATAATCCTTTTAGCATCGGGCGCTTCTAAAAGCCGTGTTGTTGGCGAACTGCTTAACGGTAAAATAAACACTTCGATTCCTGCAACTATGCTTAAAACCCACCCCGACGTTGTGCTTATTTGCGATAAAGATGCTTATTCGGGCGCAAAGCTTGGCATAGATATTGGCGGTACTGATATTAAATTCGCAGTTGTAGACGGTAGAGAAGTTGTATACAAAAATAAAATAAATACCGAGGATACTGCCGAGAAAATTATCGAGAGCATTGCAAAAGAGTGTAACGAAATTAAGAAAAAACACAACATAAAAACTGTTGGCGTAGGCACACCCGGTAGCATTAAGGGCGGTCTTGTAAACGCAGTAAATCTTGATTTTAAGGACCTGCCTTTAGAGGAAGTGTTAACCGAGCGTTTAGGTTTACACGTAACGGTAGATAACGATGCTAACTGTGCCGCTTTAGGCGAAATAGAGTTTGGCGCTGCAAAGCATTGTAAGGATATGGTGCTTGTAACTTTAGGCACAGGCGTTGGCGGCGGCGTTATTATGAATAGGCAAATTTGCCACACCGAAAATAACGTTGGTGAAATAGGACATATGATAATCCAAGCCGACGGCGGCAGAGAGTGTCGTTGCGGTCAAAGTGGCTGTTACGAGCAGTATGCCTCGATTAGCGCCCTTTGCAGAGATGCCCAAGCGGCTGCAAAAGAAAATACCGATAGCAAGCTTTATAAGATTTATGCTAAAAACGGCAGAATTTCGGGCAGAACGTTTTTCGATGCTTTAAAGGTAGACTGCCCCGTTGCAAAGGCGGTTTACGATAAGTATCTTAACTATCTTGCCGTTGGTATTAAAAGTATAATTATGGTATTCGGTCCCGACGCGGTAGTTTTGGCGGGTGGAATTACCAACGAGGGTGACCTACTCTTGAAACCCTTAAAAGAAAAAATAGGCAAAACCAGCGTAGAAATAATAATCTCATCACTCCAAAGCGATGCAGGCGCTTTAGGTGCATCTTTGCTATAACAAAAAAACGCAATATCTTTTAATTGCTACACCAAAACACAAGCCTCAACTATATTAAAATGCTCGGCAAGGCACAAAGCCTTACCTGCGCTTTTAATTACGTTGCTACTTGCGTTTATGTTGCTGCAATTTAAAAGCATCGCATTTTTCGTTACAGCGAGGCTCGAAATCAGAAGTAAAAAGATATCGACTTAAAAGTGCGTAGGTGCTTTTAATTACGGTGGTGTGCACATTTGTTTACCACACCGAAAAGCATCGCATTTTTGTTACAGTGCATCTTTGCTGTAACTTCTTGTAAAAGGTAGAGTTAGTTTTATCAAGTAAAAATCGTGATAATTTTAAGGAGATTTTTATGAAAGCTATTTATAACGGAATAATTGTTACCGAAACCGACGAGTTGAAGGGTAAAGCAATAGTTTTTGATGAAAAAATAGTTGACATTTGCGATGAGGCTGATATTCCAAAATCTGCAGAGCTTATTGATGCTAAAGGCGGATACGTACTACCCGGATTAATAGATGTACATATTCACGGGCAAATCGGTTTTGAGGTTTCGTTTGCCTCGATATCAGAGCTCGAGCAGATTTCTAAGCATCTGTTACAGTTTGGTGTAACCGCGTGGTGTCCTACCACGGCAACCCTATCAAAAGAGCAATTAGAAAAGGCTTTCAATGTAATAAGAGAGGCAAAGCTTAAGTCCGAAAATGGTGAATGGTGCGGTGCCTCGGTACTTGGCGTTAATAGCGAGGGCCCATTTATAAACCCCGAAAAATGCGGTGCTCAAGCTCCGCAATACATCATTAAGCCTGATGCACAGTTTATTATAGATAACAGTGATGTTGTAAAATTAGTTACAATAGCGCCCGAGGTCGACGGTGGTATCGATTTTATAAAAGAGGTTACCGAAAAAACCGACGTTGTGGCATCCTTAGGTCATAGCTCGGCGGATTATGAAACCGCAGTTAAGGGAATTAAGGCGGGTGCCACACACGCTACCCATACCTTTAACGCTATGTCGGGATTAAACCATCGCGACCCAGGACTCGTTGGCGCGGTGCTTACAAACGATAACGTATTTTGCGAGCTTATAGCCGATACCGTGCATATAAACCCTGCGCTTTATGAACTAATGGCGCGCCAAAAGGGTGATAAATTAGTGCTTGTTACCGACAACATAACACCTGCAGGTCTGCCCGACGGCGAGTATAGTTCGGGGGCGTTAGATGTTAGTCTTCGCGGCTTGCGTTGTACTTTAAGTGATGGTACTATTGCGGGCAGTGTATACCATTTTAACGGTGCTATTCGCAATTTTATAAAGTACACAAGCCTTCCTTTGCACGAGATTGTTAAAGCAGCAAGTCTTAATCCTGCTACTGCTATCGGTGAAAACGAGGTGCGCGGAAGTCTAAAAATTGGCAAACGCGCCGATGTAATTATTACCGATAAAGATTTTAATGTAAAATATAGTGCAATTTTAGGAAAAGTGTGTTACAATAATAATTAATGATTCTTTCAATAATGGAATAGCATAGGTCCTTTTAGTTTTGAAAAATAAACATTAGGAGAAAGTTATGGAGAAAACAACCTTAGTTATAATGGCGGCAGGTATGGGTAGCCGCTTTGGTGGGCTTAAGCAGATTACACCGCTTGGTCCTAACGGCGAAATCATATTGGATTTTTCGGTTTTCGATGCCGTAAAGGCAGGCTTTTCAAAGGTAGTAATTATAATAAAAAAAGAAATCGAAAAAGATTTTCGCGAGGCAGCAGGCAAACGTATCGAAAAAATGGTCGATGTTGATTACGCTTTTCAAGAACTCGATAAACTTCCTTCAGGTTTTGTAGTGCCAAGTGGCAGAACTAAGCCTTGGGGCACAGGCCACGCTGTTCTTTGCGCTAAGGATAAAATCGATACAAGCTTTGCGGTTATTAATGCCGACGATTTTTACGGCAGGAGCTCGTATCAAAAAATACACAACCACTTAAGTGAGGGTGGCAACACCTGTATGGTGGGCTACAAGCTCGGTAACACCTTAACCGAGAACGGCACCGTTTCGCGCGGCGTGTGTGAGGTTTCGGGCGGAAAGCTTTTGGGCGTTACAGAGCATACCGCACTCGATAAAAACAGCGGTATACCTTTAGATACAACCGTTTCAATGAATATGTGGGGCTTTAAAAAGGACTTCTTTTTAGAGTTAGAAAGCGGCTTTATAAAATTCTTAGAAAGTCGCGGTAACGAGCTTAAAAGCGAATACTTCCTACCCTTTGTAGTTGACGATATGATTAAAGGCGGTAAGACCGATGTAACGGTCTTAAATACCAACGAGCGTTGGTACGGCGTTACCTACAAAGAGGATACCGATTCGGTTAAGGCGGCAGTTCGTAAAAAGATTGAGGAGGGGCTATACAATGGCCTATGAGGTAGCAGATATCAGCAAGGAATTCCAGGTTGACATTTTGGCAGAACCCTATGGCAACGGACACATAAACGATACTTATGTCGTAGACGGTAGCCCAAGATATATTTTGCAAAGCATTAACACCTCGGTTTTTAAAGACCCAGAGGGGCTAATGGAAAACATATGCGGTATAACCGAGCATATCAAAGCAAAGCTAATCAGCAATGGCGGCGACCCCAACCGCGAAACTTTAACAGTAATTAAAACAAAAACGGGTAAGGCTTATTATAGAGCAGATGATGAAACCTGCTTTAGAATGTATAAGTTTATAGAAAATGCCGAATCGTTTGAGGCGGTTACCGACCCTCGTCAGCTATACTACGCTGCGAAGGCTTTTGGCAAGTTCCAAAAAATGCTTGCCGATTATCCTGCAGAAAATCTGCACGAAATAATAGTAAACTTTCACAACACAGTAGACCGCTTCCGCCAACTGCATGAGGCTATTGATAACAACAAAGCAGGCAGATTAGCAGAAGTAGCAGAAGAAATTGAGTTTGCTCTTTCGCGCGAAAAGGAAGCATCCTTGATAGTTGACGCAATAGCAGACGGTAGCGTACCCATACGCGTAACCCATAACGATACAAAGCTTAACAATGTTATGTTCGACAAGGATTCGGGCGAGGGTGTTTGTGTTATCGACCTTGATACAGTTATGCCAGGCTCTCTTTTGTACGATTTCGGTGATGCTTTACGTTTCGCAGGTTCAAGCGGCGCAGAGGACGAAACCGACCTTTCAAAAATATGGTTCGACTTAGAGTGTTACGAGCAGTTTGCAAAGGGATTTATAGAGGAGCTAAAGGATACGTTTACCGAACGCGAAAAGCAGCTGCTATCTTTCTCTGTAAAGCTTATGACCTTGGAATGTGGTATCCGCTTTTTAGCAGACCATCTTAACGGCGATACATACTTTAAAATACACCGTGAAAATCATAACCTTGACCGCTGCCGTACCCAATTTAAATTGGTTGCAGATATCGAAAGCAAGCTTGAGTTAATGGACGAGATAAACCAAAAATATCTATAAAATAAACCGCGGTAGAATTGTTTTTGCCGCGGTTTACTGACTTTTGTAGAGGTGAAAAAATGGAATTAGTTTTAATAACCGCCCTTGGCGTAGGCGGTGCCACAGTTATTGGCGCAGTTGTGGGTTTTGTGTTTCGGGGGATATCCCAAAAATTCTCTAATATAGTTCTATCCTTCGCGGCAGGTGTTATGCTTGCGGCCGCGGTGCTTGGGCTTATAATTCCGTCCCTCGAATACGGCGGAAAATACGGGCTGTTATACACTATTTCGGGTATATTTATCGGTGCCGTTTGCCTTAATCTTATTGATAAACTTGTACCGCACTTGCATGGGCTAATGGGAACAGAGAAGGAAAGCCATAACAATGCCAATCTTAATAGAGTTTTGCTTTTTGTATCCGCCATTGCTATACACAATCTGCCAGAGGGTATAGCCGCAGGCGTTGGCTTTGGCTCGGGTAACACCGCGGAAGCCTTGCTTATAGCCGGCGGTATAGCGTTACAAAACATACCCGAGGGTATGGTAATTATTGCGCCATTGCTTTTAAGCGGTGTATCCCCTAAAAGAACCTTTATAGCTGCCGCGGCAACAGGCTTAGTAGAGGTAATAGGCACCCTGATAGGCTACTTTGCGGTAAGTATATCTACCGCAATACTGCCGTTTGCTTTGGCATTTGCTGGTGGCACAATGCTTTATGTTATCAGTGATGAGATGATTCCCGAGACCCACTCAAGCGGTGACCAGAGAGGTGCTACCTACGCATTGCTTCTTGGCTTTTGTATTATGCTTATAAGTGACGTGTTGCTCGGATAAAAATAAAAAATAAAAAAGGCTTGTGTTACTAAAAAGTAGCACAAGCCTATATTTTTATGCTTTGTAAAATTCGTATATGGTGCGGTAGGTCATATAAACGTCGAGCTTTGCCACAACCTCGAAGGGTGCGTGCATTGAAAGTACCGGAACACCAAGGTCAACAACGTCGATGCCAAGGTTTGCGATATAAACCGCAACCGTACCGCCGCCGCCCATATCAACCTTACCCAATTCGCCGTGTTGCCAAATAACACCCGCGTTATCGAGTATTGCACGAATCTCGCCAACGTACTCAGCCGAGGCATCAGAGGTGCCCGATTTACCGCGTGCGCCCGTGTACTTTGTAATAACCGCGCCGTAGTTTAGAAGTGAAGCGTTGTTCTTTTCGGATACGTCGCTAAAGGTTGGGTCGAGTGCGGCATTAACATCGGCAGAAAGGCATTTTGAATGGCTAAGTGCGCTGTGTATATCACCGCCCTGCATTTTTGCAAGGTCGTAAATAAAGTATTTTAGCCAAGCCGAGTTCATACCCGTATTACCGCCCGAGCCGGTTTCCTCTTTATCGGCAAGGATTGTAACCGCAGTCATTTCGGGGATGTCAATGTCAAGCACAGCGCGAAGTGCGGGGTATGCGCAAACCCTGTCGTCGTGTCCGTAAGCGCCTATCATTGAACGATCAAGACCGATATCACAGGCTTTAGCGGCAGGAACACATTCGAGCTCGGCTGACAGGAAATCAGCCTCGGTTACGCCGTATTTTTCGTTTAACAGTTTTAGTATATTAAGCTTAACCGCATCGCTTTCATCGTCGCAAATTGGGTGCGAACCAACAAGAATATTAAGCTCTTCACCCTTTATGCCCTCTGATAGCTTTCTGCCCATCTGGTCCTGCGCTAAGTGGGGTAAAAGGTCGGTGATAATCAGCTTGGGGTCACCCTCATCTTCACCGATATTCACCTTAACCGTTGTGCCGTCTTTTTTGCAGAACACACCGTGCAGGCTTAAAGGAATGGTGGTCCATTGGTATTTCTTTATTCCACCATAATAATGGGTTTTAAAAAGCGCCAATTCTTCGCTTTGGTATAAGGGGTTGGGCTTTAGGTCAAGCCTTGGAGAGTCGATATGCGCGGCGGCTATGCGAACACCCTTTTCAACAGGAGTTTTGCCGATAACCGCAACTGCCAAAGCCTTGCCACGATTGTTAAAATAAACCTTGTCACCCGCTGTATAGGTCTTGCTTTTATCGAAGGGAACAAAGCCCTTTGCCTCAATAATCTCTATTGCGGTATCAACGGCCTCGCGCTCGGTTTTAGCAGCATCTAAAAAGTTTTTATAGTCCTCACAAAACTCGTCACAGCGGTTTAATTCTTCACCTGAAATTAAGCATCTGCCATTTTTTCGGTTGAGGAAAAGCTGCTCTTTTAAAGCTGCGGCTTCACTTTTTTTCTCGCACATATTTATATCACTCCAGATTATATAATTTTTGGTATATTTCTTTAGCCCGTAGAACCTTTTTTATGTGGTTGTCGGTTTCTTTATAGGGAACGGTGCTAAGGGTTGTTCCATCAGAAGAATATTCGGGGTTTTTAAGCCATTCCTTAACCTTGTTTACGCCTGCGTTGTAGGCGGCGATAACCTCCGCCTCACCCGATAACTCTTTTTGTAGATAGCTTAGCAGCCACACACCGCATTTAATGTTGGTGGCGGTATCATAAATAAGGTCGGCATCAACCTCAAAATCGTATATATTTTTGCATACGAAAGTAAAGGTTTCGGGTGTTAGTTGCATAAGCCCAATAGCACCTGCAGAGCTTTTAGCATCGGGTTTAAAGTTGCTCTCGCATTTTATAACTGCAAACACAAGGCTTTCTTTAACGCCGTATTCGTTACAATATTTCTGCACCTCTTGCGAGTAATCGGCGGGGTACAGCAGTCGGGCTGTGTAGTTTATTATTTTGTCGCCCCCGAGTATAAGTATACTAAGCGCTACCACAACAGCTAAGGTGCGCTTTAAAAACCTCTTTGCAAGGCTACGAACTACCCTCATACTGCCTCCGTAATAAGTTTATTTAAAAGTGTTTTGGCGGCGTTTAAAAAGTCGTCAAAACCTTGGTTGTTGGCTAATATATAGTCGCAATTTTCAAGGTAAAAGCTGTTAGGCTTGCCTGCGCTAATTCTAAGCTGTGCCGCGCTTTTACTAATACCATCGCGTTCTATAATGCGTTTAAGGCGTATATCCTCGTCGGCAATTACGCCAACGGTAGTGTTGCAAATTTTGTTAGCGCCCGCTTCAAATAGTGTTGGTGCATCAAGCAAAATAAAACGTTGCTCGGCTTTTTTAATAATATTCTCAATATCACTTAGTATATACGGCAGCATTATGGAATTTAACTTTTCGGTATTTTCGGTATTCTTAAAGGCTACTTTAGCCAATGCCGCCCGATTAAGTGTGCCATCAGCGTTTAGTATATCCCCAAACTCTTTTTGCAGAATTGGTAATAACGGCGAGCCGATTTTTGTTACCTTACGTGCTACCTTGTCGGCGTCTATGCAAAAAAATCCAAGAGCAGTTGCCACCTTTTGTACGGTGGATTTGCCCGAGCCTGTAGGACCTGTTAGCCCAACTATGAATTTTTGCATAGGTAACACCTCTTTTTATAATTTAATGGTGCAAAATGCCGCCGCACGAATAAGGCGGTTGTAGACCGCAAGCCCTACACCTTCAAGCGAAGGGGAGTGTGCGTAGGCAATTTTAGCGCCCAATTCGTCAAGCTCTCGCAAAGCCGAAAAAAGCCCCTCTGCCTGACCGCTACCGTCACTATGCCCATAGCAAACCGTGGGCACTTTAAGGTCCATTTTATCCTCAACAAAGCAAAGCGCATATACGCCCTCGGCATTTTGTGAATTAACGTATTTTACATACTCGTCGTGGTCGGATTCAACAAGCACTATTTTGGTTTTTGGTGCGTAGTGCTTGTATTTCATACCAGGACTTGCAACAGGTTTGTTCTTTTCGGGTTCGGCTAAAACAGCGGGGTCGATTGAAATTTCACCAAGCACGCTTTTTAGCTGGTCAACCGTAACTGCGCCCGGTCGCAAAAGTTTTGGTGTGCCTACAAGTGAAACTACGGTTGATTCTAAACCAACCTCGCAGTCACCCGAAATTACAATGGCGTCAACCTTGCCGTCTAAATCCTTTATACAATGCTCGGCAGTTGTAGGACTTGGGCTGCCCGAAAGGTTAGCGCTTGGCGCGGCAAGGGGAAGACCTGATTCTCTAATAATAGCCGCCGCAACCTCGTTTTTAGGAAAGCGTAATGCAACGGTCGAAAGCCCTGCAGAAACCGCGGGAGGCACAATATCGCTACGTTCTAAAATAATGGTCAGAGGTCCTGGCCAGTATTTATCGGTTAATGCGTTTGCAGACTCGGTAAATTCCTTTACAAGTGGCTTTAGCATCTCTATAGAGCTAACGTGAACTATTAAGGGGTTATCCTGCGGTCTGCCCTTTGCTTTAAAGATTTTGGCAACGGCATCTACGTCCAAAGCATTTGCGGCAAGTCCGTACACAGTTTCGGTAGGAATGGCAACAATGCCACCGTTTTTTAGTATCTCGGCTACACGTTCAATACCGCTTTTATCGGCTGCCGAGTTAATAATTATATGCTCGGTTTTCATAATTAATTTGCCTCTGATTTTAGCATTTCGGTGCGGTAGTAGGTGATGATAGAATCGATAACCTCGTCCATATCACCCGAAAGCACCGAGTCGAGCTTATACAGTGTAAGCCCAATTCTGTGGTCGGTTATTCTGCCTTGCGGGTAGTTGTAGGTTCGGATTCTCTCACTTCTATCACCCGTACCAACCTGAGCTCTGCGGTCGGATGCAATAGCATCGGTCTGCTCACGCAGTTTTTCTTCGTAAAGGCGCGAACGCAGAACCTTTAGTGCCTTGTCTTTGTTTTTAAACTGGCTACGCTCGTCCTGACACTCAACAACGGTGCCTGTGGGCAGGTGGGTTATACGTATAGCAGAGCTTGTTTTGTTGATGTGCTGACCACCTGCGCCGCTTGAACGGAAGGTGTCAATCTTAAGGTCGGCAGGGTTAAGCTCGAACTCAACCTCCTCGGCTTCGGGAAGCACCGCAACGGTTACGGTAGAGGTGTGAATTCTACCGCCTGCCTCGGTTTCGGGCACACGCTGAACGCGATGCACACCGCTTTCATACTTTAAGCGGGAATAGGCGCCGTCGCCCTCTATCATAAAGCTTATTTCTTTATAGCCGCCAAGCTCGGTTTCACTTGCGTTTACTATTTCAATACTCCAGCCGCGAGCCTCGGCATACATAGTATACATACGGGTAAGCACGCCTGCAAAGAGAGCCGCCTCTTCACCGCCTGCGCCACCGCGAATTTCAACAATAACGTTTTTATCATCGTTAGGGTCGCGTGGGAGAAGTAATATTTTAAGCTCGGCTTCGGTTTCGGCAATTTTCTTTTTAGCCTCCTGCAAAGCCTCTTTTACCATTTCCTCGTCCTCGCGGTCAAGCCCACCCTCAGAGAGCATTTCAAGTGCGCCCTCCTCGTCACTTATAGCACCACGGTACTCGCGGTATTTTTCAACTATGGGCTCTAAGCTTTTGTACTCTTTCATAAGGTCGCGAAAGAGGTCTTGGTTGCCAATAACGGTAGGGTCGTTCAGGTTTTGGTTAATCTCCTCAAAACGTTCTTCAACTATTTTAAGCTTGTTAAGCATTAATCGGTCTTCCTTTCACTTGTGTCAACGTTTTTTATAAACTTTTGAATTTTTGCGCGTGGGGTCATAATCTCGTGGTTACAGCCGGTACACCGTAGTTTAAAGTCCATACCTATACGCGTAACAGCAAACAGGTTGCAGCCGCACGGATGGGGCTTTTTAAGGGTGACCTTGTCACCAACTCTGATATCCATAACTCCACACTCCTTTAATATTTAAAATAAACAAGCGCCTTATTAAATAAAACGGATTATTCCCGTAAATTATAAATATATTATATCAAACCGACTTTATTGTGTCAATCATATAAGGCGGCAAAGAAAGGCGCGAAATCAGAGTAAAATTTTAAGTGGAGGTATTTTATGGGCAAATATTTTGGTACGGACGGTTTTCGTGGTGAGGCGGGAAAAAGCCTTACCTCTGAGCACGCATATAAAATTGGTCGTTTTTTGGGGTGGTATTATGGTGATAACGGTGGCGAACGCAAGGTAAGGGTGGTAATAGGTAAGGACACAAGGCTTTCAAGCTATATGCTTGAGTATTCCATTGTAGCAGGACTTACCGCTTCGGGTGCAGATGCGTATATGTTGCACGTAACCACAACACCAAGCGTGTCGTATATAACCCGTCAAGACGAGTTCGACTGCGGTATTATGATTTCTGCAAGTCATAACCCGTTTTACGATAACGGCATTAAAATTGTAAACAAACAGGGCGAGAAGTTTGATGATAAGACCACCGCTAAAATCGAGCAGTATCTCGATGGTGACTTAAAAGGGCTTGGTCTTGTGGGGGATATTCCTTTTGCGAAAGGTAGTAAGATAGGAAAAAGCATCGACTATTCGTCGGGCAGAAACCGATATATCGGCTCACTTATTTCGCTTTCTACAAATTCCTTTAGGGGCTTAAAAATTGGGCTTGACTGTGCAAACGGCAGTGCGTGGATGATAGCTAAAAACGTTTTTGAAACCTTGGGAGCTAACACCCACGTTATAAATGCCGCGCCGAGTGGTACTAATATAAATATGAATGCCGGTTCTACTCACATAGAGGGCTTGCAGAAGTTCGTAAAAGAAAAGGGTTTGGATATGGGCTTTGCTTTCGACGGTGATGCCGACCGTTGTTTAGCGGTTGACGAAAAGGGTAATCTGATAAACGGTGACCATATCTTATATATTTTTGGTAAATATTTAAAAGACAAGGGCGCACTTGCGGGCAACACGGTTGTTACCACAATCATGTCTAATATGGGGCTTTACAGGGCGCTCGAAAACGAGGGCATAAATTACACCCAAACCACCGTTGGTGATAGATTTGTTTACGAAAATATGGCACAAAACGGTTATAGCGTTGGCGGTGAGCAGTCGGGGCATATTATTTTAAGCAAGTATGCCACAACGGGCGACGGTATTTTAACCGCAATTAAGCTAACCGATGCCTGCCTTAAATATAAGCGTACACTTTCGCAATTAGCCGAGCCCGTAAAAATGTTTCCACAGGTGCTTAAAAACGTAAGGGTTGCCGATAAAGTGGCAGTCCGCGAGAACGCTATGGTAGAAAATAAGGTCAGGATTGTTGCAGATAAGCTCGGCAGTAGCGGAAGAATTCTTCTACGTGAAAGCGGAACCGAGCCCGTAATACGTGTTATGGTTGAAGCAGAGAGTGAATCGGTTTGCGAGAAATATGCAAACGAGGTAGTAAAAGTAATAGAAGAGCAGGGCTTAGCAAAATAAAAATCACCCGATGTTCCGCAAAAAGAACATCGGGTGTAAAATTTATTTATTTTCAAAAATTGCTTTTTCGGTTTTTTTAACTACCGAGGTAAACCAACAGTAAAGCGCCTCGCCAAGCTCGTGATAAACGGGGTCACCATCGTGTGAGCAAAGCATTGCAAAGGTTTGACCTATCCTTCTAAGGTTGTCGGTACCACGCCTAAACGCAAGGTAGTAAAACGAGAGCGCACCGTTATCGGTAGCACCCGAATATAGCTCGGGGTGGTTCTTTTTTATGTACTCCAAAAAAGCGCGCTTTGCCGCCGAAATACAGCCACTATCCTTGCAAAACTGCTCGAAGCCCGAAATTGCCGCAAAGGATAGCAGAATCTGACGTTGCAGTAAAAGCTCACCGTTGTCGGTTTCGCCGCCAAGTGCGTCATCCTTTAGAGCATCAACGAATTTTTGTGCAACCTCTACGCCAAGCCTTTTGCCCATAGCAGTATAGCTTTTATTCTCGGTGGCGGCAGCCTCTTCTTTATGTCGTTTAATGTCGGCAGAGGGGCGGTTACTTGCTATTTTTATATCTCTATCCTCGGGCATTTGTTTCACCTCGTTTTTAAAGTTTATTCTTTTTTTATTTAAGGTTTGATTTTAAAGCTTTAGCTAACTGGTCGGGGCAGGAGGTACCCTTAAAGCCACAGGTAATACCCTCTAACTTTTCGATAACTTCGTCTACAGTTAGGCCTTTTACAAGACTTGCTATACCCTTAAGGTTACCATTACAGCCACCTATAAAGTTTACGTCTTTAACCCTATCGTTTTCTATTTCTATTTCAATACTTCTTGAACAAGTACCTTGAGTTTTATAAGTAAATTTCATTTAATATTCTCCTACAGTAATATATATTAAACTGTTCTTTTATAATATTACTAAAAGGTTATTTCGCTAAATTTTTTGCGCATATATGAGCTCACATCGTCAAACACCGAACGAAAGCTGCAAAGCCCGTCGGGGTGGGTGCAACCCTCACCATTGCAACGGCTTACTTCGAGGGTGCCGTACACCTGCTCTACAACCTCTAAAAGTGTAATGTCGCGAGGCTCACGTGCCAGTGCATAACCGCCCGAAGCACCCTTAAAGGATTTTACAATATCTGCCGAAACAAGCCCGTGCAGAATTTTAAGCGTGAACTTAGGGGTAACACCTGTTTTGGTTGCTATGGTTTTAGCGTCAAGCTTGCCGCTTTTTGCAAGGCATTGCACAATTCTAATAGCGTAATCGGTTTCAAGATTAAGTAGCATATAGCCTACCTGTCCTTAAATTTATTGCTGCGTACGGGGTGACGCAGTTTTCTAAGTGCTTTTGCTTCAATCTGTCTTATACGTTCTCTGGTAACCTCGAATTTCGAGCCTACTTCTTCGAGTGTGTGGCAACGACCGTCTTGCAAGCCAAAGCGCAGACGGATAACCTGCTCTTCACGGGGTAGAAGGGTTTTAAGAACGGCATCAATGTCTTCGTTAGTAATTGATTTAAGTGCGGCATCGTCGGGAGCTAAGGCGTCCTCGTCGCGAATAAAGTCCATAAGTCTGCTGTCTTCCTCGGGACCTATTGGTGTTTCCATAGAAACAGGCTCTTGGGCAACGCGCATAATTTCGCGCACACGCTCTACCGATAATTCCATTTTTTCGGCTATCATTTCCTCGGTAGGCTCTTTACCGCTTTCGTGCAGAAGCTGACTTTGAACTTTTTTTAGGCGGTTAATGGTTTCAACCATATGCACAGGTATACGAATGGTTCTTGCTTGGTCGGCAATAGCACGGGTTATAGCCTGTCTAATCCACCAAGTAGCATAGGTAGAGAATTTAAAGCCTTTAGAGTGGTCGAACTTTTCAACCGCTTTTATAAGACCAACGTTACCCTCTTGAATAAGGTCGAGAAAATGCATACCCCTACCAACGTAACGCTTTGCTATACTAACAACTAAGCGCAGGTTAGCCTCGGTAAGACGCTTTTTAGCAAACTCGTTACCGTCACTTATAAGTACCGCAAGCTCTACCTCCTCGTCACTCGAAAGTAAAGGCACCCTACCTATTTCTTTTAAGTAGACTTTAACGGGGTCGTCAAGAGAGACAATGTCACCTGTTTCTTCGGCGCTTTCGGTTTCAAGCTCTTCTATTTTTCGTGCCTCTTCGTTGCCATCTTCAAAATCGATATCAAGAAGGGGTGCCTCTTCGCCAAGGGCATCTAAGTCCTCGGCAAACATTTCAAGCTCTTCATCGTCAAGGTCTTTGGCGGTAGGCTCTTTAATATTATCTAAACGGTTATCTAAAACCTCTGCATTTTTCTTTTCCATATTCATTAACCTCACTTTTTGTTATCGGCAATTTTTTTGATATTCCTTGCCCACTCGTCATCGGATATATCTTTTTCTGCCGTGCTTTGATTTATATTTTCCTGTAGCAAAACATTTATACAATCGCGAAGCTCCGCCTCAGCGTTTTCGCTTTTTATAATTCTGTTTTGATACTCTGCCACCCTGCCACATTCGGCGGGTGTGAAATCACCCGAAAGCAAAGATACATCGAAGTTCTGTCCGCCGTGAATAACCTCTGACAGCCTTTCGAACACTCTGCGATTAAAGCTTGTAATAAAACTATCACTACTGATGCTTTGCTCTGCTTTATTTAAAAGGTCGGGACTGTATATAAGTATTGAAATAATCTTTTCCTCTGCTGTAGCGGCGCGCAGATGCTTTTGCCTCTCAGGGTTTACATCGTGCGTGTCGTACTTGGGTTTGATTATTTCTTTCAATTTTTTTTGACCTTCTCTCCGTCGCGATTTAAAAGCCGTTTGCCGTATTTGTGAAAGTATGGCATCTTTTGAAATTTTAAATCTCTCGGAAAGTCTGCCGGCGTATAGGTCAACCGCAATATCATCGCGCAGCTCGCCTAACAGCACCGCACAGCGCTTTAGGTATTCAAGCCGTCCCGAATCGGTGTTAATATCTATTCCGTCGGCCGCCTCAATAATTTTGTATTCTATACTGTTCATTGATGCTTCGAGCAAATCTCTGAACGCCGCCGCCGCGTTTTTGCCGTGCTTTTTAATAAATTCGTCGGGGTCCTTGCCGTCGGGAATGTTAAGCACCCTTACGGGAATTCCAGTTGCCGAAAGTATTTTAATTGCCCTTTCAGTAGCCTGCCTGCCCGCCGCGTCCGAATCAAGCGTTAGCACAATTTCGGAGGTGTAGCGTGACAGCAAGGAGGCGTGTTCTTCGGTAAACGCCGTGCCAAGCGCCGCCACCGCGTTTGTGATGCCTGCTTGATGCAGGGCAATAACATCCATGTAGCCTTCTGCTAATATTATCCGCTTTGCACAGTTGCTTTTTGCAATATTTAAGGCATACAAATTTTGGCTTTTTTTGAAAATTGGCGTGTCGCTTGTGTTTATGTATTTAGCGCCTTTTTTATCCTCACCTGGCAACGCTCTGCCGCCAAAGGCAATAACGTTACCGCGTAGGTCAATAATAGGGAACATAGCGCGATTTCTAAACCTATCGTAAAAACCACCGCGAGAGCCACGCATTATAACGTTTGCGCTAAGCATTTCGTCTTCGCGAAAGCCTTTAGCCCTTAGGTGACGGATAAGCCCGTCCCACTCGTTAGGCGATGCACCAAGCCCAAACTTGCGTATGGTGGCAGGTGTAAGCCCGCGCGATAAAAAGTAGTTTAAAATGGGCTTGCCGCCCTCACTTAATAGATAGTTGTGGTAAAAGCGCGCCGTTTCGCGATTGATTTCGTAAAGTCGACGCTTTAGCTTGGCATAGCTGTCGTCGTAGCTATCGGTTGGCATTTGAAGACCCGCGCGGTCGGCAAGTAGTTTAACCGACTCAAAAAAGTCTAAATTCTCAATCTGTCGCACAAAGGTTACAGGTCCGCCACCTGCACCGCAACCAAAACAGTAATAGGAGTTGGTGTCTAAAAACACCGTAAACGAACCCGTTTTTTCGTTATGAAAGGGGCAAAGTCCTACCATACGGTTGCCGCGCGGCTTTAGTTGTACGTAGCTTGAAATCAGGTCGCCAATATCTGTTCTGCTATTAACCTCTGCCAAAAACTCATCGGGTACTGATGGCATAACTTTATCTCCTTTCTTGTTTTTTGAATTTATGTTTCGTTTTAAATATTCCAAGATTTTGGAATGTAGATATCCTCGTAAAATTTAATTGCAAAGGTATCTGTCATACCTGCTATGTAGTCTGTAACTGCGCGCTCTATACCCTCGCTACCCACAACGCGCGCATATTTTTTTGGCATTGCCTGCGGGTTTTTAACAAGGTATGCAAAGATACCGCCGATAATGCCGTCTACCTTTGTTTCTTCGGCTTTGGCGGCAAAGTTAAGATAAACCCTTTCAAAAAGGAAGTTATGCAGTTTATTAAAATAAGCCATATCCTCGTCTGCCATTATTATATCGTTTTTGCTGTTGGTGATTATTGAGGATACCATTTTATCAATACGTGCGCTTTTGCTGTCACCAAACTGTGCGCGAATCTCTTTTGGTATGTCGTTTGGTTTAATAATTCCGCCGCGAACCGCATCGTCGATATCGTGGTTGATGTATGCAATCTGGTCGCAAAGCCTTACAATGCGCCCCTCTAAAGTTTTAGCGGGGGTGCCTTTTGTGTGGCACATAATACCGTCGAGGGTTTGGTCGGTAAGGTTAAGACCCTTGCCCTGCTTTTCTAATTTAGTGCAAACCCTAACGCTTTGCATATAGTGTTTAAAACCGCCATCGATAAGCTTGTCCAAAGCGCGCTCGCCTGCGTGCCCAAAGGGTGTGTGCCCAAGGTCGTGACCTAAAGCAATAGCCTCGGTTAAATCCTCGTTAAGCCGAAGGGCTCGGGCTACCGTGCGCGAGATTTGTGCAACCTCTAAGGTGTGGGTAAGCCTTGTTCTGTAATGGTCACCCTCGGGGGAGAGGAACACCTGAGTTTTATGCTTAAGACGTCTAAAAGAACTGCTGTGGATAATACGGTCGCGGTCGCGCTGAAACTCGGTGCGAATGTCACACTTGTTCTCTTTGCGCTGTCTTGTTGCGCTATCACTAAACGAGGCAACAGGGGATAGTATTAGATGCTCGTTTTGTTCACTTCTCTTGCGAATGTTGTCCACTCGATTTGCACTCCTTTAAAGGTCTTTAATAATATATACGCAAAAATAACAAAAAACCCTTTATTTTTTAAAAACTTTTTTTAAAATTTATTATTCGTCAAAAAAGCCGTATTTTTCACCCTTTGCTTTAGCGGTTAGCCTTCCGCTGAATTTGTCGGTAAGTTTTAGCTTAAAGTCCTCAAACCCCTCGGTTTTAATAAGCAGGTTAAGGGTTACGGAGTCTAAAAAATCGGTCGAATCTACACTTACTTCCTGCTCGTCACAAAGGCGAAGCAGTTGCTCGTAATCGGGGTAGGGGCAGTCTATAGAGAAAAGCGTGCAAGGGTGCGCTAAAACTACGCCCGCCGCATCAAGACCTAAAGAAGTAGCACCCGAGTAGGCGCGTACAAGTCCGCCTGTACCCAAAAGCACGCCGCCAAAATACCTTGTAACTATTGTGAGGCAATCGGTAATACCACGTTTTTTCAGTACGTCAAGCACCGGAACACCTGCGGTACCCGAAGGTTCACCATCGTCGGTATAACGGCAGATACCACCCTCGCGCAGAATGTAGGCGTACACGTTGTGGCGCGCATCCCAATATTCTTTTTTTGCAGCAGCGATTAAAGATAAAGCCTCCTGCTCGTCTTTTATAGGGAACACCTGTGCTATAAAGCGCGAACGCTTTTCTATAAGCTCGGCTTTAGCTTTATTTCTTACGGTTTTATAGCTTTGCATACCTACACCTACCTTTCATATATGGCCTTGAGGTTTAACATAGGTCAAAGTATTTAAACCTGAACCAGCTGTAATGGAGAGCTTTAAGAAATTCCACTTGACCAAAACTCACATAAAAAACCATTGTTTGAGGTCGCAGAATTTTGTAAACAATAAGGATTTTTTCGGTGTGCACGGCAAAAACGCAGTGAATCCTTTGTGGATTCACGAGTATTTTAACACAAGCACAGCGAAGAATCCTTGTTTCAAAATCTGGTGGAAGGTTTAAATAATTTGACTAAATAAAAAACCGCAGTTACTAATTTATAGCAACTGCGACTTAAAATTACTTGCTAACGCCCATGCGTTTGTTGAACCTATCAACACGACCGCCGGAGTCAACCAGCTTTTGTTTGCCGGTGAAGAACGGATGACATTTTGAACAAATATCTAACTTGATGTCTTTTTTAGTAGAACGTGTCTCAAACTCGGCACCGCAAGCACATTTTACTGTTACAGTTTCATACTGCGGATGAATTCCTTCTTTCACAACTGTCACTCCTTTTCTAAGAATCCTTGATAACAAACCGATTATATCACACTATTTTTTAAAATGCAAGATATTTTTTCTAAAACCACGAATTTATTTTTTGGCGCGCAACAGAGATAAGCTCTACCACTTTAAAACGCACCTTGTAGTTCTGTGGATTTTTAACCGTGTCGGTGCTTGTAGTACTTAAGGTTTCGCCAAGGTCGGCACTAGCACTTAAGCAGACCTCGGGGAACAGTACGCACCACCAGTTTTTACCCTCGGCTTTACCTATTTTAATACGCACAGCATCGTAATAGCCTGCGGGCAGGGTAAAGTTATCATACTCTTTAGTTGGGAAATAGCTTTTTGAGACCTCACCTGTAACGGTGTAGCGGTAGCCGTTGTCATAAACCGTTTTTTGCGCGGCACTTACTATTTTTGGCAGACTGTTTTTTGCCGAAAGCATAGCCTCGCTTTTATTCTTGCTGTGCGAAAAAACTTCCTCGCTTTGCGCCAATACCGTTTCGCGTACCAAAAGTTTTAGCTGTTGGTCGGCATCGCTATCAGAATTTGCAAGTACGTGCAGTCTTAAAACCTCGCGTTTAATTTCGCTGCAGCTTGCGTCAAAGCCAGTAAAGGATAAAAGCAATGAGAATATAAGACCTAATATAATGGATAACTCGAATCGTTTTTTTGCCGTCATAAAGACCTACCTTTCTTTATTCCATTTTTTATGTAATAGTTGTTGGTAGGATTATTGGCAAAAAGGGTAGGGATTATTCAATAATTTCTACACCTGGGCTGCTTTTTGGCGCGCAAAGGTAGATGTCGGTATATATTTTTTTAAGGTTTTTAAATGCTTTTTCGCCTGTTCCTTTTTGGAATATGCCGTAAACCGAGGGACCACTACCCGAAAGGCAAGAAAGGTAAGCGCCCTCGCGCGTTAAATCGTTTTCTATAGATTTTAGGCTGTTGCCCCAAGCATAAGAAAATACGTTAGAAAAGTTAAGGCAGGCTTCTTTAAGGTTGCCTTGTTCTATTGCCAAAACAGCGGCGGCGGTGTCGGGGTGATTAGGAATTTCGCACTCGTCAAGCCTGCGGTACAGCTCAGCGGTGGAGGGCTTTTGGGCGTTTTTAATAATAATAATGTCGCAGTCGGGTAGGTCTGGTAGCTTTATTAGTTTTTCGCCAATGCCAACAGCGTGTGCAGTTCCACCAAAAAGGCAAAAAGGAACGTCTGCGCCAAGCCTTGCCGAAAAATCAAGTAGCAGCTTTTCGGATAATGGGTTGCCATAAAGCGTGTTAAGTGCCTTTAGGGTTGCGGCGCCGTCTGTACTGCCACCACCCAAGCCTGCGGCAATGGGTATGTTCTTTTTAAGGCGGATTTCTGCGCCGCCGTTTATGCCACTTTCACTGAAAAACAGCGTGGCGGCTTTATAGCAAATATTATCTTCGGTAGAAATTGCACTGTCGGTGTGCACTAAAATACCCTTGTCACAGCGTGCAATTTCCAGCTCGTCGAAAAGTGAAACCGACTGAAAAACCGACTCGATATTATGATAGCCATCAGGACGTTTTTCTAAAACGTCGAGGGTTAAGTTGAGTTTTGCATAAGCTAAAGCCGTAACCTTCATTAAAAAACTCCTAAAAAATTTTTATTACAATGTTTAATTTTGCACTACACTCATTCCAATGGAAAAGGACAAATTTTAGTGAAAATTTGTCACAAAATATAGATTTCGTTGCGAAACAGGACCGTTTCGCCTAACTTTTTTCCATTATTATAACATAAAATAGTGCAAAACGGAATAGTTTGTGTTACAATAGTATTTAGAATTTTTGTAAATACTTTGTGGAGGTACATAAAATGAAGGCTGTAATTACAGTTGTTGGTAAGGATATGGTTGGTATACTTGCTTCTATTTCGGGCGAGTGCGCAAAATACGGCGCTAACGTAAACGAGGTATCGCAAACCGTTTTACAGGATATGTTCTGTATGATAATGATTTGCGATGTTGATAAAATAACCGTTCCTTTTGGTAAGTTTGCTGATGAATTAAAAGAGCGTGGCAAGGAAAAGGGCTTGGTTGTGCACGTTATGCACGAGGATATTTTTAATTCAATGCATAGAATTTAAGGGGTTAAGTTATGGGTTTAATTAATACTAACGATATTTTAGAAACCATCGCAATGATAGAGCAAGAGCATTTGGATATACGTACCGTTACTATGGGTATATCCTTGCTTGACTGTGCCGACTCGGATATCGATAAGGCCTGCGAAAAGGTTTACGATAAAATAGTAAAAAAAGCAGAAAATCTTGTGCCTGTTTGTAAGGAAATAGAGAGCAATTTGGGTATTCCTATTATCAATAAAAGAATATCGGTTACACCTATTGCTATTTTAACCGCCGCTTGTGAAAATAAAGACCCCGTAAGGTTTGCTTATGCTTTAGAGCGCGCGGCAAAAAAGGTTGGTGTAAACTTTATTGGCGGTTACTCGGCTCTCGTTCACAAGGGTTTTTCTGCAGGTGATAGGGAACTAATAGAGTCTATACCAAGAGCCCTTGCCGAAACCGAGCATATCTGCTCGTCGGTTAATATCGGCTCTACTAAGTCGGGTATTAATATGGATGCAGTAGCGCTAATGGGTGGCGCTGTAAAAAAAGCGGCCGAGCTAACTCGCGACAACGATTGTATAGGTGCTGCAAAGCTTGTTGTGTTCTGTAACGCACCCGAGGATAATCCCTTTATGGCGGGTGCATTTCACGGCGTAGGTGAGCCTGATTGTGTTATTAATGTTGGTGTTTCTGGCCCTGGTGTTGTTCGCGCCGCATTAGCTAAGGCGGGCGACGACATTAATCTTACCGAGGTTGCCGACCTTATAAAACGCACCGCATTTAAAATTACGCGTATGGGTCAGCTTGTGGGCGGGGAGGCAAGCAAAAGGCTTGGCGTTCCTTTTGGCATAGTTGATTTATCCTTAGCACCCACCCCCGCTGTTGGCGACTCGGTAGCACATATTTTAGAGGAAATTGGACTTTCATCGGTAGGTAGCTGTGGTACTACAGCGGCACTGGCTATGCTTAACGATGCGGTTAAAAAGGGCGGCGTTATGGCGTCCTCGCACGTGGGCGGTCTTTCGGGTGCATTCATTCCGGTTACCGAGGATGCAGGTATGATAGCGGCTTCCCGTTCGGGCGCACTTACTATTGAGAAGTTAGAGGCTATGACGGCTGTCTGCTCGGTTGGTCTTGATATGATAAATATTCCGGGTGACACACCCGACGAGGTTATCTCGGCAATTATTGCCGACGAGGCGGCAATCGGAATGGTAAACTGCAAGACCACGGCGGTAAGGGTTATACCTGCCATTGGCAAAAAGGTGGGCGAGGAACTCTCGTTCGGTGGCCTACTTGGCAGCGGACCTGTTATGAAGGTAAGCCAAGAATCTCCTTTAAAAATGATTAAGCGCGGCGGTAGAATCCCAGCCCCTATGCACAGCCTTAAAAACTAAAAAAGATACTAAAAAAGAAGGTTTAACCAAAACGGTTGAACCTTCTTTTTGTGTTTAAATAATAGCCTTGATAATTCGTTCTGTAGCAGAGCCATCGCAATTTGCAAGATACTTTTCGCGGAAGGCGGTAAGCTTTGAAGTGTCGTAGCTATCAATGTTAACGATTGCCTGGGTTAGCTCTTTTGTATTTGTAAAGATTGGACCCGGTGCAATTTCTTCGTAACCGAAATACGAATCGGTTTTATAAAAATAAGTTTTATGGTCGGGTGCGTATAGGAATATAGGTTTTCCTGTTACGGCAAAAGTAAAGACCTCTTCTTTGTAGTCACCAATCATTATATCAGCTACAGACATAAGCTCGTCAATACTCATTTCGCCATACATATTAGCCATAAATCCGTTCATATAAGCCTGCATTGGAAGTGTACGTTCGTTTTCGCGATTCCAATAGTAAAGCAAAACATACTCGTTGCTTAAATATTCGTTCATATTTAAGTAATCAAGGAACACATCTGTTGTCGGATTCCAAAGTGTTTGGCGTGGCTCGTGCAGATAGAAGATAACCTTTTTGCCTTTAGCGGCAGGGAATTTTTGCTCGAGTTTGAGTTTTGCGTTTTTAGCAAAGCTTTTACTGAAAAGCACGTCTGTTGCCGCAGCGCCTAACGGTTGAATTATATTGTTATCAGCAATATTAAATGCCTCTTTATATATATCGCAAAGTGCAGGTGAGGCCACTGGAACAAGGCTGTAATTTTTATGCAAGGGCGAGGCGGCAAGATAATCGTTTTCGAGCCCTGCAACAACACCCTTTGTGCTGTAGCCAAACTTTTGGAACGGGAACACCTTATCCCAGAGCTGTACCACCTTAGTGTTTTCTCTTATCTGCAGTGCATTAATAACGTCACAAGTCTCGCTAAGAATAATAGTGCCCGAAGTTGCAATTTCTTTTACAAGCGCTTTAAGGTCTTTGTCAAGCGTGCTCATAACAACAACAGACGAGCTCTTTGAAATGGCATTTTTTATGCGTTTAAGGGTTGCATTAAGCTTTCCGTTGCTAAGTATCAGCACCTTGCCTTTTACAATATCCTTGTCACTATAGCCGCTGTATAGCTTGCGTGCAGTTTCACCAAGCTTAGAAAGGTTAGCTATGCGGTTTGCACGGGTAGAGAAAAGCTCGCTTGCGTTGGGTACGGTATGATACTCGCCCTGTAAAGCGGTTTCTCTGCGGTGATTTTTAAGGTCGTCACCAAAAACGGTTTGCATAAGTCGTTCGGTAGCGTGGCCGTCGCAAGACGACATAAATTTTTCGCGGAATGCGTGAACTCTATCCTTATCGAACCTTGTGTCTATGTTCTTAATATAATCAATCATCTGGAGATTGGTTTTAAAAACAGGACCTGGTGCTAATTCGTTGTAGTCGTAATAGAAGCCGCGCCAGTCGAAATACTCATCTAAGTCGTACGAGAAGAATATAAGAGGTCTTTCGTAAAGTGAATATTCAAACACAAGCGAAGAATAATCTGAGATACAGATATCACTTACCGCAAGTAATTCTTCTATGCTCATAGCATTTGAAAAGTCTGCTGCAAAGTCGCTACAGCTTTCGGGGATTTGGGGTGGCTTGCGCACTAAGGGGTGGTGCTTTGCAAGTAAAACATATTCCTCTCCCAAAGCCTCTTTGAACATCTCTACGTTAAGCATATTTGGGGTTTTTCCATTTGCTACTCTACCCCTAAAGGTTGGCGCGTACAGGATAACCTTTTTGCCAACAGCTTCGGGCATAAAGGCATATAGCTTATCGAAGGAGGCTTTAATAAAATCCTCATCGTAAAATACGTCTGTACGGCTGGTGCCGATAGCCTTAATAGCCTCTTTGTTATCGTGCAGGTTCATAGCCTCTTCGTATGCCCAAGCAACCTCGGGGCTGCTTATGGTTACGTGGGAATAGTTTTTATAAAAGGGAAAACGTAGCATTTCTTTTCTCGATTCGCCAAAGATAAGCTCGGCGGTAGAAAAACCGAATTTTTTAAACGCGCCGCAACCGTGCCAGGTTTGTGTAATAACGGTTTCGGGGCGCACCTTAACACAGCTTACAACGTTTGAAGCTTCATTTACAAAAACGTATTTGGCCGTGGCTATGTCTGCCATCATATCGCGACAACGCGTAATATACTCCCTAAGCGGAACAAATGTGTTTCTTAAAAAATGGGTGTGAATATCGTAATCGTATTCGGTAATAAGCTTGTCGTAAAGCAACTTAAAGCTATTGGTTACTTCATTTAAACGAACCTCAATAAACACAATTTTATTAGGATTAACAGGGGTTTTTGCGTTTTTATAATATGCCCTTGGGAAAATAATTCGCAGGGTAATAATTTTAAAAAACCTCGCCTTTACCCTTTTGTAAAATTTATAAATGCCAATAAGACTTAGCCTTTTTAGAAGGTGCACTATTGCGTCTTTCATTGCTCTTCTGCCTCCATAAAGTTCTCGTACTTATCTAAAATTTCATTAGCATCGCCGAAGTCCATAATTTTTCCGTCGTGCATCCACATAACAGTATCACACAGCTTGCGCAAGGTTCCAATGTTATGTGAAACAATAACAACAGTACGAGTTTTATCTTCAATAAGGCTTTGCATTTTTTCATAGCTCTTTTTCTTAAAGCGCTGGTCGCCAACACTTAAAACCTCGTCTATTAACATAATGTCGGTTTCAAGCATAGCGGTTATAGAGAAGGCAAGTTTAGAGTGCATACCGCTTGAATAGGTACGCACAGGCATATCTATAAACTTACCCAACCCCGAGAATTCTATTATTGAGTCTACCTTGCTACGAATCTCCTGCTCGGTAAAACCTAAAAGTAGGCCGGAAAGCAGAATGTTTTCTCTACCCGAAAGCTCTTTTTGAAAGCCAACGCCAATAGCAAGTAACGATACCGAGTTGCCGTAGGTTTCAATAGAACCCTCGTCTGCCGAGAAAATGCCAGCAAGTGCTTTTAGCATAGTGGATTTACCACTGCCGTTTTTACCTATTATTCCAAGTATTTGACCCTTGGGCACCTCAAAGGATACGTTGTTTACGGCAACGAAATCTTCCTTTTTGGCTTTATTAAATTTAAACAGGCTGTTTCTTAAAGAATACGAAACAAGATTTTTATACCGTATCGTAAGGTTAGAAACCTTTATTGCAAGATTATCCATTAAATCACCTTTACATAGCTGTTTTCATTTTTATAAATGGTTCTAATACCTATAGCACAAATTGCAAAGCTCAAAACAAGCCAAATTGCAAGTACCAATAGATTTACACCCTCGCTGTATATAACGCAAGAACGAAGGCTACTTACTATAAATGCAAGCGGATTGCACTTGCCAAGCAAGGTTGCAAGCTTAGGATACGCACCGCCGATTCTACTTTCTATCGAGTAGAAAATACCCGTCATATAAAAGACAAGCTTTAAAACTATGTTGATGATGTTTGAAAGGTCTAAAATGTAAACGCCAAAATGCAGTAGTATACACATACAACCAAAGGTAAAAAGTATTAATGCCGCAATCAAGGGTATGGTGTAGAGTATGTTAAAGGTAATCGGCACCCTGAAAACTATCATCAAAAGAACTACTATTCCGAACGATATCAGGGTTTTAAAACCGTAGACCATCATTTTAGCCTCGGCCAAAACAAACTTTGGCATATACACTTTGGACACTATGCTTTTGTTGTTTTTAACCAGCTTTACGCTTGCATGAACACTTTTGTTAAAGAACTCCCAAACGGTTAAGCCAATATAAACGAAGACGGGGAAATACTGCTCGCTTGCGTTAAAAACAAAACCGAAAATAAAGGTGTAAATAAGCATAAAGCAAAGCGGCTCTAAAATCCACCATATCCAGTTAAGGTACGAGCTTGCAACCTCGGCTTTAAGCTCGCTTCGAGCGGCATATATTGCATAGCCCCAATATTTTTTAAAATCTTTTAAAAACCTTTTCATACGTTCTCCTAACTCAAGAAGATGATTTATTCGGCATCCCAAATCATAATTGTTTTGCCTATAAGCTTGTGTATATCGGTTTCAAATGCGGCGGCCATATCTTTAATGGTCTTCACGTGCATTTGCTCGCCCACTATATTTTCAAGGTAGGAAACAACCTCGGGCTTTTGCTCGTAAAGCTTTACAAGGTCTGCAAAATCCTCTCTGCCGCTTCTACTGCTACCAAATACCCTTAAGCCTTTTTCAAGAATCATACGGGTATTAAGTGGTGCTAATTCTTCGGTAACACCTAAAATAGAAATTGTGCCCTCGGGCTTAATATAGTCGATTATCTGGTTAATTGCCCTTGGTGCCGGCGAACCGCCCACACACTCGAATGCGTGGTCAACTGTAAAGCCTTCGGGGATTTCGGTGGTTTTAAATGTTTCGTCAACAAAGGTAAAGTCGTTAAGCTTGGATTCGTTGATACCAAATACCACAACGCGAGTTTCGGGAAAGCGTTTTTTAAATAAAAGTGCTGTAACAAAGCCCAGGTTGCCGTCACCCCAAATACCAACGGTTTCGCGGCAGGAGTGTGCAATTTTATCAAAGCGCGAAATAGCGTGGTAGCTAACGCTTACTATTTCGGTAAATGCGGCAACTGCAGGGTTTATACCGTCGGGCAGGGCTACAAGTCTATCGGGGACTGTTCTCACATATTCTTGCATAAATCCGTCGGTACTACTGCCGCTAAATTTACTGCTGCGAAGATAGTTTTCGGCAATGTTGGGATTAGTTTCTATCGGCATATTAGGAATCATAACAACCTTTTGGCCTACCTTAAAGGTACCCGTTGGGTCGTACACAACCTTGCCGATGCCCTCGTGAATTAAGCACATAGGGAGCTTTTCACGCAGAACTTCTTCGGGGCGGTTGCCCTGATAATAGCGCTGGTCGGCATTGCAAATAGAAAGATGTGTAGGGCGCACTATAACATGCTCTGAGTCAAAGGTAATATCCTCGTAGCATATCTGGAACTGGCGCGGCCTTCTTAATTGAAACTTAGCATTAAGCATTTATTATTCTCCTTTTAGCAAAGCCTCGGCTACCTTAAGGTCGTAAGGGTAGGTGATTTTCATATTACCGGTTTCACCCTCAACAAGATATACCTTTTCGCCCTTTAAAACCATAATTTTGCAAGCATCGGTAAGAATCTTTTTCTCGTCATCAGAAAGGCCTAAGTACATATCCTTAAGCTTTTTGGCTTTGAAGGATTGCGGAGTTTGACCCTGATACATTTTGCTACGGTCAGGAATTTCGGTAATAACCTCGCCATCTTCACTGCAAACTATGGTATCTGTGGCGGGAATAACGGTATCGCATGCGCCGTATTTTAAAGCAAACTTAACGTTATCGGCAATAATTCTGTGGCTAACAAAGGGACGAACAGAATCGTGGGTCACAATAACAGTATCGTCATCAAGACCAAAGTTTGTTTCGATAAAATTAATTGCGTTCATAATAGTACCGTTACGGTCGGCACCGCCCTCAATAACGTGAATATCAAGTCCGCTTGGAATGTATTTTTTAACAAGGTCTTTTGTGTGATTAACCCACTGCTTTGGTGTTAAAACGATAACAGCCTGCATGTCCTCGTTAAGTAAAAACTTTTCTATAGTGTGAACAATTATAGGTTTGCCGCCGATTTTAAGGTACTGCTTTGGCTTTTCAACGTTGCCCATGCGTGTACCGATTCCTCCTGCAAGGATTGCAGCAAAAACATTTTTCTTACTCATTATTTGTACCTCCGCTTATAGCCTTTGGCTTTTAATAGTATTTACTTGTTTGTGTGGTAATATTTACCCATACTAAAGTGATTATACCACTTATACGTCAATATTGCAACTATAATATTATATATGTATATGCCCTTTAGAGTCGATAACCTCGGAATATTTTAATAGCGCCGAGCAGGCGCTTTGGACTATTTGTTCGCTTTCGTTTTCACTTACAGTTTTAAGCGTTTTCACCCTTGGCAGACCCCAAACGTCGAACAGTCGCGGACCAACCCATTGTTTATAACCACAGTCTAAAAATAATGCCTTTAGAATGCTAAGGGTTGCCACCTTAGGCGGCATAAAGATAAGCTTCATAGGGTGCTTAATAAGTGCGAAAATAAGCCTTGGATAGTGTGCGGTTATGTTTGTGAAGGTTATGCCCGGATGCGCTACCGAAAGGGTAGCTTTGTCCTCTTTTTTAAAAAGCTCGTAAAGAGAGAACATTAAGTACCGCTTTGCGTTTCCGTACACAAGGCTTGCCTTTTTTATGTTTTTAAAATCGGGATTATCGGGGTCGGATTTCGAGTAGTTGTGGGCTATACTGCCAACTACCGCGACCTTGCCACCACGCACCCTTAAACCGTCTAAAAGCTCGTTTATAATGTAGTAGGGTGATAGAAAATTTATTTGAAAAACATTATCATATCCGCTATTGCACAGCTTTCTGGGAATACTGTACGCACCCGCGTTGTGCAGAAAAATATCTATAGGTAGTTCCTTTAATTTTTCGCAAGCTGAAAAAACCGAAGTTTCACTTTCCAAGGCAAGTGTAAAAAGTGTAATTTCGGCGTAGGGATATTTTGATATTAATTTTTTCTGTAAGGCTTGTTGCTTTTGCGGGTTGCGGTCTAAGAGTATTAGTGAGGCGCCAAGGTATAAAAGGTAATCGCACAGCCACTCGCCAATACCACCCGTAGATCCCGTAATAGCAACCGTTTTGCCCTTTAAACTTTTGCAGTTTTTGTCTATCCATTTGTAAGTATTCATACTCTAAATTTTACCACCGCCGCGGAAGGTTGTCAAATACAAAAACAGCCCGAAAAGCATCTGCTTATACGGACTGTTTTTAGCTTTAACTTTTTAATTTTTTTATAATTGCTTTAGCGTTTTTTCTTGAAAGGTCGCTTAACGAATAAGAACGCACCCTTTCTTTTGCGATTTTGGGAATTAAAAAACCATTTGTAGTAAGCATAGCGCAACGATTGATAATGGTTTTATTAGTTAGTCCAAGCATTTTGCTGACTTCAATAGGAGTAAATTCAAATAAATGGTTTGTAAGGAGATACAACAAAAAATCCTTTTCCTTTGTGTTTAAATATGATAAACTACCCTCTAATTCATTGGCAGCAGAGTTTTCTGAAAGCTCGCACACTTTCTTTGAATACAACTCCATCATACGCAAAAAGTAGTTAATCCAAATTTCAGGATGAGGCGGATTTTCTCTGCCGGAATAGAAAAGGGCAGGTAAGCCCATTTGTAGAGATGCATAATATTCATCGGGGTCGTAAGCAAAGTATTCCTCCAGTGAGCCAATGCCATTAAAACCATAGCCGTTAAGGTCAAGAATATAACCTGACATTAGCCTTGCAGTACGACCGTTGCCGTCTTCGAAGGGGTGAATCGTAACCAACTGATAATGAATAATAGCCGCGATAATAAGCGGATGGTCGTCGGTAGTGTTTACATATTCCACAAGTTCGTCAAGAAGGGTAGGAATATCGGTGTGTTCGGGTGGGATATATTCGGGTATTCCGGTTTCCGAGTCATATACCGCGAACAGTACACCAGGAGGCATTTCACCTCTAAGACCGATTTTTTCTTTAGAAGCACCCTTTTCTACCATTGCCTGAACTTCAAGCAATAATTTTTTTGAAAATGGTTCTTTTGCTTTGAGTTTTTCTTCAAGCAAATTTAGTGCTAAAAAATAATTTCTTACCTCTTGTTCGGGTTTTAGAAAATGTTTATGCGCATCACTTTCCATAGCGTCATTTGCTTGTGCCTCGGTTAGTGGGTTGCCCTCGATTTTATTTGAAGCGTAGGAACTTTTCTTTTTTGAATTTTTTCGCAGTTTATTTTTAGTTATTTGTGGTATTTCAATTGTTTTAAAGGAAAAACGGTTTTCATCAATAATGGATATTTTCTTTAAAATATCGTTTGTTAAAGTAACCTTAATCATAAAAACACCCTCTTATTTTACTGATTATATTATACCATAAATGTTTTAAGAAATCCACTATTTTTTCACTATTTTTTCACTATTTCTATAAAAAAGAAACTATCCGCTGGGATAGTTTCTTTTGATTTTTTACATTTCTTTTCTGCCCTCGAGGGCTTTTTGTAGGGTTACCGAGTCGGTATATTCGAGACTGCCGTTTACGGGGATACCGTAAGCAAGTCTTGTTACGGTTATGCCCAAAGGCTTAATAAGTCGGGACAGGTAACTTGCGGTGGTTTCACCTTCAACAGATGGGTTAGTTGCCATTATTATTTCCTGCACCTTGTTATCCGAAAGCCTTGCCATAAGCTCTTTAATGCGTAGCTGTTCGGGGCCTATGTTATCAATGGGCGAGAGAACGCCGTGCAGTACGTGGTAAAGGCCTTTATAGTCGCGCGTTTTCTCTAATTTAATAACGTCGCGCGGGTCCTCAACAACGCAGATAACCGAGCCATCGCGAGAGCTGTCACTACAAACGGGACAAAGCTCGCGGTCGGTAAGATTTTGGCAAACGGGGCAGTAGTGCAGGTCTGCGCGGGCAGACTTAATAGAGTCGATAAACTCGTTTGCCTCCCTTTCACTCATAGAAAGGGCATAAAAAGCAAGTCTTGCCGCCGATTTCCTACCAACACCTGGGAGTCGTGCAAAGGCATCTGTGAGGCGCGAGAGTGGTGGTAAATCGTAAGTAGCCATTAAAACATACCCGGCATACCAGGAATATTAAGTCCCGAAGTTATGCTGCCCATTTCACTTTCTGCGGTTTTAGTGGCGTTTGAAATTGCCTCGTTTACTGCAACGGTAACAAGGTCTTCAAGCATCTCAATGTCATCGGGGTCAACGGCATCGGGCGAAATTTTAATAGCCTTAATTTCGTGCTTACCGTTTACTGTAACTTCGATTAATCCGCCGCCCGAGGTGGCAGCGAACTCTCTTTCGTCAAGGTCGGCTTGCAGCGCTGCCATATCAGCCTGCATTTGTTGTGCTTGCTTTAGCATAGCGTTCATATTGCCGCCGCCTTTTTGCATACCTGGTACTCTTGCTTTCATATTCTTAACTCCTTAAAGATTATTTAATTTATTCATAAAGCTAAACATAGGGTCTTGGTTGTCTATTAGCTTTTCCTTTTCCATAACGGGTGTGTACGCCTTGCCAAGAACACTTACTATAGCTGTGCAAAGCCCTTTATAGTTCATTCCGTCGCGTTTTGAAAGCTCAGCTCTAAGCATACTCGACTGTGAATGAATTATAATTTTATCGTCTTGGAACGAGGCGGTTGAGCCGTTAAGCAGTCCGCGTAGAACGGGTGCGGTTTTAAAACACTCGGAAACAATATCGTTCCAGTTGTTACAAGGAATAACACCCTTTTTAGTGTCGTAATCCGCCGCAGAGGTTGGTTGTGCCGCGGGTATATGTGCGGTCGGTTTTTCCTCTTTCGGTGTAACTTTTGGTGTTTCTGCCACAACAGGCTTGTCCTCGGGTTTTGCATTAACGGTTGACTCTGCCTTTGTTGGTGTGGGTGGCACTGGTGGTGTGGGTGGTATTACACCCGTCGCGAGCTTTTGCTCGATAGCCGCAATTCTTGCCATTACCGCATCAAGAGAGTAGTCGAGACCTGGCGTTGCAAGTTTGATAATAGCCATTTCTAAAACACTTCTGCGATTGCCACTGTTCATAAGTGTTAGCGCATCGTTAAACGCCGAAAGATAACGCAAAGAGCCCTCAATACCAAGTGCTTTTGCAAACTCGGCATAACGTGTAACCGTGTTACCTACCGTAGAGGTGGCTTTCGCTGGGTCAACACCCGAGCAGATAAGGGTTAGATTTCTATAAAAAACGCAAAGCTCGTTACAAAGGCGTTGCATATCTACGCTATCGCGATGTAGAGTTTCGATAGTATTAAGTGCGCCTGCCGCGTCCATATCCTTAATTTTAGTGGCAAGCTCGAAAAGGTAATCAGTAGAAGCCCTACCGCAAATTGAGTTTACTAAGTCCTCGGTGATTTCGCTACCACCTGCGACGCAGAGGTCTAATAGAGATAAAGCGTCACGCATACCGCCGTCTGCCAATGCGGCTATAAGATATGCCGCGTCGTCGGTGATTTTTACATTTTCTTTTTCACATACATATTTAACGCGGTCACTTATAGTTTTAGGCTCAATTCTATGAAAATCGAACCTTTGGCAACGCGAAAGTATGGTGGGGAGAATTGCGTTAACCTCAGTAGTAGCAAGTATAAACACCGCGTGCGAGGGCGGTTCTTCAAGTGTTTTAAGCAAAGCGTTTGAGGCGGCGGTAGATAGCATATGCACCTCGTCTATAATATACACCTTGTACTTTGCTTTAACGGGTGCAAAGGCTATTCTGTCACGCAGCTCGCGAATATAGTCAACACCGTTGTTAGAGGCGGCGTCTATTTCCAAAACGTCGGGCAGAGAGTCTTTTAAAATGGCTTGGCAGTTTTCACATTCGCAACAAGGGTTACCGTCTTTTTGATTAAGGCAGTTTATAGCGCGCGCTAATATTTTAGCACAGGTGGTTTTACCCGTACCGCGCGAGCCTGTAAATAAATAGGCATGCGAAATATTACCCTTTTCTACCTGACGGCGAAGGGTGGTGGTTACATGCTCTTGCCCAACAACGTCGGAAAACTCAAGCGGGCGATATTTACGGTAAAGCGCCTTATACATTTATTTAACCCCCAAACTAATTGCTACTTAAAAAGCGTACTCTTAAGTGTACAAACGAACAGATTTACTGCGGCGCACAGAAAAATCCACTTAATGCTGCTCGGTTCCCCGCCTGACATGGTTCGTGGCAGTCTGTCGCACAGGACCCGCCCGTTTGTACGCTTAAAAGTACGCCCGCTAAAGTATTATACTATATTTATTTTAAAAACACAAGTGGGAATAAGTGAAAAAATTATAGTTTACATATTTGAGAAACAGAGGTATAATTTAATTGTAAATTTTATAAAGGTGTGGAAAACAAATCTATGGCACAAGAACCAAACATAATAACGCTTGATTTAAATGGGTGTAAATATTTATCAGAAATGCATGAACGCATAAAAGCAGCTTTCGAGTTTCCCGAATGGTACGGTAAAAATTGGTCGGCATTTTGGGACCTTTTAAGCGAGCCGAGGGAGTACACCTCTGTAGAAATAAAAGGTATTACATCTCTTCCTAAGGAACTAAAAGAAAGCGGACAAATGCTTATAAGCTTACTCGACCAAAACCAGAAAAAATGGGAAAATTATATGAGAGAAAACGGAAGGTATGACCGTAGATTTGAATATAGCATAACTTATTAGGACTTTTACAAAAGTACATTTTATAAATAACACTTGCAATTATTAAAAGGTTGTGGTATAATCCTTAAAGTAAGATATTGTTTTAAAGGAGAGTGGGTGCTGCCCACTCTCTTAGTTTTGTAGGGCGTCGGCGCTCTGCAAGGCGTAAAATGAACAGAAGGAGATGTACTTATTGGCAGGAGGCAAAACCGTAGAAACGGTAACTAAAATTGTTCGCCCCGCTATTGAGGCTTTGGGGCTAAGGCTATGGGACGTTCGCTTTTTAAAAGAGGGCGCTTCGTGGTACTTGAGGGTTTTTATCGACAGCGATAACGGTATAGATATCAACAACTGTACCGATGTATCCCACGCTATCGACCCGCTTATTGACGAGGCGGACCCAATTAAAGTGCCTTATTATTTAGAGGTTTGCTCACCTGGTATTAACCGCGAGCTGAAAACTGACGAGCATTTTGCTTTAATGGGTGGTAAACCCGTTTTAGTGCATACCGTTCGCGAGGAAAACGGTTGCCGCGATTTTCGTGGTGTTTTGGTAGAACGCAACCGCGACGAGCTTATAATTAACACCGAGAACGGTGAAATTAAAATACAGAGGTCAAACGTCGGTAAGGTAACCCTTGACGACGAACAAATCATAATGGGGGAATAAAGAAAAATGAGTACCGAAATTATTAAAGCAATTAAATTTATGGCAGACGAAAAGGGCATAGAGCCGCAGCTACTTGCCGAAACTATAGGCAACGCTATTGTAACCTCTTGCAAAAAGGCTTACGGTGGCAACGAAATTACCCACTGCGAAACTAATATGGAAAAAAATAAGTTCCGTATTTATATTGTAAAAAACGTTGTAGAGGAAATCGAAAACGAGTATACCGATATTCTTTTAGATGATGCTAAAAAGCACGATAAAAAGGCTGAGGTTGGGTCTTTAGTAGAAATTGACCTCGACACTAAAAAGTTTGGCAGAATTATTGCACAGTCGGCAAAGAACGTTATTCATCAGGGTATTCGCGAAGCAGAGCATGGCAAGGTGTTAGAAGAGTTCCGTAGCAAGAATAAGGAAATTGTTACAGCTCAGGTACACCGTGTTGACCCCAAAACAGGCAACGCAACCATTACCATTAACGGTAGCGAGGCAGTATTGCCTAAGTCTGAGCAGATTCCCGATGAGGTTTTAACCGATGGCGACCTTGTTAAAGTTTACATTGTAGACGTGCGCTCTACCGAAAAGGGTCCCAAGGTTATGATTTCTCGCACACACCCCGGCCTTGTTACAAGACTTTTTGAAAACGAAGTACCCGAGCTTTTCGACGGTACTATTGAGATTAAGGCAGTGTCAAGACAGGCAGGCTCGCGTACAAAGATGGCAGTATACAGCGCTAACGAAGAAATTGACGCTATCGGCGCTTGTATCGGTCAACGCGGTATGCGAATTAACCAAATAGTTGAGGAATTAGGCGGCGAAAAAATCGACCTTATAAAATATTCAGACGACCCCGTTGCCTTCGTTTCAGAGGCACTTTCACCTGCAAAGGTTGTATCGGTTGAGATACTCGACGAAGAGGCTAAATCTTGCCGTGCTACCGTTCCCGATTCGCAGTTGTCACTTGCTATCGGTAACAAGGGTCAGAACGTTCGTCTTGCCGCAAAGCTTACGGGCTGGAAAATTGATATCCGTCCTGAAAGCGGCTTCTTTGGTGAAGACGAATCCGACGAGTAATTCCTTTTTGAAAGAAGGGTTAAACCATGCAAAAGAAAATACCTATGCGCCAGTGCTGTGGCTGTCTTACAATGAAGCCTAAGCGCGAGCTAATAAGGGTTGTACGTGCGCCGTCGGGCGAGGTGGCTTTGGATTTTTGTGGCAAGGCCGCAGGCAGAGGTGCTTACCTTTGCAATAATGCCGAGTGCTTAAAAAAAGCGCGTAAGTCGGGCAAAATTGCACGTGCGTTAGAGGTAACCATTCCTGACGAGGTTTACTCTCTTATGGAAAGTAGGCTCTAAAATGGGTGATAAATTTTTAGGCCTTTTGGGTATTTGTAGAAAGGCGGGCAAGCTAACTACGGGCGCCGCAAAAACTACCGAGCTTATAAAGCAAGGTAGGGCAGAGGCAGTGTTTATAGCCTGCGACCTATCCGCAAAAACCGAAAAAGAGCTTAGGTTTACCGCAAACAAAAATAATACGGCTGTGGTACGTACCCCGTACAGTATTGAACAGTTGTCCGCCGCTGTGGGCATACCCACGGGTGTGCTTGGCATCAGCGATAATGGGTTCGCCACAGCATTAAATAAACTAATTGTAGGAGGAAGCCTTAATGACGATTAAATACCGCGTCCACGAGGTCGCAAAAGATTTTGAAGTTTCCAGTAAAGAGATTTTAGATATTCTTACCGCCTATTGCGAGGGCGAAAAGAAGAGTATGACCGCTTTAGAGGCAAACGAGCTTGATATAGTTTTTGACGTTCTTACTGCAAAGCATAGCGTTAAAAACTTGAAAGAATATTTAGAAAGCGGAAAGGCTGCAAGGGCGGCTAAAAAAGAAGCCGAGCCCGAGGAGCCTAAAGCAGATACTGCAGCTGACAGCCGCCGTGCCGAGCAGGAGAGAATCTTGGCACTTTTACAGCAGGCAAAGGCCGCAGAAGAGGCTGAGAAAAAGGCAAAAGCCGAGCCTAAGAAGCCTGCAAAGGCTACAGAAAAGAAAGCCGAGCCTAAAAAAGAAACTAAAAAGGCTGAGGCTAAAGCAGAAGCGCCTAAAAAGGCAGAAGCAAAGAAAGAAGAGCCTAAAAAGGCTGCCGAGCCAAATCTGCATCCTTTCCAGGCTAAAGAGAAAAAGCAGGCGGGCGAACAGCCAAATCGCGGACCAGCACAGGTACGCCGCATAGATACCCGTACTGTTAACGTTAATATCGATAAGTACAACGAAAGGTACGAGAATATTGCGCCTGCACATTCCTTTAAGGATAATATGCAACGCAAACAAAAAATTAAGCAAAAATCTAAGGACTACAGCCGTCCACACGGTGCAAAGCGTGAGACCGAGGCAGATAAGCTTCGCCGTATGCAGCTTGAGAAAATCAAGAAAACACCCGTTACTGTTACCATCGGTGACGAGATTGTTGTTCGCGACCTTGCCGTTGCTATGAAAAAGTCGGCTACCGATATTATAAAAACACTTATGAAGCTTGGTGTAATGGCTTCTATTAACGATACTATTGATTTCGACACCGCCGAGCTTATCGCAACCGAGCTTGGCTGTAAGGTAAACCGTCAGGTAACGGTTACAATCGAAGAACGTATTATGGACGAAACCGAGGATAAGGCAGAGGATTTACGTCCACGCGACCCCGTTGTTGTTGTTATGGGTCACGTTGACCACGGTAAGACCTCTATTCTTGATGCTATTCGTAACTCAGCAGTTACCGATACCGAGGCGGGCGGAATTACACAGCACATCGGTGCTTACAGGGTTAAGAACAACGGCAGGGATATCACTTTCCTTGATACCCCTGGACACGCCGCATTTACCTCTATGCGTCTTCGCGGCGCACAAAGCACAGATATTGCCGTTTTGGTTGTTGCTGCAGACGACGGTATAATGCCACAGACTATCGAGGCTATCAACCACGCAAAAGCCGCCGAGGTGCAAATTATTGTTGCTATGAACAAAATGGATAAGCCCGAGGCTAACCCCGACCGCATTAAGCAGCAGCTTACCGAGCATGGCCTTGTGCCTGAGGAATGGGGCGGAGATATCATATGCGTACCCGTTTCTGCTAAGACCCACGAGGGTATTGATACATTACTTGAAAATATACTGTTGGTTGCAGATATGATGGAGCTTAAAGCAAATCCTGACCGTAAGGCTAAGGGTGTTGTTATCGAGGCAAGACTTGATAAGGGTCGCGGCCCTGTTGCTACAATTCTTGTTCAAAACGGTACGCTACACAGTGGCGATATTATCGTTGCAGGTAACTCGGTTGGCCGTGTGCGTGTTATGACTAACGAAAACGGTATAGAGCTTAAAGAGGCAGGCCCATCTGTTCCTGTTGAGATTACAGGTCTTGCCGAGGTGCCAGCAGCGGGTGATGCTTTCGACGCCGTTTCTGATGAGCGCTTGGCACGTCAGCTTGTTGAACAGCGTAAACACAAGCAGAAGGAAGACGTTTGGAATTCTGCTACTAAGGTTACGCTTGATAACCTGTTCTCGAAGTTAGAGCAGGGCGAGGTTAAAGACCTTAACGTTATTGTTAAAGCAGATGTTCAGGGCTCGGTTGAAGCGGTTCGCGAGAGTCTTGAGAAGCTTTCTAACGATGAGGTTAGAGTTCGCGTAATCCACGGCGGTGTTGGTGCGGTAAACGAGTCCGACGTTATGCTTGCAGGCACTTCGGGTGCTATTATCGTTGGCTTTAACGTTCGTCCCGACCCAGTGGCAAAAGAGTCTGCCGAGCGTGACGGAATAGAGCTTCGCTTATACAGAATTATTTACGACTGCATAGAGGAAATTGAAGCCGCTATGAAGGGTATGCTTGCACCTAAATTCCGCGAGGTTATTATGGGTACTATCGACGTTCGTGAAACCTATAAGATTTCGGGCGTTGGTACCATTGCAGGTGCATACGTAACAAACGGTAAGGTAACAAGAGCATGCGAAATTCGTGTTGTTCGCGACGGTATCGTTGTGGCAGAAGATAAAATTCAGTCACTCCGCCGCTTTAAAGACGACGTAAAAGAAGTAGCTCAGGGTTACGAGTGCGGTGTTGGTCTTGAAAAGTTCCAGGATGTTAAAGAGGGCGACGTTTTCGAGGCATTTATTATGGAGGAATACCGCGATTAATTAAAATTTTTGGCAGGTGGTTTGGCGGCTTTTAGCCACACCACTTCGCCTGATTCAAGGAGAGTTTAAATGGCAGGATTTAAAAATGGTAGAATTACATCGGATATCCACCGCGAGTTAGCGGCGCTTATTCGCACTGTAAAAGACCCGCGCGTGTCAGCCCTTACAAGCATTGTTAAGGTTGACGTAAGCGGCGACCTGTCCTACACAAAGGTATATATAAGCACCTTAGACGGCGACGAGGCTACGGCCGAAACCATAAAAGGCTTAAAAAGTGCCGCAGGCTATTTGCGTCGCGAACTAAGTTCAAGATTAAAGCTACGCAAAACCCCCGAGCTTAAATTTATTGCCGACGATTCTATTAAGCATAGCGCAAATATCGCAAGCATTATAGAGTCGTTCTCAAAAAATGGGGGACAAGGTGATGAGTAGCAATATATTTTCGGTGGAGGAAACCTGTAGATTTTTAGAGGCTAAGGATAACTTCACCCTGCTTACCCACGCCCAGCCCGACGGGGATACCATTGGCTCGGCTTACGCATTGGCGTATGCCCTAAAGCTAAAGGGAAAGCGTGTTCGTGTGCTTTGTGGCGACCATATACCATCTAAATTTAAGTATATTATTAATAGCTTAAAGCCCGATAACGATGCGTGCGATACTGTAATAGCACTCGACGTTGCCGATACAAAGCTACTTGGCAGTTTAGAGGATGAGTATGGGGATATTATAGAGCTTTGCATAGACCACCACGTTTCTAATCGCGAGTATGCAAAGAATCTTCTTTTAGACCCAGAGGCTTCTGCTACTTGCGAGGTTGTGTATCACGTTATAAAGGGTCTTAACGTACCCTTTACAAAGCATATTTTAGATGGACTTTATACAGGTATAATTACCGATACAGGTTGCTTTAAATACTCAAACTGCACCGCTACTACACACAGAATAGCGGCAGAGCTTATCGACTTAGGTGTCGATTATGCCGAGATTAACCGTATTATGTTTGATACAAAATCGCGCCCGAGAATTAAAATTGAGGCCGCGGTTATGGATAATATGGAGTTTTTATTTGGCGGCAGGGTTGCGGTTATTGCCGTAACAAGCAAAATGATTAAAGAGGCAGGCTGTACCACAAGTGACCTTGACGGTATCAACACCCTTTCGCGTATAATAGAGGGTGTTATGGTTGGTGTTACCCTTCGCGAAAAAGATGGCGGCAAATACAAGGTATCACTTCGCACCAACGCGCCTATCGACGCTACTAAAATCTGTGCCGAATTCGGCGGTGGCGGTCATCCAAGGGCGGCAGGTTGCGAGCTTGTTTGTAGTTTAGAAGAAGCAAAGCAACGCATTATACCTGTGGTTAAAGCGGCTTTGGAGGAAAACGGATGCCTTATCTGATACTACTTAATAAACCCCAAGGTGTAACATCTTTTGGTGCCGTTGCACGTGTAAAGCGCGCACTAAGTGAAAAAAGAATAGGTCATACAGGTACACTCGACCCTATGGCTACGGGCGTGTTACCACTACTAACGGGTAGGGCTTCAAGACTTAGCTCACTTATGCTCGACGCCGATAAAAGCTATAGGGCTACCGTGCGCCTCGGCACAGTTACAGATACCCTTGATATTACAGGCGAGGTGCAAAAAACAAGCGCAGTTAATATTAGCGACCAGCAGCTGTTAGAGGCTTTGGGACATTTTACGGGCGAGATTACCCAAACACCGCCTATGTACTCTGCTTTAAAAAAAGACGGTGTTCGTCTTTACGAGTTGGCACGTCAAGGTAAAGAGGTTGAAAGACAAAGCCGACAGGTTGAAATTAAGGAGCTAAAGCTTGTAAAAAGGCTTGATAGTACCGATTTTATTATCGACGTTACCTGCTCTAAAGGCACCTACATACGTACTCTCGGCGCGGATATCGGCGAATATTTAGGTGTGGGAGCGACCCTAACCGAACTTAAGCGTACATCAGTTTCGGGGTTTAGTATCGATGACACCGTAGAGCTTTCAGAGTTCGAAAAAGAACCCGAGAAGTATCTGCTTAGCCCCGAGCTTTGTGTTAAGCATTTAAGCAAGGTGAACGTAACCGAGGCTCAGAGTACAAGGTTTTTGCACGGCGGTCAGTTAGATTTAGATAGACTGCACGGCATAGATCGAGTTACCGATAATCAGTTACTACGCGTAAAATGTGGTGACAGATTTTTAGGAATTGGTAAAATTGATATAGAACATAATCAGCTTTCTGTTGGTTGTGTTACAATAGAGGAATAATAAAAAGGAGTGACACAAATGGCAACCGTTTCTGCGGCACTTGGCACCTTCGACGGACTACACGAAGGGCATATAGGCGTGCTTAAAGGCGCACTTTCGAGCGAGAATGCTATCTGTATCACTTTTTCTTATCCACCAAGCGAGAAAGACAGGGCAATAATTCAGCCACATATTAAACTTAGAAGGCTTAGTGAGATGGGCTTTTCAAAGGTAGTTAGCCTTGATTTTAAGGAAGTAAAGGATATACCGCCCAAAGATTTTTTGGATATGCTAAACCAAAAATATGGTGTTACAAACTTTTGCTGTGGCTTTGATTATCGCTTTGGTAAAGGTGGTAGCGGCAATGCAGAATTCTTGCGTGAATATTGCTCTGATAGAGGATATACAGCCACTATTACACCGCAATACACAAAAAACGGCACCAAGGTAAGTTCTACAGATATAAGAAGATTTATCGAGGCTGGAGAGATTGAAAAAGCAAACGCCTTGTTATCTCAGCCGTATAGTCTTGAAATGCCTGTAATCCACGGTGATGCAAGGGGTAGGACTTTGGGATATCCAACCCTAAATCAGCCGTTGCCAAGCGGTATATGTAAAATGAAATTCGGTGTGTATATCAGCAAGGTGGTTGTTGATGGAATTACTTATAAGGGTATAACAAACGTTGGCGTTCGTCCCACATATCTTTTAAAAACGCCTATGTGCGAGACCTATATAATCGGTTTTAAGGGTGATGCTTACGGCAAAACTATTACCCTTATGCCCGAGAAATTTGTCAGAGCAGAGGAAAAATTCGATTCGATAACAGAATTAAAGAATGCAATAGAGCAGGATGTAAAAATAGCCGAATATTATTAATCGTGTTTGATTAGAGGTGCTAATGTATGATTCTTAAATTTAACCGCAAGGGCACAAGCTTTGGTGTGTATAGTGAAACCGGAGAACTAAAGTTTAACATTAAGCTTGAGCTTGAATATAGCTTTTATGCCGAGATTTTCGACGAGCTTTTTGTTTCCCAGCTTGCCGAGATAAAGCTAACCGAAAAGGGATACCTTATAAGCGCATTTGATTCACCCGTGGGGCTAATGAGAAAAAGTGATTTTGGCTACAGCTCAGAGGACGGCGGGATAACCCTAAAAGATTTGGGCGAGCGCGGATATCTGGTGGAATTGCGTGATGATACAGCACGGATTGTTACGAGCGGCAGTTCGGTTGCAATGCAGACCGAAAACGAAGCTAATGCTATTTTGCTTATAGCCTTAGGTCTTATGCTAATATCAGAACAGGAAAAGCATAAAAAGGCAGAAGATTCTTTTGAGGAAAAGCCACAGGTAAAGAAAAAAATCAATATACAGTTTGCAAAAATGCTTGATGCTTTTTTTGAAGCTGTAGGAAAAATAACTTTAAGTGGCGGTAAGTCATTATGGCAAAAACGCAGAGTTCACGGTAAGGCGGCAACGGCTTTAGTGTGTGCCATTATATTATCTGCAGTTCTTTTCCTTGGCGGTATTTTGGGCGCTACGATAAATACCAATAGAGCAAATAAATACCAAAAAACCGTTGCTACGGTTTATGTATTAGGCTCAAAGGCGGTTGCTCGATTTAGTGTGCGCGGCTATTACTACAAAATAGACGTTAAAGCAAAACACAAAACGGGATATAACGAAACTGTGTACTATACCTTAGATAAAAACGGCGAGGTCGATAAATGCACCTTCAAGAAACCAAACGCAGTACCGTTTATTGTTCTTTCTGCAATAAGTATTGCTACGGCTGTTACGCTTGTGTTTCTATTATTCTTAGGCTTGCCAAAGCTACCAATCAGGCGGCAGATGACAGACGACAGACCTCAGATGGCAGATGATAGATAACATTAAGCATCTGTAACAAAAACAGGTAAATTGAATAGTATAATTGTAGGGCTTGGCGCGACACCTGCCTTACAGCACCAACCCTTTAATATAAAAAGCACCTGATGTTATATCGGGTGCTTTTCGCGTGTTATAGGTTATATGTTGGGCATAACACACGTCAACTTAAATTAATATGCAGCTTAATTGCCAAAACAACTGTCACAAAGATGTTTCTTTGGTATGTTCTTTAGGTTTTCGTAGTATACATTAAGGAAAGGGTGTGAATGCTGAATGTACGATAGGGGCTCGAGAGTGTTGTCTATTGTGCTTGCGGTGGTGTCGTTAATGCTTTCGTCAAGCTTCTATTTGTGCTATGGCGAAAAAGTTGCGGCGGCAGCGGTGCAAATGCCCATTATTTCGGGCGCGGTGTTAGTTAACGCCAATGCTTTTAATGAGGATGGCGCGGTATTCACTAAGGTTGAAGAAAATACAGAAATAGCAGACGACGATTTTAAAACAAAAGAAGAAACCGTGAATACTTCCCCTAAAAAACAAAACGAAAAAAAGTTAGGAAAACTGATTCCACAATTTCTGTCACCATATAACGCCAACACCTCTTATAACAATATATATGTGAACAATCAGTCGGGCAAAAAGATTAACATAAAAAAACTTACTACGGGTTTCCATACGGGCGTTGAATTAAAAAACGCACAGCCTCAGGTACTTATAATGCATACCCACGCAACCGAAAATTACATAAGGCATAGCGGTAACTACTACACGAAAAGTGATCTTGAAAGGACAAGTAATGAAAGTGGGAACGTTATAGGTGTAGGGAATCGGCTTGCCGAAATTTTAGAAAAGGGCGGCGTTACCGTTTTGCACGATAAAACCCTGCACGATAGTCCCTCGTACTCGGGCAGCTATAACAGAGCCGCAGTTACTGTGCAAAAATATCTGAAAAAATACCCAAGCATAAAGGTGGTTTTAGACGTGCACAGAGATGCTATAGGCAGTGGCGACGACCTTGTAAAGCCTGTAACCGAAATTGACGGCAAGAATGCTGCACAGGTTATGATTTGCGTTGGAAGCGAGACGGGGTCTATAGATTATTTCCCCGATTGGCAAGAGAATTTAAAGCTTGGGCTAAAGCTACAGCAAACTATGGAGGTTATGTATCCAACTCTTGCAAGGGCTTTGTATCTTTCGTACGAGCATAGCTATAATCAAGACCTGCACAAAGGCTCAATTATTATAGAATTTGGTACTAACGGTAACAGCTTTGAGGAGGCAGAATATTCGGCGACCCTCGTTGGCAACGCGCTTGTAACTATGTTTAAAAATTAGTTGAAAAAGAATTTGCGGTGTGTTATCATAAAATTAAAGAAGAAAAAACAAGGAGGAAATATAGTGAATTATAGATTAAAGCAAATTCCTCGCGTATTGGCAGTGTTTCTCGCAGTGGTAATGGCATTTACCGTAGTACCAACAAGCGTACTCGCCGCGGGCGACCAACCCAACATCGATAATTTACCGTCCGTAACAGACCCGTTTGAATGTGACGGATACCACAGTTACAATGACTGTGAGATAGATGATAAATGCCTTGTTTGCGGTGAAGAAAACGTAACAAAAAGTCACACCGGCGGTACCGCCACTTGTATAGAAGAGGCTGAATGTGTTGCTTGCGGTAAAAAGTATGGAGGTACTATAGACGACCACTCTTATGATTTTCCAAAATACGATACACAAACGCACTGGATGGAATGTGTTTGTGGCGAGAAAGCCCCTGACGGAGCAAACGACCATAACCTTAATTTAGTTATGGGAGAAAGCACCCATCGTTTAGAATGTATCTGTGGTTATTTTGATGAGGCAAGCGAAAAGCCGCATACTTTTGATAGCTACTTCCACCTCGACGAAAATGTGCATTGCAAAGAGTGTGTTTGTGGTGCAAAAGATTTTGAAAATGTAACAAAGCACGATTATACCGACTGCTTGGATACTACTTGTGGCGATTGCGGAGCAACAAGAGAAGCACCCGGTCACTCTTATGATTTTCCAAAATACGATACACAAACGCATACACACTGGATGGAATGTGTTTGTGGCGAGAAAGAATTTGGATATGGTCACACTCTATGCACAGAGTTTGACAATGAAAATCATTGGCTAAGTTGTTTTTGCGGTTATGTAGAGCTTGAATCGATAAACGGCCACGCTATGTCAAGGAACTATAATGACACGCACGATTGGCTGGATTGCGATTGCGGTTATACCACAGACAAGAGAACGCATAGCTTTACTAAAAAGTACGATACTAACAAGCATTGGCAGGAATGCACTTGTGGCAAAACCATAGCAAAGGCTAACCACACATACGTTAAAAAGGTAACCCCCGCAACCCTAAAGAAAAACGGTAAAGTTGTAGAGGCTTGTGCTTGTGGCAAAAAGAAAAGCGAAAGCACAGTATACTACGCAAAAACTGTTAAGCTTTCAACAACAAGCTACACCTACAACGGCAAGTCTAGAAAGCCATCTGTATCTGTTAAAGATTCAAAGGGCAAAACCGTAAGCTCTAAAAATTATACTGTAAAATATGCAAGTGGCAGAAAGAGTGTAGGCAGGTACAAGGTTACCGTAACCTTCAAAGGTAACTACAGCGGCACAAAAACTTTGTACTTTACAATTAATCCTAAGAAGACTTCTATCAAGTCGCTTAAGGCAGGCAAAAAAGCCTTTACAGTAAAATACTCTAAACAAACTTCAGGCGCGGGTTATCAGATTCAGTACAGCACATCTTCTAAATTCAAGAGTGCAAAAACAGTTAAGGTAACAAAGAATAAGACTGTATCTAAAACCGTTAAAAAGCTAAAGGCTAAAAAGACCTACTACGTACGCGTACGTACCTACAAA
>JAZNZF010000029.1:0-40279 GCA_045594795.1 Acutalibacteraceae bacterium | reverse complement strand
TGATATGCACCCCAAAAGTTAGACACTTTTGGAGGTGCATATTTTTATGTCAAAGAAAGGGTCAACACAACAAAAATATAGTGCAGAATTTAAAATAGGTGTTATAATGGATATGCGAGAACACCGCTTGTGCTATAACGAAACCGTGCGAAAATATTGGGATATAACCAAAGGGCAGGAAGCAAATTATCGAAAACAAGTACAAAGGTGGGAACGTATATACCTAGAAGAAGGAGCCGAAGGTCTTATGAAAGAAAGACGAGGCAGAGCTTGTTCCACCGGCGGAACAAGAAAAGGCAGACCACCTAAGTTAGACAAAAAAGTTGAAGAAGATTTAATAGCCGAAAACCAAAGACTTCGTATGGAAATAGAATACTTAAAAAAACTCGATGCCTTAGTTCAGAAAAGGTTGCAAGAGGAAAGGAAAAAGCAGTAATAGTCAATGAATTAAGGCAGAAATATCCGTTAAATGACTTGCTGCAACTGTCAGGTTTAGCTCGTAGCACATTCTACTATTATCTAAAACATTTAGATACCGATAAATATGAATGTGAAAAACAAGAAATACAAACTATCTTTAACGCCAATAAATGTAGATACGGATACCGTAGAATTACAATAGCTATGCGTAACAAAGGTTATGTAATTAACCATAAAACCGTACAAAAACTGATGAAACAACTTGGTTTGAAAGGTAAGCAGCGTAAGAACGATAAATACCATTCATACAAAGGTACTGTTGGCAAGGTTGCAGACAATTTGCTAAAAAGAGATTTTTATGCAGAAAAACCATTTGAAAAGATAACTACTGATATTACACAATTTAATGTTTGTGATGAGAAAGTATATCTTTCGCCAGTTTTAGATTTATTCAACAATGAGATTGTATCTTATTCAATTTCAACAAGTCCTAACTTATGGCAAATACGAGAAATGTTAGATGGTTTGTTTGAGAAGCTTCCTGCTGATGCAACACCAATATTCCACTCTGACCAAGGTTGGCAGTACCAACATGCCGAATACCAACGATTACTTGCCGAGCATAACATTACTCAGAGTATGTCTCGAAAGGGAAATTGTATGGATAATGGTGCTATGGAAAATTTCTTCGGTAGACTTAAGGTCGAAATGTTCTACGGCGAAAAATTTGAAAGCGTTAACGCTTTCATAGATGAATTAAAGAAATATATTCATTACTACAACAATGAACGTATTTCCTTAAAACTAAAAGGAATGAGCCCGGTACAATACCGAACTCATTCGCAAGCAATTTAATATTTAATTTTGTCTAAACTTTGGGGTTCACTTCAACCCGAGGGGATAAATTGTTTATTAGGTCAACAATTACTTGCTTTTTTCGACAGTAGCCTGTGGTGCGGTACGCAAGGGTGGGAATTATCTTCCCCAAACGCCCCATTCATACCAGCGGCTATTTATTCTGTGATATTCTCTGCCGTCTTGGGGGAGTCCCGCTTTATAAAGCGCGGCAAGAGGATGTTTTGAATATACGAGTCCGTAATATCCTGTCTCATCTTCGCGGAAGAATGCGGCATCTTCATATACGGCAAGATAATTAAACTTTTTACCCACGGTTATAACTGCTTTCTTTTGTTCGTCCGTCAAGGACAAGCAATAATTGTCACATTCAAGATTATCTTCATTAATGTCAACAATAATCAACTCATTTTCAGGATATGAATCGAAAGACCTCAGCTCGTTATAAGAGTCTAATGTAATTTGAGCAACAATTTCATAGTCCGCCGAAACTTGCTCAAAATTTTCAATGTATGGTTTGCCACCCCAAATATAAAAATACGCAACGACCGATAAAACAAGCAACAAAATAACGGATACAATAATCAAAATCACTTTCTTCATACAATCACCGCCTTAAATACATTATAACATCAAAGGAAAAGTTTTACAAGATAAGAACTTTCCCACCGAAAACTCGGTGGGATTCGTTTTGTTTTATAAATCTAATCGTTTGGATTCTTGATATTGTATTAAAAATTTATATGATTTTATTCTTCGATTATTTTAACTAACTCGGTTAAGTCCTTGCGCTTCTTTGTGCGAAGTTTATCACCTGCTGAAGCATATCCGAGGGTAATAACAAGTCTTACCGCACCGTCCAAACCGCAAATTTCGCGAATTTTCGTATCCTCTAACCAACCAAGGATACATGTGCCAAGCCCCTGCGCGGTGGCTTCGGCGGTAATATACGCCGACACTATGCCGATATCAATCGAGCGGTAATCGTTATTTTTAACCTTGGCACCGAATGCCGCAGTTTTAACGTAAGGTTTTTCCGACAACACAATCAAAACAGGAGCATCTGTTGCGAATTTGTTCATTCCCATTCCTTGAGTTGCTTTCGCTACTTTTTTCGCCGTCTCGCCCTTGCAAACGGTTATTTGATACGGCTGACCGTTGCAAGCAGAAGGTGAAAGCCTTGCGGCTGTTAAAATGCAGTCTAATTTTTCTTTTTCAACCATTTTCACTGAATCATAATGGCGGCAGGACTGTCTGTTTTCTGCGATTTCGGTAAAATTCATAATTTTCTCCTTTGTAATTGAAATCCGATAAACCAAGTTTGAGTTTTTATGATTATAACATAAACTTGCTAAATTTACAACAAAGAAGAATCCGCCCGAGTTTCATCGAGCGGATAGTTTTGCATCACAAATCTTCTGTTTTGAAAGCAGTATAATTTTCGTAATAATAACTGTGGTCAATACCTTTTATAAACACTTCGCGGTCATTTATTTTATCTGTTAAAGCGTTTTTAAGAATGTGTTTGATTTCAATATCTTTAACGGAGCTGCGTTCCATAGCGAGCAAATAGTCCTCTTTGTCTACTAAACTCCAGTCAATCACTTTAGCAATTTCATTTTTTAATATACAGTCAAGCCAAATACGTGTTGCTCTACCATTACCCTCGCGGAATGGATGGGCAATGCTCATTTCAACATATTTTTCTACAATCTCATCAAAAGTAGACTGATGCATTTTATCAATGTTTTGGAGAGCTGCTTCTAATACATAACGGGTGCAAAGCGGAAGTTACCCTTCGCAATATTTACTGTGCGTATTTTACCCGCAAAATCATAAATATCTTCAAATAATGCTTTATGAATAGCCATAAGCGATTCGGTTTTACCCGCCTGTAAGCCATCAAGTTTTCCGCTTTCAAAAAGTTCTAATGCTTTTTTCTTGCTAATTTTCTCTTCTTCTCGAGCCAACTCAGCCCAATCGGTAATACCAAGTTTGTTTTCAAGCATTCCGTCACCTCTTTTTCAGTAGCTTTATGTTAATATTATATCACGCTAAAACTGATATTACAATACACAAATCCGCCCGTTTTCTCGGGCGAATTTGTGTATTTGGTTATGAAATATTTCATATCCTTAATTACAACCTGTGGTGCGGTACGCAAAAAAAGGGGGTGGAAGATTATATCAAGAGTGTTCTTTTGTGGATATTACAACCCACTTGTTATCTTTCTTCTCTAATTCCCACCGCGAAAGAATATCCCAAGAGCCATAGGTGACTTCGCCATCCTTATCGTACGCTTCGCTTGAATATTTCACCCAAATATATCCTTTGTCTCTCGAAAAATCAGCAGCTATAAACTTTAATTTGTGCTCTTCGGTTACGGCTTCATTATCAGTAACACATAAATAACCCAATTCACCGTATAGCTGTTCGGCATTTTCATCGTTTGTAATTGTGGAAAGTGCATTATCTGCTTCTTTTATAATTTCTTTAGCGGTTATATAGTCTGATATTGAGGTTGGGTATATAATTTGATTGTATTTATCACCAAAGTAGTCTCTATTGGGAATGTAGTTCCCAACATAAAGTATAACTGCCCTTAAACATCCAATAAAAAGCAATACACTAATGGTTATTATGATTATTTTGATTGCTTTATTCTTCATACACTCACCGCCTTGATTGTATTGTAGCACAAAAACAAAAGTTTTTCAAGGTGTAGAAAATCCGCCCGAATTTCTTCGGGCGGATTATTTTTGCGTTATAAACCTAATTTAGACCGAAGGTCGCAAGGTTCTCGGGACCCATTCAAAATCTTTGATTTTGCTAATGGGTGAGGTTCTTACTTAGATTCTTATGCTACAGCTTGTGGTGCTGACAGCGAAAGGGGGAAAATATTATGCTATTGAGGGAATTGATTCTGCACAACATAAAAGAATTAAGTTTAGCACAAAAATCACAAGTGGAAGAAATTGAACAACAAGCGAGGAAATGCTGTGCCCCTTTTTTCTTAAAATTAACGATACAATAATTCCTGCTATACATAAAAACGGAATGATAAAGGATATAATGCAAGAAATCGCTATCAAAGTTATATATAGTGAGTTAGTTGCATCAATGGTGCTTTCCGATGCCATTTGCAAAAGCCAACTGAATAATGAAAGAGGGATATATGTAACGCCTAAAATTATGTTAAAAACTGCACTGACTTTATCAAGTTTTTTCATTTTTCTCACCTCTTACTTTTATTACAACCAGAACAACAGATGTTTGCAAGATAAAAATCGCCGTGCTGAAATTTCAGCAGGGCGAAAATCTTGCGCTGTAAATCTAATTACTTGCTTTCCTTGATAGCAGCCTGGGGTGCTATCCGCAAAAGAGGGAAATACAATTCGTTAATTCAAACTTGTCTTTGATACAATTTCTTCATAACACTCGGGAGCGGTGTCACCTTTTATGTAGTATGTGATTCCATCAACAGTTGCCGTATCTAAACCTCTTTTAACAATAGTTCCATCAAGATACTCAATTTCTACATGAATCGTGTTTGTTCCTGGGGGTAATAATTCGGGAACTTCTTTATCAAGCGTAAAAGAATCGAGCCAAGCTATCATTTCATCTAAATGTTCGGCAGGAACATCTCTACCTTTACCGTTACCATAGTAGGCATAGAAGGTGATGCGTTTAATGTTTTTCGTGTTGAAAATCTCGGTTTCCTGGTTGTTGGTATCGCTTTGTTTCGCGCTTTCGTTTGGTTGCGTATCACTGTGGGTGTTTTCACCGCAGGCCGAGAGGCATAATAACATTATGCCGCAGAGAAAGACAGATAAGATTCTTTTCATAATTTACTATGCCTCCTTTTGCAATTATATTATGCAATTATATTATAACATAAATTTTTATGAACTGCAACAAATACAAAAATCCCTCTGCCGATTTCTCAGCAGAGGGATAATTTTGTTTTATAAAGTCAGCAATTACTTGCTCGCCTTGATAGCAGCCTGTGCGGCAGCGAGACGTGCGATGGGCACGCGGAATGGTGAGCAAGATACGTAGTTAAGACCGATCTTGTGGCAGAACTCAACAGATGTTGGGTCGCCGCCGTGCTCGCCGCAGATGCCGAGGTGCATTTCAGGACGAACAGCCTTACCCTTGGTAACAGCCATTTCCATAAGTGCGCCTACACCGTTCTGGTCAAGCTATGCAAATGGGTCGTTCTCGTAAATCTTGGTATCATAGTAAGCATCGAGGAACTTACCAGCATCGTCACGGCTGAAGCCGAAGGTCATCTGGGTAAGGTCGTTAGTACCGAAGCAGAAGAACTCAGCCTCTTTTGCGATTTCGTCAGCAGTGATACATGCTCTTGGAATCTCAATCATGGTACCAACCTCGTACTTGAGGTCTGCGCCTGCAGCTGCGATTTCAGCATCAGCAGTAGCAACAACAACATCCTTAACGAACTTCATTTCTTTAACTTCGCCGGTTAAAGGAATCATGATTTCGGGAACGAGGTTCCAGTCGGGATGTGCTTTCTTAACATTGATAGCTGCACGGATAACAGCTTTGGTCTGCATCTTTGCAATTTCAGGATAGGTAACTGCAAGACGGCAGCCACGGTGACCCATCATTGGGTTGAACTCGTGGAGAGAATCGATGATAGCTTTAATGTCAGCAACGGTTTTGCCCTGAGCCTTAGCTAAAGCTTCGATGTCAGCTTCCTCGGTAGGTACGAACTCGTGTAGAGGTGGGTCGAGGAAACGGATGGTAACAGGACAACCCTCAAGAGCTTCGTAAAGCTTCTCGAAGTCGCCTTGCTGATAAGGCATAATCTTATCAAGAGCAGCTTCTCTTTCTTCAACAGTGTCAGCACAAATCATCTCGCGGAAAGCAGCAATTCTCTCTGCCTCGAAGAACATGTGCTCGGTACGGCAAAGACCGATACCCTCAGCGCCAAGCTCACGAGCCTTTTTAGCGTCTGCAGGAGTATCTGCGTTGGTACGAACCTTAAGGGTTCTGAACTCGTCAGCCCAAGCCATAATTCTGCCGAACTCGCCTGCGATTTCAGCATCAACGGTAGGAATGATACCGTCGTAAATATTACCTGTAGAACCATCGATAGAGATGAAGTCGCCCTCTTTATAGGTTTTACCGCCAAGCTCGAACTTCTTGTTCTCCTCGTCCATTTTGATATCGCCGCAACCAGATACGCAGCAAGTACCCATACCACGAGCAACAACGGCTGCGTGAGAGGTCATACCACCACGAACGGTGAGGATACCCTGAGAAGCCTTCATACCTGTAATATCTTCAGGAGAGGTCTCAAGACGAACAAGAACAACTTTCTCGCCACGGTTGTTCCAAGCTTCTGCATCTTCAGCGGTGAAAACAACTTTACCGCAAGCAGCACCTGGAGATGCGCCAAGACCCTTACCTGCAGGAACTGCAGCCTTAAGAGCTTTTGCATCGAACTGAGGATGGAGAAGTGTATCAAGGTTACGTGGGTCAATCATAGCAACTGCTTGTTTCTCGTCAATCATACCTTCGTCAACGAGGTCGCAAGCGATTTTGAGAGCAGCCTTAGCAGTTCTCTTACCGTTACGGGTCTGAAGCATATAAAGTTTGCCATTCTGAATGGTGAACTCCATATCCTGCATATCACGATAGTGGTCTTCGAGGATAGCGCAAACCTTATTGAATTCTGCGAAAGCCTCGGGGAATTTTTCTGCCATCTGTGCGATAGGCATTGGTGTACGAACACCAGCAACAACGTCTTCACCCTGAGCGTTTACAAGGAACTCACCCATAAGGCCCTTGTCACCTGTAGCAGGGTCGCGAGTAAAGGCAACACCGGTACCGCAATCGTCACCCATGTTACCGAAAGCCATCATCTGAACGTTAACAGCGGTACCCCATGAATAAGGGATATCGTTGTCGCGGCGGTAAACGTTTGCACGGGGGTTATCCCATGAACGGAAAACAGCCTCAACAGCGCCCATTAACTGCTCTTTAGGATCGGATGGGAAGTCTTTACCGATTTTGTTTTTATATTCAGCCTTAAACTGAGCTGCAAGCTCTTTTAAGTCGTCAGCGCTAAGCTCAACGTCTTGAGTAACGCCCTTAGCTTCTTTCATTTCGTCGATAAGCTGCTCGAAGTATTTCTTACCAACCTCCATAACAACGTCGGAGTACATTTGGATAAATCTTCTGTAGCAGTCGTATGCCCAACGAGCATTGCCGGATTTCTCGGCCATAACCTCAACAACCTCTTCGTTAAGACCGAGGTTAAGAATGGTGTCCATCATACCAGGCATAGAAGCACGTGCGCCCGAACGAACAGAAACTAAAAGAGGATTCTCTTTATCACCGAATTTCATACCGGTGATGCCTTCCATCTTGTCGATGTATTCCATAATTTGTGCTTGGATTTCATCGTTGATTTTTCTGCCATCTTCGTAGTACTGTGTGCAAGCCTCGGTTGTAACGGTGAAGCCTTGGGGAACAGGAAGACCGATTTTGGTCATTTCTGCAAGGTTAGCACCTTTACCGCCAAGAAGCTCGCGCATGGTTGCGTCGCCTTCTGAGAAAAGGTAAACAAACTTGTGACTCATTTAGAATCAACCTCCTAAAAAATTTTTAACTGCCTTAATTTGCTGCTTCTTTGCAGCACAAACACCCACTGCGACTACTTTATTTTTAGCCGATTTTTGAGTATCCACTTAATTATACCAAAAGTATCTCCAAATTTCCACTACTTTTTAAGAAAAATTTAAATTATTAAATAATGTTTTTTTGTGTAAAAATGCTAAACATATAAATTTTAAGGCGCCTGCAAGCTTTACAGACGCCTTATTTCATTTTAATTAAGTTTTATAAAGCCATAGCTTTCTAAGATTTTTATATACTTTGAAAGGCGTTCGTAAAGCGGATTGGCACTTTCACCGAAATGCTCTTCTACCTTTTTGCCAAGGGCTATAATATCGCTTTCGCCATCTATTATACTCCACACAAAGCTACCCATTTCTTCTAAATGAATATAGCTTATTTTGGGCTTTTTGAAAAGCTTTTGGGCAATAAGGTTAAACACGCCTTTGTTTTGTATTTCTAAGGTTACTATTCCCTTTTCGTCGGTAGTGAAATTCACTTCGGGGTTGCGTTTTGGCGTGAGCTCTAAAAAGTTTTCTTGTCTTTTATTCTTCATTTTTTGCACGCTTTTTCCAAACCGAGAACTTAAGCAGGGTAAGGATAATAATTACAAACAGAACTATACCGCCGATGTCCATAACACCTTTTGGAATACCAAGCTTTGAGGACAGGTCGATAGCCTTATCAATACCGAACACAGCGAAGAGTGCAAGCAGTATGCCTACCAAGCCCTCACCTGCTATCATACCCGAGCAGAAAAGAATACCGTCGTTTACAATAGCCTTTTTCTCTTCTTCCTTACGGCGAAGCTTGTCAAGTGAGAGTCTTACAAGACCGCCAACCATTATGCAAGCGTTAAGCTGAACGGGCAGATAAATACCAATAGCGAAAGGCAATACTGGTATACCGATAATTTCAACAACTATCGCGATAAACACGCCAATGAACACAAGCCCCCAAGGAAGATTACCGTCCATAACACCTTCGATAATAAGCTTCATAAGGGTTGCTTGAGGCGCTGCCAACTGCTCTGAGCCAAAGCCCCATGCGCTGTCTAAAAGATATAGTGTGCCGCCGATTGCAAGGGCTGCTGCTACAACGCCGATGATTTCGCCGATTTGCTGCTTTTTAGGTGTTGCACCCAAAAGGAAACCTGTTTTAAGGTCTTGCGAGGTATCACCCGCAATAGCAGAAACGATACAGATTACCGAGCCAATGGCAATAGCGCTTGTCATACCGACAATACCTGTTGCGCCTGTTACCTTTAAAATAAGGGTTGCGATAAGTAATGTTGCAATAGCCATACCTGAAACGGGGTTGTTACTGCTACCTACAAGGCCAACCATTCTTGAAGAAACGGTTGCAAAGAAGAAGCCGAACACAACGATTATAACTGCACCTAAAAGTGATACGGGAATTGCAGGTATAAGCCATACAAGAAGGGTTAGCACAACTATTGCGGCAATAACTACCTTAAGGTTTAGGTCCCTACCTGTACGGTCGTTTGAAGCAGATGCACCTCCGGCAATGCTTTTCATAGCGCCGCCAAAGGTTTTAACTATAAGTGGAAGAGATTTAATAAGGCTTATTATACCGCCTGCCGCCAAAGCGCCTGCGCCGATATAACGAATGTAGGAGCTCCATATTGCTGAAGCACCGCCTGCTGCATACATAGCGCCGATGGTTTCTGTGCCCGGATACAAAACAAGCTCGGAGCCGAACATAACAATAAGCGGAATGATAACAAGCCAGCTTAAAACACCGCCTGCAAACATAAACGAGGAAATTCTAGCACCACAGATATAACCAACGCTCATTACTGCAGGGTAGATTTGCGAGCCAATTTCACCTGCATAGCCTTTAACACTTGCAGAAATTTCGCCCGATACCACCTTGATACCGTCGATTATGAACTTAAAGAGTGCCGCAAAGCCCATACCTGCAAAAACGGTAGACGCGTTAGCGCCACCCTTTTCGCCTGCAAGTAAAACCTCTGCACAAGCAGTTCCCTCGGGATAAGGCAGAGTGCCATGCTCTTTAACGATAAGCGCGTTTCTTAAAGGCACCATAAAGAATACACCTAAAAGACCGCCGATAAGAGCTATGAGAGTAATTTCTATTATACCGGGTTTATCTGCTTTACCCTCGGCTGCCCAAAGAAATAAGGCAGGTAGGGTGAATATAGCACCTGCAGCAAGTGATTCACCTGCAGAGCCAACCGTTTGAACTATGTTGCTTTCAAGAATAGAATTTTTACGCATTAAAATACGTATAACGCCCATTGCGATAACCGCAGCAGGTATCGAGGCAGAAACCGTCATACCAACGCGAAGACCCAAATATGCGTTTGCCGCACCGAATATAACCGCCAATAAAATACCCATAACAATAGAAGTTACCGTTAACTCGGGTGTGATTTTTGAAGCGGCAATATACGGCTTAAATTCGTTTTTGTTTTCCATATATTTCTCCTGTCCCGTCGCACAAACGACAAAATTCTTTAGTAGTATACCATAAAGATAAACAAAAGGCAACTTATTTTAACTTTTCGAGTAGCGAAAGTAAAAGCTTATAGGTTTGTTGCAACGATGAAATGCTTAACCTTTCTTTAGGCGTATGCACATCGAAAAGTGATGGGCCTATAGAAATGCAGTCGAGGTTATTAATTTTCGATGCAAACACACCGCACTCGAGCCCTGCGTGTATTGCCTCAACCTTAGGTTCTTTGCCGTTTTGCGCTTTGTAACAGTCTATATATATCCTTTGCAGCTTAGAATCAGGCTTAAACTCCCACGGTGGATAGTGACCAAAGTTTTCTATTTTACAATTAATTTTTGAGAACAAACAGCATAGCTTGTCCTCGAGCGCCGCCATAGCCGAACGCTTATTACTACGAAGTGAAATGTGTAGCAACGCCTCGTTTTCGTCGGTTTTAAGTATGCCAAGATTAAGCGAAGTTTCTACAAGACCTCTTATTTCGGCGCTCATTTCCATTACGCCGTTTGGTGAGCACAGAATTGCAAACGCCAAATCCTTAGCGCTTTCTTCGGTTAGTACGCTGTAGCTACCGCAAACGCCCTCTGCTATCTCGTAATAAAACTCAGGCTCGCGTGCGCATATCTCCCCTTTAATTTGCTCTAACTCGGCGGTTGCTTTTTCTATTAGAGTTTTTGGGTCTTTAGTGCAAAGCTCTATACTGCAAGCGCTCGGTATAGCGTTACCCTTTTCGCCGCCGTTTATGGTTATGGCAAAGGTCTCGGGTGTTTTTAAAAGGCTGTTGAAAAGTCTTGCGCCAAGCTTTACCGCGTTGGCTCTGCCACTATTAATCTCTACACCGGAATGACCACCCTTTAAGCCTTTTAGCCCGAATTTAACGGGTATGCCCTCGACCACTTTTCGCGACAGGGGAATCTCTACTACAAAATCGCTACCGCCTGCGCAAGAAACGGTAACCGTATCGTCTTCCTCTGAATCAAGGTTTATCATTCTTTTACTCTCAAGTGGTGAAGCATCAAGCGCCATAGCGCCAATCATACCGATCTCCTCATCGGAGGTAAGCACCACCTCTAAAGCGGGGTGCGGAATATCGCTACTTTCGAGAATGGCGAATATCATTGCCACCGCGATTCCGTTATCGGCGCCAAGCGTAGTGCCATTGGCAGAAATATAATCTCCCTTTATACTAATGTCTATCCCGTCACGCAAAAAGTCGATATCACAATCCTCGTCCTTTTGGCAAACCATATCGGTATGACCTTGCAGAATTACAGGTGGGGCTTCTTGGTAGCCTTTTGTTGCACATTTAAAAATAATTATATTATCGGCTTTGTCGCGCAAGCATTTTAATGAATGGTTTTTGGCGAAGGTCTCACAATAATCTGCAATAGCACGGGTATCCCCAGAGCCGTGCGGAATACTGCATATTTCGCTAAAATATTTTAAAACGCGATTAGGCTGTAAGCCGTTTAAGTTTTGCATATAGAATCCTCCAAAAGCGGTTTTGCTATTTTCTTAACGCATATTTAGGTATGTTAAATATAGTATTTATTGAGTTTATGAACGGTTTTAAGGATAGCACAACCACTATAATTACGGCTAAAATAATTGTTGCTGCAAAATGTAGTACGTCTGGTAATACCGACCGCAAAAACTCTCCAAAATAGAACTGGTTGTAAAGAAGATAAATAACAAAGCTATGGTATACGTAAACCGAAAGGGTGCGTTTACCAAATATAGAAATAACCTTAAAAGGTGATTTTTTGGGGGTTATGGCAATAAACGCAAAGCCCAACACAAACGAGCAAACGTAACAAAGCAAACGGAATAATGGGCCAAAGACCGCGTTATCTTCTAAAACAGAGTAGGGATTTCTGCCCGTAAATATCGGGCGCAAAGTGTAGACCGTATCGCCAAGCACAAACACAAGGGCGACGGTTACAACTATAACGCACAAAGAGGCTATCTTTACCCAGCGCTTACTTGTTAGCTCTTGCAATGTTTCAGGTTTTAGAATGTAGCCTAAATAGTAAAACGGGAAGAACACCAAAATTCTTGAAAGAGAAAATAGGTCACCCACCTTACTATCGTACCCTGCAAGCAGTGATATAACAAGACTAACCGAAATAACAAAGCTTGGCTTAACCCTTTTTAAAAAATGCACTATTACCGGTAACACCGCAATGGCAAACATAAACCACGGGAAACCGCCCGAGCTTAAAAAACTAAAACGGAACCTGCCGATGTCTATAACATTGTATAGCCCAAACAATATTTTTGAGAAAAGATATACAAGCAGATAGCCTATTATTTTATCTGCCGGCAGCTCATCTACCGTGCGCTTCGAAAACAGACCCGAGATAAAAATGAACAACGGCATATGAAAGATATATATAAACAAATATACGCTACGCATAATCTCGCTTTGGTCGGTATAACAGTCTGCAATATGCCCAAGCACAACAAAGAATATAAGACCCGCTTTAAGTATATCCCACTTTTCAATTCTTTCACTCATTTTTATCACCGACTTTAAAAACACATCAAGATTTTTTAGCTTTTTGCGGTAAACTCAACACAGCGTCTATTGGCAAAGAAAAAATCTTTAAAGACAAAACAACCGTTATTATTAACGCTAAAGGTATTATCGCATACCCCGAGCCCCCGTTTGTAAACAGGTTTTCGAAAATGGTTTTGATTTGAAGTTTATCATAAAGCACATAAATAATTATATAGTGGAATGCATACACAGCTAAGGTTCGTGTTCCAAAACGAGAAATAAACTTTATGGGTGTTCTTTTTGGTGTAATTGCAATTAACGAAAATCCCACCAAGGTTGACACAACATAACTAATCAAGCGCAGTAACGCGCCATAATTTGCCTTGTCACCAAGTGTAACATAGGGGTTTCTGCCCGTAAATATAGCACGAATAAAATAAACCTTATCCCCTAAATAGAACACGGTAAAGCAAAATAGCGCTAAGAAAATTAAAGAAATTATCTTTACCGAACGCTTATCTGTTAATTCTTGTAATTTATCTGCGTTTGTTATATATCCAAGATAGTAAAACGGGAAATATACTATTATTCTTGACAATACAAACGTGTCTTTAATAGATGGGTCGTAACCAACTATCAGAGCAAAAACTACCGATATTAACAAAACATATTTTGCTTTTACATTGCGCAGATTATAGGTGATTAACGGGAAGGCAAACATAGCTAACATAAACCACGGAACGCCATTTTCAGAAGCAACATTTATTCTCAGTGCTGACGCGCCGCTAAGAAAATAATATATCATAAATATCGTCTTTATTAATACATACAAAATCAAAAATACAAACCATTTGCCAACACGTTTTTGGTTTACGGTATTTTTAGCAAAAAGCCCCGAAACAAATATAAACAAGGGCATATGAAAGCTATAAATGAATAAAAACAGGCTACGCATTATTTCGGACTCACCCGTGTAAAAATCCGCAATATGCCCTAACACAACAGAGAATATAAGCCCAAACTTGAGTATATCCCACTTTTCGATTCTTTCACTCATTTTTATCACCGCCAAATATATTTAAGCGTCCTTTTTGATGTTCTACAAAAACTCATTATGGTAGCAAGATTAAGAGGAATACCTTTGCTAAAAAACAGTTGATTCTTTACCAATATTTTTAAGCTTAGTACTCCTCACAACCTCTTATCGCTTATATATTTTGTAGATATTCATCTATCCTTTGAACACTGTGTCCATCGCAACTACCGAAATATTTCTCTTTAAAGTCTTCATAATCATATTCAATTCTTCCCTCTAAATACGGAATCATATCATATACGTCATCTATTATTGGGAAAACATTTATATCCTCTTCCTTAAATAACGACGAACCGTCTTCCTTTTCTATATAACCCGAGGTTAAGAAAACGGGCTTGCCGGTAAGAACGCCTTCAAAGATTACATCCGAGCAGTCTCCTATAATAACATCTGCTATAGCAATCGCCTCTCGTTGAGTTAGCACCGAAAAGCCGTTATACGCAAATCCGTTAAAGGTCTGCGCATAAGCGCTTATTATATCCTCGTTTGTAGCGCTAACTACAAGTAAATTATACTCTTTACCAAAAACGTTTTGCATAGATTGCAGGTCGAGATACTGATACGAAAAGCGCCTGCTTTTTGGGATATACACCATTAGTTTCTTATTATCGCCAATAAGCTTCGAGGCTTTTTGTCGAGCTCTTTGTATAAGTTCATCGTTGTTATAAATATCCGTAAGAGGATGCCCAAAAGCTTTAACGCGAAATGTATTTTCACGTTTTACCAATGTGTTCTTTATTATTTCTAAAGAGCCCAAACCTGTGCAAGGAATAACATCATACACAATGTTGTGAATTTTAAAAATTCTCTGTATACGTTCATCTGTTGCATTTTGTTTAATTGTCTGTGACATACCGCTAATAGGCAAAGGTTCTTTGTACATTTGAACAAGCTTTGTTTCTTTGCGGAAATTAACCCTTGAAAACCATCCCGTAACATCGCTCATAAAAATATATTTTGCAGTTGCAATACTTTCAAGTTCCTGCCCTTTATACTTGCCTTTTAAAGCGATAATCTCAACCTTGAAGCCTTTGTTTTCATAATAACTCGAAATCGAAGCAAAATCGTCAATTTGATTGTTATCGTAAACATTTATGATTACTACCTTATTTTGTATGGCTTTGGTTGCCGCCTTATCATAATCCTTATTCTCTTTTTTCTTCCAATTTTTATAAGAGAAATTATATTTACGATTCTTGAAATTCTCAACCGTAGTTTGTCTTGTTTTTGCCTTTTGCCTATTTTCATCTCTCTGAATAGCTTTCTTGTTATCAACTAAGAAATTATAATATTCAACTACCTCTAAATCACTTCTGGCAAATGACATAGGTAAAGAATTAGTATAATGAGACAGGGGTGCTTTTTTCTCTGCTATTACCTCAACGTCTTGCATACTTAGTGCAGGAGCGTATTCTCTCTCTTCCCCGTACATTGTAAGAGCATACCCTAACGTAGCAATATTCTCTATTATAAGGGGGTCGTCCTGCTTTGTGTCGTAATATTCAAGAACAAACTCAAGAAGAGCCCTTAAGGTAGAATTTCTATCATCAAGTTCGAGGTCAAGGAAATCACGCGCAAAACCGCTAAGTCTGACCCTCATTGAATTGAGAAGCCCCTCGTTACATTTTTGAGGTTCTATAACAGGAACCATTAACCCGTCTTCTGTTTCACGATATTCTTTTATGCTTTGGTAATCGATGTTTGAACTGCACAACGCCTCAGCAATAAGCATAGAGGTGTTTTGGCTTGTATAATTGTATCTTACGTTGTGCCCCTCGGTTGGATAAATAGAGCGAATGTAATAATACGGAACATCAAACTCGCTTTTTCTTATATTATGGAGCAGGCGTGTAAAACAGGTCTGGGTATATCCTCTTCCCCAAAAATCAACGAAAGCAAATTTCTCATCAAAATTTATTTCCTGAGAAAGATATTTGTCAACATTCACCCTCATATCAGCCGCTATGGATAAAAGATACTCTCTATACTTGCTGCTTGATTTTACAACCGAAATAATAACCGACATTTGCGGCTTTGTAATAACGTCACTTAAATCCATTTCGCAAAGAGAGGGGAACATTTCCTCAAACTGTTCTTTATCAAGACACAGTGCATTAAGCACCTCGTCAAAGGTTTTAGAAATTGCAAGGTTACCAAAAGACATAAAGAACGTTTCATCGAATTCGTTGATAAATGAAGGTATTCTCCACGCTTTCCTTGAACCGTAGATATACTTGGTTTTTATGTTATAACCTAATTTTTCTATTGCAATATCTGCTATTTTTTGGGTATGATATCCATCGCGCGCAATGAAATACAGGGTATCAAACCCTCTCCTGTTAGCATCTTCTGCAACCCATATTGAATATGGAACCAAACACAACGAGGCATAAGCGTACGAGAAATAATCTCTACTATCGTGATTGCGTTGCCTAAACCTTGCCATCATTGCTGCTACAAGATACGAGTCGTACGTACCCAATTTATTTACTATTTCGTTTTCGTATTCATTAAACACAGGTGCTGTGTGTTTCTTTGTTGTAATGCCTAATGCTCTTGCTTTTGCGCCATCTGCATTGCCATTATCTCCGTGATGAATCCACTTGCCGTATTTATAAAATTTGATATCCTTAAACACTTCTTGATACAAACGGCCCGTAGACTTATGAACACCGTATTCGCACGATACGTACAAGGGAAGCTCTGCAATTAGTTTGCTTGATTTAGCTATCAGCTTTTTGATAATTGTGCTTGGCAAATACATATCGCTAATTAAAATTACATCTTCGCCCTTTTTTATTAGGGATTCGACATAAGCAACCATTTCGGGTATTGGAATGGTATCATTGATTTCTGCCTCAAGCTCGCTTGACTTGAGAAACTCAACCTGTTCATAAGAAAGGTTGTATAAATCACTCATACGTTCGAATATAGAATCAAAAGAAATTTCGGTTTGTATCATTCCTCTTGTATGAATAGTTTTATTTCTATATTCTCTTACATTATGCTCGCAAGTTCTTCTTATATCTATATAAGAATTAATGAAGTGTTTATCAAAATTAAGGTTGCTCTTCATCATTTTTTCTTTGACTTTACAAAAAATACTGCTTGGAGCAAGACCTTTTCTTGAAATAATGGTATCGAAAATATCAAAGCTATACAACGTTGGTAAGGGTTCTGCTTTCACTTCAAAGTTTAGTGTAGCTTCAATTATTTTTTCCATTGAATCGCTTTCAGAATATTCCCAAAACAAATCATATATGCGCTTTCTCTCAACTTCCTCATCTTCGCTGGAGGTATAGCTGTCAAGCGAATTTAAAAGCTCACTGAAATTGCGGCACATTCTTCCGCAGGTCATCTCTTCGTAATCGTATGCACCTTCGCGCAGATTGTCTGTATCGTCATAATCAAAAAAGTATCTTATGAAATTCTTAACTCCGCCTGCGAGAAAATCATAAAAGATTGACGAATAATCTATTATGGCAGCATCAATCTGGTCGAACACCTCATAAATATCTTCGTTATTATCCCAGAACAAAAAATAAGGTGAGTTCTCATACTTTTCTTTTATACGGATGTAATTTGCATCCTTTTCAAGCATAATTGGATGCATTTTAAAAACGAATAACTGATTGTTTTGCTTAAGCCTTTCCTCTAATTTATCCATATCGGGAATTGCCTGACCCATAAAATCGTAGTCTTCTGTTTCCCTGAACGTTGGTGAATAAACTATAATTTTAGTATTAGCATCTCTGCCTTTTCTTTTTTTCAAATTATGGTCAAAGGTTGCTATTTTCTCATAATTATTTTGATATACGCATCTCGGATATGCCGCTCTTACAATCATATCCTCGGTAAGACCGATGTTTTCTTTAAAGTGTTGTTCCATAAGAGGAGATGTAACAAGAAAAAGTTGATTGTTAATAAACACATCGTTATTTGCAATATATTTTTTCATAATACGGCTGAACAATAGACCATCTCTTAATTTTCTCTCAATGGTTTTACAACCGACCCCGTGGAAAAGATTAAGATAAACACAGTCTCTTAAATAGTTAGGGATTATTTCTTTACACTGCTCGGTTACGTATACACCTGCGGCAGTTGATATTTCTATACCCTCTTTTGATAGATACAAATACGCCTTGTATCCCAACGAATTAATATATTCAACCGTTTCTTCATCACTGCACAACCAAAAGGCTTTGATATCGGGGCGGTATTTGTTAATATATATAAACAACCATTTTGGATTTCCCGAAAAAGTCATTCCCGCATTAAACACCCATATCTTTTTCTTTGGTATGCTTAAAATTTCATATTGATTCTTGTGCATTTTTATTTTATATTTTTCCAACATTTTTTCTTTTGTTGCAAAAACAGATTTTACCTTTTGCTTTAATGAATCAACCTTTTTTATCTGCATATATATTCCCTCCGCATACAAACGAAAAAGTGTATTTACACACACTATCATTATAGTATACCTATCCATTTTTTTCAAGTGCTACAATATAAATAAAAAATTGCACCCACACATTTATTATAAACAACAAGCTTTCTATTTTTTCATTTTTTTAATTAATCCGATTTGCACCACAGCAAAGCTGATAATATCAGCCTTTTTCAAGCCCGTCGTTACAGCCACGTTATACGCGAAAACATAATAAACATCATAGAAACAATCATTAACTTGTTATGTGTTTGGGTAACATAGGTAGTAAAGGCGGTAGGTTTGCCAACAGGCATAGCCCTATCTATAACCATCTTTACACCAGACCGATAGCAACTTTCGTTTGCAGTGTTTAGCAATTTGTGTTAAACTGTTTACAATCAATTTACCATTTATTAATTTAAATCTGATACTTTCTTATGTAAGGGGGTTACTAATATGGCAAAAAGAAAATCACGCAGGGGCTACCGTCTGCCACGGCGTATTATAGCAACAGGCATTTTACTGTTATTTGAAATAGTGTTTATTGCTCTGTTTACCTCTTATATAACCAAAAACCATTATTTTACTTTTACCTTGTTTGAGTTTTTTAGTATTTGCTGTGTTGTTTACCTTGTGAACGAGAAAAACGAGCAAAGCTACAAAATTGCCTGGATAATATTTATTCTGTGCATTCCGTATGCCGGATGGTTGTTTTTCCTTGTTTTCGGCGGTAACCGTGTATTCCCCCTTGTAAAACGCAGATATATAAAAAAAGAGAAGGATAATGAAAAATACCTTATTCAAAACCCCGACACATTTTTTTCTCTTGAAAAAAACGGATTACTTGGTGCAAAGCAGTCACGTTTTCTTTTAAACGAATCGGGCTATCCTGTATACAAAAACACCGAAACTAAGTTTTTCGGGAGTGGCGAACAGGTTTTCGAGGCAATACTAAAAGACCTGAAGTGCGCTAAAAAGTATATTTTTATTGAGTTTTTTATACTTGCAGACGGATATATGTGGGACGAAATTCATAAAATTCTTTTAGAGCGTATACAAGACGGTGTTGAGGTTAAAATCATCTTGGACGATTTCGGCTCTGCCAACCGCCAGTACCGTAACTTTGTTAAGGATTTAAAGCGTGAGGGTATAGAGATTTTGGTTTTTAACCAAATTCGTTTTCGCTCTAATATTTTTCTAAACAATCGCAACCACAGAAAAATAATAGTAATAGACGGTAAGGTAGCGTATACGGGTGGATTTAACATTGCCGATGAATACATTAACCGTTTAGAACGCTTTGGCCATTGGCTCGATTGTGGAATAAAAATACAGGGTGATGCCGCTAGAAGCTTTGCCGTAGCTTTTTGCACAATGTGGAATTTTACAGGCAGAAGCAACATTAACCCCGAAAGATATTTATGCGACTGCCCTAAAGAAAACAGCAATGGATTTGTGCAGCCTTATTTCGACGGACCTTTTGATGACCATCTTGCAGGCGAGGGAATTTACTTGCAAATGATAAACAACGCGAGAAGATACGTGTATATAACCACCCCCTACCTGATTATTAACAACAATATGATGGAGGCGCTAATACGCGCGGCGAAATCGGGTGTAGACGTACGTATTCTCTGCCCTAAAATCCCTGATAAATGGTACGTTCACCCCGTAACACAATATCATTATACCGACCTTCTTTCAGCCGGAATAAAAATCTACGAATACACACCCGGATTTGTGCATTCTAAGCTTTTTGCAGCAGATGACAGATTCGCTACAGTTGGAACGGTTAATATGGATTATCGCAGCTTTTTCTTTCACTTTGAGTGTGGTGTGTGGCTTTGCGCTACCGACTCTGTCACCGAAATAAAACAAAGCATTGAAGACACCTTACAAAAAAGCGAAGAAATTATTTTAGATAGTTGGAAGCAAAGACCGTTTAAGTTAAAAATAAAGCAATTTATTTTGCATTTATTTGCACCCTTTATGTAACAAGATTTAGTTATTTTGTTAAGTTTTTACAACGATATGTAGTTGACTTTTACTCCTTTTGGGTATATAATGTCTAAAAGAAAGGCTGGTGCTTTTTTATGAGCAATACAGGTAATACTAAATCCACTTTAAAGCTTATAGCACTTTTAGCCGCTGTTGCTGCTTTAGCTGCAGGTGTTGCGGTTGCAATTACTAAGCTTTGCCAAAAAAAGAAAACCAAAAAGTATTATATCGAGTGCGACTGCGGCGATACCCAGCCGGTAATCGAGACGGAGAGCGACACCAACGGACAAGACGAAACAGAATAATCTGTATAAATGCCGTGTTTTATTAAATTAGAACTCGGCGTTTTTTCATAAGCATTAACAAGTTTTCAGGAGGATATCTATGCGCAAATACACAGCAAACGAATTAGCAGAAAAAATTACACTTAAGCTTTCACATAATTTTGGCGTTACGCCCGACGCGGCATCGAACGAGTTCTTTTACAAGGCCGCCGCGCTTACCGTTATGGATATAATGCGTGAGGGTCGCGAAAACTTTCGCAAAAAAACTAACGAGAGCCAGTCCAAAATGGTTTACTACTTAAGTATGGAATTTTTAATGGGTCGTTCCTTTAAAAATACCATTTATAATTTAGGCATTGAAAAGCAAATGGCAAACGCCCTTAAAACCTTTGGCGTTAAAATAGATAAGTTATACGAATTAGAGCCTGATGCAGGCCTTGGCAACGGTGGTCTTGGCAGACTTGCCGCTTGCTTTTTAGACGGTCTTACAAGTGGCGGCTACCCCGCTATGGGCTACTGCATAAAATACGAGTTTGGTATATTCCGCCAAAAGCTTGTTGACGGTTGGCAGACCGAAATGCCAGACTTTTGGTTGCCCGGTGGCAGTGTGTGGTTAGAGCAACGCTCGGGTCACGCAGTAGAGGTGCATTTCGATGGCGAAATTGAGGAAAGCTGGCACGACAGCTATCACTCTGTTACACATAAAAACTATAACACAGTTATTGCTATGCCCTATGACCTTATGGTTGCAGGTAAAGATGGCAAGGCTGTAAACGTGCTTCGTCTTTGGAGCGCCGAGGCACCGCAAATCGATATGGTAGCCTTTAACCAAGGTGACTATGTAAGGGCTTTAGAGCAACGAGCAATGAGCGAGGTTATCTCCAAGGTGCTATACCCCGAGGATAACCATATGGAAGGTAAATCTTTAAGGCTACGCCAACAATATTTCCTTGTGTCCTCATCTATACAGGACATTTTAAACCGCCACCTAAAGCAGTACGGCACCTTGGATAATCTGCCCGAGAAAGCGGCAATCCATATTAACGATACCCACCCCGCCTTAGTTATCCCCGAACTTATGCGCTTTTTATTAGACGAGTGCGGCTACACCTGGGATAAGGCTTGGGATATAGTTAAACGCACCACAGCCTACACAAACCACACGGTTATGAAAGAGGCACTCGAGTGCTGGCAGATTGACCTATTCCGTGCAAGACTGCCCCGTATTTACCAAATTGTTACCGAAATTGACAATCGTTTTCGCGCTGAGGTTTGGGAGCGTACACACGACGCGGGCTATGTTTCAAGAACTGCGGTTATCGAGAACGGCGTTGTTCGTATGGCAAACCTGTGCGCCTGCACCTGCCACAGCGTAAATGGTGTTTCGCGTTTACACAGCGAAATTTTAAAGGACGATTTATTTAACGATTACTATAAACTTGATAACAATAAGTTTAAAAACGTTACTAACGGTATCGCGCACAGACGTTGGCTATGCCAAGCAAACCCCTTGCTTTCTAAATACATTACCTCGCTAATCGGCGACGGCTTTAAGTATAACGCAATGGAATTAGAAAAGCTATTAGCTTTTAAAGACGATTCGGCAGTACTTAAGAAGCTTGAAGAAATCAAGCGCAACAACAAGGCTCGCCTTTCTACCTACACGCGTGAGCAGTACGGTATTGCAATAGACCCCGACTCTATAGTAGATATGCAGGTAAAACGTCTGCACGAGTACAAGCGTCAGCACCTGAATCTGCTTAACATTGTCAGCGAGTACCTGTATTTAAAGGAAAATCCAAATGCCGACTTTAGACCCAAGACATATATATTTGGTGCAAAAGCGGCACCGGGTTATCTGCTTGCAAAACAGATTATAAGCGCTATTTACAGTATGGGGCAGATTTTAGAATCCGACCCACAAGTTCGCGATAAACTAAAAATTCTGTTTATGGAGGATTATCGCGTAACTCTGGCAGAGCTTATGATTCCGGCTGCGGATATTAGCGAACAAATTTCGCTTGCGGGTACAGAGGCAAGCGGCACGGGTAATATGAAAATGATGCTGAACGGCGCTATCACCCTTGGTACAGAAGACGGCGCAAACGTTGAAATACATGAGGCTGTCGGCGACGATAACATCATTATTTTCGGCATGGAAACCGACGAGGTAACAAGACTTCGTAAAACAGGTTACAATCCTTACGATTACTACAATAACAACAAAGATCTTAAAGCGGCTATCGACTTTATAGCCTCAAGGCTAAAGGGCGGCGACGTTGTTGCAGGTATCCTTCGCTCTAACGATTATTATATGGCTTTGGCTGACTATGCCGACTATGTAACTGCCAAGCAAAAGGCGGCAAAGCTGTATGAGGACCGCGAAACCTGGAATCGTATGGCGCTTATAAATATTGCAAAGGCAGGAATCTTTGCTTCAGACCGTTCTATTGAGGATTACGCAAAGGGAATCTGGAACGCTAAATCTATTTTATAAACCACAAGAACTCGGCAGTCCTCTGCCGAGTTCTAAAAACTTATTACTTCTTCACTATTCACTCTTACTTATTACTTTAAAAGGTGGTGTACTTATGTTCTGCTATTACGACTCTCGCGACAAGTTATGTTGCTCGCATTTTGGCGCTATTGCCGAGGGTGATTATATGCGCCTGCGTTTAAGACTTCCGACAGACTGCGGCGCTTGGCACGCCTTTTTACTGCTTACTAAAGACGGTGGGGATACGGTATGGCACGAAATGGAGTTTGAGTTCGAGAACGGCGGTGCACTTTACTATAAAATTGACCTTAAATTAACCGCGGGGCTTTATTGGTATCGCTTTTGTTTTAAGACCGAGTGGTCGCAAACCTTTATTACAAAAACAAACGGTAGCAGGGGCTTTGGTGACGGCGGTGGCAGTTGGCAAAAAAGCGTATACTCTAAAAGCTTTAGCACACCCGATTGGCTTACGGGCGGTGTTATATATCAGATTTTCCCCGACAGGTTCTATAACTCTAAAACGTCAAAAGCTGACATACCCAAAAGCCGTTGGTTGCGCGATGACTGGGGCGGTAGCCCCGAATGGAAGCAGAACGACCCATACTACTGCCTTTGTAACGATTTCTTTGGCGGTGACCTAAAGGGTATAGAGCAAAAGCTTGACTATTTAGAAAGCTTAGGGGTTACCTGTATATACCTGAATCCCATTTTTTTAGCCTCTTCTAACCACCGCTACAACACCGCCGATTACGAAAAAATTGATACCCTACTTGGCTGTGAGCAGGATTTTATAAATCTTTGCAAAAGCGCACACGAAAGGGATATTAAAATTATTTTAGACGGTGTTTTTTCGCACACAGGCGACGACAGTAAATACTTTGACCGATATAATCAATATGGTAACGGCGCCGCGCAGAGCAAGACTTCACCCTATTTCAACTGGTATAAATTTAAAAACTGGCCGAGCGACTACCACAGCTGGTGGGGTGTTTCAACCTTGCCCGAGGTAAACGAGGATAACCCCGAATTTTTGGAATACATCTGTGGCGAAAACGGAATTTTGCGCTACTGGTTACGCCTTGGCGCAGACGGTTGGCGACTTGACGTTGCCGATGAATTGCCCGATGTTTTCTTAGACAGGCTACGCGAGGCTGTAAAGGCCGAAAACCCCGAAGCATTTATCTTAGGTGAGGTGTGGGAAGATGCCTCTAACAAAGAAAGCTACGGCGTGCGCAGACGGTATTTTGAAGGCAGGCAGTTGGATTCGGTTATGAACTATCCTTTTGCCTCGGCAATGGTGGATTTTATACGCTACGGTAACGCTGAAGCTTTGAAAGAAACCGTGCTTTCTATTTTAGAAAACTACCCAAAATTAAGTGTCGATATTTTAATGAACCACGTAGGCACACACGATACTGCACGCATTTTAACTATGCTTGGGCTTGAGGGAGATGCACCCCAAAACCGAGAGGGGCAGTCGCATTTTAAACTAACGCCCGAGCAACGCGAAAAAGCAAAGCTTAGGTTAAAGCTAATTTCGGTTTTACAGTATACTCTGCCAGGTGTTCCTTCGCTTTTCTATGGCGACGAGGCAGGGCTCGAGGGCTTTGGTGACCCGTTTTGTAGGGGTTGCTATCCTTGGGGTAACGAAGACAAGGAATTATTAGAGCATTACAAGTTTTTAGGTGCTATCAGAAAGAAAGTAAAAGCCTTAAAGGACGGTAGCTTCGAGCCTATTTACGCACAAAACGCAGTCTTTGCTTTTATCAGAGAAACTGAAGGCAGCAAGCTTTTTGTGGGTATAAACAACTCATTTAACAGTATTGATATAAGCCTTAACACAATGCTTGGCGGTACATACCTTGGAAAAGATGTGCTGCATTGTGGCGGCACTGTAGCTATTCCGCCAAAAAGCTTTGTTCTTATATTAAAGCAATAGCCTAAAAAACAAAAAATCCGACAGCAACGGGTACTTGAGCAGACCTTAAGCTGTCGGTTTTTTTATATTATTTTTCGTTTGCCCTTTTTATAACGGCCTTATAGCCGCCGCTACCGTAGTTAAGGCATTTGTTTACACGGCTTATTGTTGCCGTACTTACGCCCGTTTTTGCCGATATTTCTTGGTAATTTTTACCCTCGTTAAGTAAGAATGCCACCTCTAAACGCTGTGAAATATCCTGTAGCTCTTTAATGGTACAAATATCCTCAAAAAATTCGTAACACTCGTCTACGGTTTTTAGTTTTAAAATTTCGGAAAAAAGTTTGTCTAAGCTTTCGTTGCGGAGATTCATATGCACTACTCCTTTACTTTTACTATTTAATATTTTAACACTTTATCACGCTAAAGTCAACGCTTTTTTGTGTTTTTTTCAAAACCAAAGGGTAATTTTTATACGCCGTTCTACACTTTTTTACAATTTAAGTGGTTGAACTTTAGCGCTTGGGATAGTATAATTATTAACGTATTTAACATTATTAATCGAGGCGGTAATTTTGCAAAGCAATAACAAAAAAATTTCTCCCTTTTATCCAATAGCAAAATGGTTTGTGTGGCTATTCTTTAAAAAGATGACGGTTGAGGGGCTCGAGAATCTGCCAAGCTCACCCTCTTTAATTATAGGCAATCACGCGCAAATGAACGGCCCTATATCCGCAGAGCTGTATTTACCCCGCAACCGCTACACTTGGTGCGCTTCCCAAATGATGCATTTAAAAGAGGTGCCCGCGTATGCTTATCGCGATTTTTGGTCGCATAAACCCCGTTGGACTAAGCCCTTTTATAAGCTTGCTTCATATCTGATTGCGCCTATAAGCAGCTTTGTTTTTAACAACGCCAACACCATACCTGTTTACCACGATGCCCGTGTTATACACACTTTTAAAGACACGGTTAGGCTTTTGCAAGACGGTAATCACGTTGTAATTTTCCCCGAGCAAGCAAAACCCCACAACAACATTGTGTGCGACTTTCAAAACGGATTTACCGATATTGCCCGTCTTTACTACAAACGCACGAAAACCGAGCTAAATTTTGTGCCTATGTATATAGCTCCCGCTTTACGCAAGGTGTATATCGGCACACCTACTAAATTTGATAGCACCGCAACTAACACACAAGAGTGCGAACGCATACGCACATATCTGATGGATGAAATTACAAATATGGCAACCTCTTTGCCAAGGCATAAGGTAGTACCCTACAACAACATTCCGCGTAGGCTTTACCCATACAACAAACAGGAGGATTAATATGAAAAAACCTGTTGTAAATTATCGCGAGTTTAGGTTTTCAAAGCTTAATACACCTGAATTCTCTCACCTATTACTGCTTTTTGGGTGGGTTGTGTATTTTGTGCTTTTCTTTCTTACCGAAAATTTAATTCCGCAAGAATCCTGCCACGAGGTACACTGCGCGCTTGACGATATAATCCCCTTTTGCGAGTATTTTGTTGTGCCGTACGTTCTGTGGTATTTGCTTATTGCGGGCTCACTTTTATACTTTGCACTTTACAACGTTACAAACTTTAAGCGTCTGCAAATTTATATTATGATAACCCAAGCCATTGCAATAGTGATATACGTGATATACCCTACCTGTCAGCTACTGCGCCCTGCCGAATTTCAAAATCACAACATATTAACCGAAATAGTAGGGCTTTTATATAGGGTAGATACTAACACGGGCGTTTGCCCCTCTTTACATTGTGCCTACTCTATTGGTATAGCATCCGTTTGGCTCAGAGAGAACAGTGTTAATAAATGGGTTAAGGCTTTAATTACCGCCTTTTGCTTTAGCATTTGTCTTTCTACAGTGTTTATAAAGCAGCACTCGGTGGTCGACTTTTTTGCCGCTTTACCCGTTTGCTTAATAGCAGAGCTTTGGGTCTTTAAGGATGTATACTTTAAGTCTAAAACAAAGATAACGAAAAGCGAGAACTTTTAAATAGTTATGGAAAGAAAATATATAGAATCAGTCTTTCTCGACAAACCCCTTGATAAAGACTCCTACCTGCAAAACATTCCCGCAGTTAAATACCTAATAGACGGAAACGAAATTAATTTTAACAGTGATGTTACTGTTATTGTAGGTGAAAACGGAACAGGTAAATCCACACTTATAGAGGCTATAGCTATTGCTTGCGGCTTTAACGCCGAGGGTGGCACCAGAAATTTTAGTTTTTCCACCGCAAGTGCCCATTCTGACCTTTATAAACACTTGGTGATATCTCGACGAAATACCGCTAAAGACGGCTTTTTCTTGCGAGCAGAGAGTTTTTTCAACGTTGCCTCTAACATCGACGAGCTTGATAAGATAGATGCACCTACCCCCTCCATTGTTTCTTCGTATGGTGGTGTATCACTGCATAATCAATCCCACGGAGAAAGCTTTTTAAGCCTTGTTAAAAATCGCTTTTCGGGCAACGGGCTTTATATTTTAGACGAGCCAGAGGCAGCGCTTTCGCCAATGCGGTTGCTTGTTTTGATTACTGAAATGCACAGATTAGTTAATAACAACTCGCAATTCGTAATTGCCACCCACTCTCCTTTTTTAATGGCTTTCCCAAACGCTACCGTGCTTGAGCTTTCGGAACGCGGCATACGCGAGGTTGATTATAAAGATACTGAGCATTACAAAACCTCTAAAGCCTTTTTTGACGGACCCGAAAGACTTATTCACTATCTTTTAGACGATAATACTTAAAATAAAATATTGCTTTTTATATTTTTATATGATAAAATTATTTGCGAAAAATTAGGAGGTAGAATTAATGGACATTCTTTACAGTAATCTTTTAGCATTCTCTTGGCAACAAGTGGTTATGATTCTTGTTGGCTGCTTGCTTATTTACCTTGCCATTAAAAAGGAAATGGAGCCAACCCTACTTCTTCCTATGGGCTTTGGTACAATTCTTGTAAACATTCCGGGCGCAGACGTTATTTTTGAAAAAGCAATAAAGCTTATCACCGATAACGGCTCCTCTGTGGAGTATATCGAGGAAAGCGGCGCATTAACCACTCTTTACCACGCGGGTATCGCTAACGAGCTTTTCCCGTTGCTTTTATTTATCGGCATCGGCGCAATGATAGACTTCGGCCCACTTTTAACCAACCCTAAGCTTATGCTTTTCGGTGCTGCTGCACAGTTCGGCATATTCTTTACTTTATGTATGGCACGTGTGTTCTTCCCCGAGACCGATGCGGCATCAATTGCTATCATCGGTGCAGCCGACGGTCCTACTTCAATCGCAGTTGCAAACACCTTGGGCTCTTCATACGTTGGTGCTATTACGGTTGCTGCATACTCTTATATGGCTTTAGTGCCTATCATTCAGCCACCTGTAATAAAGCTTCTTACCACTAAAAAAGAACGCTTAATCCGTATGCCTTACGAGCAGAAATCCGTTTCAAAACTCACCCGTATTATGTTCCCAATAATCATCACAATTGTAGTTTCTGCTGTTGTTCCACAGGCTACCGCACTTATCGGATTTTTGATGTTCGGTAACCTTATTAGAGAGTGTGGCGTTTTAGAATCACTTTCCGAAACCGCACAAAAGGTGCTTGCAAACCTTGTTACAATATTCCTTGGCGTTTCGGTTGCATTTAATATGACCGCCGAAAAGTTCTTTAAGGTTGATACACTTTTAATCTTAGGTCTTGGCCTTATTGCATTTATTGTTGATACCGCAGGCGGTGTGCTTTTTGCAAAGCTTATCAATGTTTTTGCTAAAACAAAAATTAACCCAATGATAGGCGCTGCGGGTATTTCTGCTTTCCCAATGTCTGGCAGAATCGTGCACAAAATGGCACTCAAGGAAGACCCACAGAACTTCCTTTTAATGCACTCTATCGGTGTTAACGTTTCGGGACAGATTGCCTCGGTTATCGCGGGCGGTATAATCCTTAACTTCTTTGGTAAATAGGGGGTAACAAAAATGAAATTATTAAATACTGTTTTAAATATTCTTTCGGCTTCAAAGGTTGCTGAAACAACAAGCACCTCTACCCCCGAGCTTGTTTTCGAGCCACAAAACTTTATAAGTATGTTAGGCTATATGGGCAAGGGCATGCTTGTTATATTCGTTATTATAGGCGTTATCATTCTTGCTACTTTATTAATTAACAAAATTTTCTCGGGCAATAAGAAAGACTAATTGTTAAAGCGCTGTGCATAGTATTTATGCACAGCACTTTTTTATTGACTTTGCCCTTGTTTTGTGTTAAAACTGTTAATGGTCAATATAATTATTATAAAATCAGGTGTTATTTTATGCAGGTATTTTTATCAACCCTAAACCAAAACATTTTTTTGTTTTCACTTATCGCAATAGGCTATTTTTTAGCAAGGTTCAAGCTATTACCAAAGGACTCGGCAACGGTGCTCTCCAAGCTTGAAAACTACCTGTTTGTACCGGCGCTCGTTATGGGTACATTTATAAGCAACTTTACCCCTGCACGTATTAGCGCTGCGGCAAAGCCTCTTTTAACAAGCATAATTATAATGGTTTTTGTTATTCCCCTTGCAATTCTATGCTCGAGGCTACTTACAAAAGACAATTATATGCGAAATATTTATACATACGGGTTAAGCTTTGCGAACTTCGGGTTTATGGGTAACGCAGTTTTTAGCGCCCTTTTCCCCGATATGTTTTTCGAATACTTAATATTCACCCTTCCTTTATGGACGATGATTTATCTTTGGGGTGTTCCTGTTTTGCTTATTGCCGATAGCTCTGCTCACGGGATAAAGCAAAAGCTTAAGGCTTTCTTAAATCCTATGATGATAGCTATGCTTATTGGTATGATTATCGGTATTACTGGAATAAAGCTACCTACCTTTGCGACCTCGTTAATCGACTCTACGGGGGCTTGCATGTCGCCCGTTGCTATGCTACTTACGGGTATAACGGTTTCTACAATAAGCTTAAAGAAAACCTTAAAAGATGTTAGCCTTTATGTAATTTCTATAATAAGGCTTATAATTTTTCCGCTTATCTTTATAGGTGTTGCAAAGCTTATACCTATAGATTCCGTAAGCTATACCTGTGCACTTTGCGCCCTTGCAATGCCGCTTGGCCTTAACACTATAGTTATACCGAGCGCCTACGGTAAAGATACCAAAAAAGCTGCCGGTATGGCGGTTATATCGCATTTGCTTTCAGTTGTTACAATTCCTATTATCTTTATGTTCTTATAGAATATAACTTACAATGACAAAAACCGCGGTAGAGTTTATTGCTCTACCGCGGTTTAGTTTTTTATTTATGCTTTTAATTCTTCCAATGCGTTTGATAGGTCTGATAGCTGTTGCATTGTTAATGCCTCTGCGCGTACAGTTTCGGACAAGCCGCTTATCTTTAGTGCTTGTTTTATAGTTTCCTTGCTAATACCAAGCGCTGACGATACCGAGTTTTGCAAAGTTTTTCTGCGTTGAGAAAAACCCGCGCGGATAAGCCCAAAAAACGCTTTCTCGTTTTTTACTACAACGGGCGGTTCTTTTCTTATTTGGAGCTTTATTACCGCGCTATCTACGTTGGGGCTAGGCATAAACGAACCGCGCGAAACTTTGCGAACGGTATGGGCTTCGGCATAATAATTAACCGCAACCGTAACAGCGCCCGATTCTCTTGAGCCTACCTCTGCGGTTAGTCTATCCGCCGCCTCTTTTTGCACCATAACCGTAATTGCATCTATCGGCAAGCGGCTTTCGAGTAGCATCATTACAATAGGCGAGGTTATGTAGTAAGGGAGGTTAGCGCAAATAACTACGGGCATATCACCGAATTTCTCGCGTATAAGTGTGTGCAAATCCACCTTCATAACGTCCTCGTACACAATTTCGCAGTTATCGAAATCAGCGAGAGTTTTATCGAGAATAGGTTTAAGCCTTGTATCAATTTCTATACAAACAACCTTTTTGGCGCGGCGGCAAAGCTCGGCAGTAAGCACGCCTACACCTGCGCCGATTTCTATAACGCCAACGTCTTTACAACCACTCGCCTTAGCCATATCGGGACAGACCGAGGGGTTTATTAAAAAGTTTTGACCGAGCGATTTTTTAAAGCTAAAGCCCGCCTCGAAAAGCAGCTGCTTTATTACACCGATATCCGAAAGATTATACATAAATTTTCCTTTTTATCTTCTGCCAAGCGCTTTTGTTACTGTTAAAAGTGAAGGCGCCATAACAAGATTTATTACAAGCTCTATTAAAAAGTTTACGCCTACAAGACCTACAACGATATAAGTTGCTATGTCGGTGCCGCCTGCCCAAGAATATAAAATATCCTTAAAGAACACCAAAAGCGCCACTATAAAAAGGCCTGTGTTTACTACGGGGGCTACGATTGCCGAAAGAATTACTGCCGCGTAATTGCTTTTCTTTTTAAGCAAAGAAGATACCGCGCCTGCTGCTGCACCTGCGGCTATACCTTTAACCATACATACAAGTACGGTTAGCAAGGGGCTGGCGGTAAATAGGATATATCCGCCGCCGTCAAGACCCGCGACACAGCAGATTGAAACTACTGCACCGAACACACCGCCAAACACCGCGCCCATTTTTGCGCCATACAGATGCGCGCCCAAGATAATGGGGATTAGCACAAGTGACAGGTTAAATGTGCCTATTTTTACAAAATAGCTTAGTAGCTGCAGCACGATTATAACTGCCGTAAAGAGTCCATAGATTGCTGTCTTTTGCGATTTTTTCATTTTCTTTTCCTCCTGATACTGTTCTCCGTCGGCATAAAAAGGATTGAACATTTTACAGGTTTTAAAGTCCTTTTATGCTTTTAAAGATACAGTTCTGTGAAATTTATTTTAAAACCCAAGTGGGTATTAAAACCTAACAATTCTTTTTGTAGATTTTGTAAAGACCTTCTAAAAGCAGGTCGTTATCAATTATAACCTCGCGGGTACAGTTTTTAACCACCATTTCTGCAAGACCACCCGTTGCAACAACTGTTGCTTCCTCGCCTAACTCTAAAAGAATTCGGTCTACAATTCCGTCGAGCATGGCGGCGGCACCGAAAATAAGGCCAGATTTCATACTATCTACCGTGTTTTTACCAATAACACTCTTAGGCGCGTCGATATTAATTGCGGGCAGCTGTGCGGTTTTTGAGGTAAGCGCATCTAAAGTTGAGCGAATACCCGCCGCGATAACACCGCCTAAAAACGCGCCGTCTTTATCCATAACACTAACCGTAGTAGCAGTGCCCATATCAATAATAATACAAGGCATTTTATATTTACCCATAGCACCAACCGCACCTGCGGCAAGGTCGGCACCAAGCTGTGCAGGGTTGTCAAGCTTTATATTAAGCCCTGTTTTAACCCCAGGCCCCAACATTAAAGGCTCTTTTCCGGTAATGAGCTTTAGCGCGCCCTTTACGGCTGTAGCGGTTGTTGGCACAACCGAGCTGATTATTGCATCGCTAATCTCTGCGGTATATCCCCGAAGCTGCAAAATACTGCTGATTTGAACTGCGTACTGGTCAGCAGTAAGCGAAGTATCAGTAGCAAGACGAGCCACAAACTGAAGCTTGTCCCCTTTGTATCCGCCAAGTGTTATGTTGGTATTGCCTATGTCTATAGTTAAAATCATTTACTTTTACCTCTAATCAAACGATTTATTTACCCCACTTATTATATTACAGACCGCCATTAAAATCAAGTGCGCTTAATTTTTTACCCTATTACGCAAAAAAAGATTGACATTTTAAGGTTAGCTATTGTATAATCAATAAATGATTGGGTTACTATCGCCATACGCAAGATAGCTACCCACATATTAAACCTTAAATGTCAAGGAGGCGTAAAAAATGAAAAGAACCTATCAGCCTAAGAAACTTCACAGAAAAAAAGAGCACGGCTTTATGAAAAGAATGTCTACTGCTAATGGTCGCAAGGTGCTTGCCCGTCGTAGAGCAAAGGGCCGCAAAACACTTACCTACTAATTCTGTAGCTTAGTGTTGACCTGCTCTTAAGCAGGCTTTATTTATCATCATTTTTAGAACGGATGATTTTTTTGAACTGCTTTATAAAGCTAAAGAGCAACCCTGATTTTAGGCGAATCTACGGTCGTGGTAAGTCTTTTGTTGCGCCCGAAATTGTAACCTATGTTATACCCACAAAGCGCGAGGTTTGTCGCATTGGCATAACCACCGCCAAAAAGCTTGGCTGCGCGGTAGAACGTAACCGAGCACGTAGGGTTATAACGGCAGCTTTTAGAGATTGCTTGCCCAAGGTTACAAAAGGCTGCGACATAGTTTTTGTTGCGCGTAGGCGCATACTAAAACGCAAAAGCACCGAAATAGCAAAGGTTATTTTAGAACACCTTACCCTTTCGGGTGTGTGCGGTAACTAAAAAAATGAAAAGGCTATTAATTATGCTCGTTAGGGGCTACCAAAAGTATATTTCGCCACACAAACTCTCACGCGGGTGCTGTAGGTTTATACCAACCTGCTCTGCGTATTGTATTGAAGCACTCGAAACGCACGGTTTTTTTAAAGGCCTTGCTTTAAGTATCGGCAGGGTATTACGTTGCAATCCGTTCTGCAAAGGTGGGTACGACCCCGTGCCCCCTAAAAAACAAAAAACATCTACTAAAAGGTCGGAAAATTAGCCGACCGCCACAAACAAAAAGGTAAAGGCGGTTAACTATGGATTTTATTTTGAACATTTTTGCAATACCGATAAGCTATATATTTAAAGGTTTAAGTTATATCTTTGGACATAACTTTGCTTTCCTTATGTTTATGCTTACCCTTATAGTAAACTTAGCATTAATGCCGCTTACCATTAAAACGCAGCGTTCAACCGCAAAACAACAAATGTTGCGCCCAAAAATAGACGCGCTAAAAAAGAAATACGGCGACAATATGTCTCAGCAGGACAAGCTTAAGTATCAGCAAGAAATGCAAGATCTTTACCAAAAAGAAAACGTTTCTATGTCGGGCGGTTGCCTACCACTTTTAATCAGGCTCCCCTTCCTTTTAGCCGTTTACCGCGTTGTTCAGTCACCCTTACAGTACATCTTTAATCTTGGCACCGAGAAAATCGAGCAATTAGCCAAAGCAGTTGGCGTTAAGCCCACAGGCTATTATCAAATGTCGGTTTTCAGCAAGCTTACCGAAACTACAAAGGGTGTTTCAGCAGAGCTTTGGGCACAAATTTCGGAATGGGATTTCACCTTCTTTGGAATCCAGTTAAAAGACACTCCGCGTTTCAGCTTCAATTTTGCTGAAATTACCGCGGCAGACTTAAAGCTTTGGATAATTCCGCTTTTAGCATTCGGAGCACAAATGCTTACCAGCGTTATTTCCTTGCAGCTACAAAAGAAAATGAACCCCGACCAACCTAATATGACAGGTATGATGCTTACTATGCCTTTAATCTCGTTATTCTTTGCATTCAGCCTACCTGCCGCCGTTGGTCTGTATTGGGCATTCTCAAGCCTTGTTGCAGGTCTTTTACAGGCCGCAGTACAGGTTATCTATAGCCCCGCAAGACTTGTAGCTGAGGAACAAGCAAAGCTTATTATTAAACGCAATAACGAAGAAAAACAGCGTACCCACAACGCATAATTAGTGGGAATAAGCGCAGTTCATCACACTCTTTAAGAATGGAGGATACCTACCTTGATTAAGGAAGAATTTGGTCTTGGTAGCACCATTGAAGAAGCTACCGAGCAAGCCATTGCAAAACTTAACCCAGGTGAAGCCGACTATAAAATTGAAATTATAGACGACGTTAAGCCTAAGGTTTTAGGTCTTTTCGGCGGTCATCCTGCAAAGGTAAGGGCATATTACGAATGTCCCGACCTTCCTCGAAAAAAGCAGGAAAAGGCTAACGATAAGGCAAACAAAAAGAATAACAAGGCCACAGATAAAACCGGCAAAAAGCAAGAAAAAGCAAAGGCTAAAGCTGAAAAAGAGGTAAACTCTTTAGAAAGCAAACCCGAGCTTAACTATGTTGAATTAAGCAAAGTTGAAAAAGGCACACCCGCAGCTACAGCCGCTAACTACGTTGTAGCAGTTCTCGAAAAGCTTGGTGTTACCGATATCAGCGTTAAGGTTGCCGAGATTGAAAATGGCTCACAGCTTCATATCGATGGCGGCAATTTAGGTGTAATTATCGGTCGCCGCGGCGAAACACTCGACGCTTTACAGTATTTAGCATCTTTTGCTGCAAACGCAGGCACTTCGGGCTATTACAGAATAGTGCTTGATACAGGTAACTACCGTGAAAAACGCGAGGAGACCTTAAAATCACTTGCTCGCCGTATCGCGGCACAGGCTATTCGTACGGGCCGCGCACGTTCTTTGGAGCCTATGAATCCATACGAGCGCCGCATTATCCACACCGAAATTCAAGATATCGAGGGTGTTAGCTCACACTCGGTTGGTGACGGCATGAGAAGACACGTTGTTATCTGCCCCGACGGTGTAACCCCAAGAAGAAACGACAACCGCGACCGTCGCGGTAACAGAGGCGGACGCGACCGCAGAAACGCACCTTCAAATAAGGTTGATGCTCCTGCTCGCGAACCACGTAGCGATTCCGATGGAAACGCACCACTTTACGGCAGAATTGGTTAATTAATAAATCTTAGCCCACCGCAAGAAATTAAGCTTGCGGTGGATTTTTTATTGCATTAGCTAAGCTTTAGTTGTATAATAAAATACGATGTTTGGGGAAGTCAGGTGTGATTCCTGCACGAGCACGTCGCCGTGATGCGCAATCAAGCTTTCCCTCTTACCCAAAAAGCCGCAATTTTTGGGGACACAAGTCATTGGGGTAACACCTCGAGAAGACCGAGAGAAAGCGCGCTTAAGTCGAAATATCCAACCATCAAAACCCTTTGTAAAAATAAAAGTTGCGAGTGCCAACAGAAAAAAGGGAATAAAAATTTAGGAGAATACAAATATGAAAATGACAAGTTTTAAAAAAGCCTTGTCTTTATTCGTTTGTATCGTGCTTATTGCGGCTATGGCACTAACTACAGGCTGAAAAGACAAAACAGAAATCAGCTCTACCACCTCTGCTACCGCTTCACAAATAGCGGTAACCGAGCTTGGCGAGGGCAAAACAAGTTTTAATTTTGAAGTTACCGATAAAGACGGTAACAAGACCGCCTTTGTTATCAATACCGACAAGGAAAAGGTAGGTGACGCCCTGCAAGAGTTAGAGCTTATTTCGGGCGAACAAGGTGACTATGGGCTATACGTTAAAAAGGTGAACGGAATAGTTGCCGATTACAATACCGACGGTACCTACTGGGCATTCTACATTAACGGTGAAATGGCACCAAAAGGTGTAGACTCTACAAAAATTACTGCCGGTGCTACCTACGGCTTTGTGGTTTCAAAATAAAATGAAGCTTAATTTGCGCGAAATAATTGTATTTGGATTGCTTGGCGCCATTATATTTGTGCTAAAGTTCATTATGGAAGTTCTACCAAACATTCACTTAGTTGGTGTATTTATAGTTGCAATAACGGTGGTATACCGTGCAAAAGCACTATATCCAATTTACACCTACGTGCTTATAAATGGTTTTGTAGCAGGCTTTGCTACTTGGTGGATACCATATCTTTATATTTGGCTACCGCTGTTTTTAGCAGCCCTATTGCTGCCCAAAAATATGCCAATGTTTTTAAAACCAATAGTCTATGCCACTGTTTGCGGTGCGCACGGGTATCTTTTTGGCACCCTTTACGCGCCCGCACAAGCGCTGTTTGACGGGCTTAACTTTAAAGCAACTATAGCCTGGATTGTAGTAGGACTACCTTCCGATTTTATACACGGCACAAGCAATATAATATGTGGTGCTATACTTATAGTTCCAATGATAATAGCCTTGCAAAAAGCAAACCGCTTAATTAATATCTAAAAAGCGGTTTAACTAAAAACAAAATAGCAGTTTGCAAATAACGCAAACTGCTATTTTTTATTTGTTCTCTGCTATTTCACCTTGCTCGCGACTACCGTCTGAGCATTCGATACTGTAGGTCATATCGCTGTGATTGTAAACGTAATTGTAAAGGGTTTGGCTACCGTCGAAATCGGTTTCTATGCGACTGCTTATCATACCGTCGTCATAATACTTATACTCGGTGGTATACACGTCACCGCCAACGCTGTGCTTTACTGTTTTTATGCGGTTTTCGGAATCGTACTTATAGCTATAGCTTCCGTTAGTTTTGGATTTATAGTTAGCGGTTGCTATAAGCCCCTTGTCGTTATATTTATAGATCCACTTAAAGTTAACAGTATCATTTGTAAAGGTGCGCTTGGTTGGGTTGCCGTTTACATCGTACTCTGCAATTTCTACCACAGTACCCTTGTTATCAGTGATGGTGCATTTTCTGCCGTTTTTGGTCCAAGAGTAGTTAAGTGTTTCGGTAAATATATCGGTTTTTGTTTGTACTGTTTTAAGCTTACCGCCCGAATATACAAACTGCTGTGTACGTTGCTTTTCGCCAGCATGGTTATACTGTACCGCCTTTGTTGTTATATATTTTGCTTTAGGTGGTTTTACCGCTGGCGTAATTTCTTTTGAAGGTGTCACAGCGCTGCTTGTAGCCTTGCTGCTAACCGCACTTGCGGTAGACGACGATGCCACAGAACTGCTTTGCGCAGAGCTAACGCTGTTTACACTTGGCACTTCACTACTTACAACCGAAACGGTGCTTGCTATAGTGCTTTGAATTTCTGACGGTTGTGTTTCTTTTTGCCCACCAAACAAGCCGGTTTGCCATGCGGTTACACCTGCCGCAACAATTATAGCGGTTGCAACGGCTATATAGGACGCCGCCGAAATCTTTACACCCTTAGGTTTATTATCTATAGTGTTTTCCACTTCTTCTATTGGCTCTATAGGTATGTACAAGGTTTTGGGGTCGATAGTTGGTAGCTGTGCTTCTAAGCATAGGAGCTCTAAAAGTGCTTTAGGGTCGATACGCGCCGCAACAACGCCCTTTTCCTCAAGCTCTGATGAGAGTGCTGCAATTTTGTCGGCGGCACGGCCAAGCACAGTATCAACCTCGTCGTTATCAAGGTCGGTAATTTTGCAAAGCTGTACCCTTGTCATACCGTTAAAATAGTAGCAAACGGTAGCAAGACGTGCAGGGAAATCCATTCGCTTTAAACAATTCTCAAAAAGACGTGCGGTTTGTTGTGTTGTTAAAGGTTGGTTGTGTATTATTTCTTCCTTTGGTATGGTTGTAGTGTCTATATGTCGCAAAAGATACGGGTTGTTTTTGCCAAGCACCGAAATACAGGCTACCACCGCCGCGTTCTTCATCCAAGAAGTAAAGTCGGTTGTGTCTGAAAGTCGGTCGAGAGTGCCGAATACCTTTTTATAAAGCTCGCTACAAATTGCCGTAGCCTTTTCGCTGTTATTTGTTAGGGTAAGACAAACATAATACACCTGCGGTAACGAGGATTTATATAGCTTTTCGATAGCATCGCCATACCCCATTTTAGCCCTTTTAAGTGTATCCATTTCCCTCACCGCCTTTTAAAATCTATTACCTTTCTATTATACCCACACCTCTGCCCCAAGGTCAATACAAGTAACAAAGCTGTAAACAAAAATCTAAACACAAAAAAGGCTTGACAGATAGCCCTAAAATAAATATAATTAGTATTGCGTTCAACACAATACTAAAAGCTCTTTGGCAAGTGACGTAAACAAATTAATGTATATGCGGATATGGCGGAACTGGCAGACGCGCTAGATTCAGGTTCTAGTCGGGGCAACTCGGTGCAGGTTCGATTCCTGTTATCCGCACCAAAAAAAACTCGTTCTTATGAACGAGTTTTTTATTTTACTCAATTTTTAACATTTCGTCGTACGTGGTATTTAGCAGTTTCTTTAATATTATAAGTTCGTCGGGGTATATATGACGCTGTCCTACCTCTATTTTAGCAAGTGCGCTACGGGTAATGTCACAACCTTCTACCTGTAGTTTTGCAGAAAGTGTATCTTGAGTATATCCTGCTTTTTTGCGTAGCTTTCTAACGTTTGCACCGATTTGTTTTTCAATATTATAATTCATAGTCGAACCACCTAATTGCGCTTAATTAAGAACAAAATAGTTTGACTTTATTATATTTTAGGGTTATTATAATTATGCACCTATATAAGTGCAATTTGAAAAAGAGGTGTTTTTCGTGACAGTTACCTTTTTCGGCAATAGAGATGCAAGTACTGATATAAAGCCTAAATTAAGAGAAACAATAATCCAATTAATCACAAAGCACAACGCAACTACTTTTTATGTTGGCAACAACGGAAATTTCGATTTTATGGTTACTAATATACTAAAAGAGCTAAAGAAACCTTACGATATAAAATACACTATTGTTTTAGCATATCTGCCCAACGATGAGAACGAGCAAGATTACGAAAACACCCTCTACCCCGAGGGCATAGAAAAAGCACCCTTACGCTTTGCAATTTGCAAGCGGAACGAATGGATGCTTGAACATTCGGACATGGTGATTTCGTACGTTAGATTTACCTTTGGCGGTGCGGCAAAATACAAAGAATCAGCCAAAAGAAAGGGTCTGCCTATAATCGAGCTTTACCAAATTTAAGCCACCCGTCGTTATGATGGGTGGCTTTTGATTTTATATTATTCATTTGTTGCCGATTACTCCATCCGGAAACACAGAGGCCTTTATTAAATCTTCTGGTGCAATTCCCAATGCGTCTGCGATATTATAAAATACGTCCAAGGAAAAGCTGTACGCCATATTTGGAGCCTCAATGTTGCTTAACAACGACCTGCTTATATTCGCCTTTTCTGCTAATTTTTCTTGTGATAAACCTCGGATTCTTCGGAGTGTAGAAATAACTATACCGAGCTGAATAAAACGGTCTCTATTTTTATAATCTACTTCCTTTCCCATAAACAAACCTCGCATATTATAATATATTAATTATGTAATAATTATACTTTTTATTAGTATTACTTTCAGTCTTGTTTTATATGCGATTGTTTTAATTAGTCAGCATTTATATGTTTATATCTACAAAAT